>NZ_KI965905.1:0-220115 GCF_000524665.1 Alcanivorax sp. 97CO-5
CCTCGATTAATTTTCGGGGGGATTACATGTCCACTGCCCCTGGCCGAAATCAATGAGAACCCGTGCTCAACAGAAGGGGGAGTGAACAACTGGTGTTTGAGTCAGGTAACCGGATTATTTCTGTCTTGATTTTGTGCGTGTCCCCGATGAGTACAGCCTGTAAAAATGGATATAGAAGTGCAATAAAACGGGCCGGAAGACAACATTCCGGCCC
Organism: Alcanivorax sp. 97CO-5; assembly: GCF_000524665.1. Taxonomy (NCBI): domain Bacteria; kingdom Pseudomonadati; phylum Pseudomonadota; class Gammaproteobacteria; order Oceanospirillales; family Alcanivoracaceae; genus Alcanivorax; species Alcanivorax sp. 97CO-5. The sequence goes on from NZ_KI965905.1 coordinate 215, forward strand.
TTTTGCGTTACTGAGCCCGCAATTCTTTCTTCATGATCTTACCTATCGGATTGCGGGGAATGACATCTACTAGCCTCATCTTTTCGGGAAGCTTGTAAACACTCATACCCTGACTCTTCAGGTAGTCATTGATTTCCTCTAACGCTGGCGGATGGCTCTCATCCGCAGGCACCACGCAAATGCAGACACGCTCCCCCATGATTTCGTCCGGGTGGGGTATGACGGCCACGTCTTGCACCTTATCAAAGCCAAGCACGGCGTTTTCCACCTCGACACTGGAGATGTTGAAGCCTCCGCGGATCACCATGTCTTTCTTGCGATCGTAAAAGCCTACGTGGTTGGCATTTTGCACAATGAACAGGTCTCCGGTGCGGAAGAAACCGTCAGCGGTGAAAGACTGCTCGGTGATGTCCGGGCGTTGGAAGTAACCGGCAAAGACCCCCGGGCTTCGGTAGCAAAGCTCTCCGATGCCTCCGGGCTCGGTGATTTCCTCATCCTGGTCGCCGAGAATCTTCACTTCAATGCCATTGATGCCGGAGGGCCATTCGACGCTTTCTCTGCCCCACCAGGGTAGATGATCCACCCGCATAGCCAGGTCAGGTACGTCGGCGGGGCCGGCCACTAGGCAGGAGCCTTCGTTCTGGCCCCAGATATTGACGATGTCGATATCCCAGCGGCGCTTGAACTCCTGCATGGACCAGGCAGAAGGCGGTGCTGACCCGGTGGTGATGGTCCGCACGCTGGACAGATCGAGCTGGTCCACGTTGGGCAGTTTGGCGATCATGTTCAGCATCGCCGGTACTAGGATGGTATATTGAATGCGCTCTTCGGTAAGCTGGCGCAGCAAGATCTCCGGCGTGATGGGATGGTGCAGCACTAGGGTCCCTGCTGCCGCTAGCCAAGGTACGTAGTTCACCCCCACCGCTGTCATGTTTACCAGGGGCGCCACGCATAGAATCCGGTCGCCCTGCTGCAAGCCACAGGTGGTGAACACGAGGTTAATCATGTACTCCCAGTTGTTGTGGCTCATGGGGCAGCCTTTAGGGTCTGCCTCAGTGCCAGATGTCCAGCACAGCGTAAAAATATCATTGGCTTCTACTGGCACCTCAGGTCCCTGGCTGGGTTTGCTGCGGGCAATATCGGTCAGTTCTTTCAGGCCAATGTAGTGCTCGAAACCCAGCTCCTGGCCTAGAGCTTGGTAATCAAAGCCGTGAAAGCTCTCAGCCGACGCGTAGAAACGGGCCTCGGTCATTTTTTTCACATAACCCACATCCTTGCTTCGCCATTGCATAGGCAGTGCAGAAAGCAAGCCGCCGGCCTTTGCTGCGGCTAGGTACAACATGGCCAGCTCCCACACGTTGGGTAACTGGGCCACTAATACGTCGTCCTTACCAAAGCCGCGGCGCGACAATTCTGCTGCCGTAGCATCCACTGCCTGGCCGAACTCTGCCCAGGTGAGGCGCTGGGCGGGGGTGCCCACCAGCTCGTTCCGGTTGGGGGGATCCACCACCGCTTCTCGCTCTGGGTGGGCGATACAATTGGCGGCAGCGCGCTGGAGCAGGGTCTTGTCCCCCCAGTGCCCCATGTTCGTATATTTCTCAACCAGTTCAGGTTTGTGCAAAATCATGAATTAATTCTCCTGTGACGGTTATTGTTGTTGCCATCCAATTGGAAGCGATGATGGTTGACGTCGACACTCGGGACCATATTCCTGCCAGTAGTGCTTCGACACTATCCGCCAGTGATACTTATTTTTCTAGGACGGGTTTGAACGTCTCGATCATTTTGCTGGCATTGCTAATATTGTATTTCTTGGTGTAAGTGGCGGCATGGGTGTAGATGCTGAGGGCATGTTGCTGTAGTAAGTTACGGTAAAGAGCCGCAATGGGCCGCTTTGGAAAGGGCGGTGATCTCCACCGAAGCGCATTCAAAAAGTCTCGCTAACCGGAATGTATATGCCTCGCATCGCCGTCTTTGCTGACGTCCAGAATATTTATTACACCACCCGCCAAGCTTTTGGGCGGCCTTTCAATTATCGGGCGCTTTGGCAGCAGCTGTCGGCGCAGGGCGAAATAGTTCACGCATTGGCCTATGCCACTCACCGTGGCGACGACGGGCAGACGAAATTTCAGGATGCGCTTAAACACATTGGCTTCACGGTTAAACTCAAACCCTATATTCAGCGCAGTGACGGTTCCAGCAAGGGTGACTGGGATGTGGGCATTGCGGTGGATGTGATGACGCTGGCTCCAGAGGTGGATACGGTGGTGTTGCTTTCCGGGGACGGAGATTTTGATGTGTTACTAACGCGAGTTGGCGCTAACCCGGGGGTTCGTACTGAAGTGTATGGGGTTGAGCCGCTGACTGCGCGTTCGTTGATTGATAGTGCCTCGGTGTTTCATCCGATAGGAGATGCGTTGCTATTAAAGTGATATCAGAGACTTCCGAGCGCTGATAGGCGCGGCAATGGATATCTTTGGCTCACTGTTGATAACCAAACGCAACGATTTTGCTAATGCTCTGGGGTTAAAAATCCGGATGATAGGACGTTCGAGCCTACCCTAGGTGTCAGGCCACTGCGATACGGATAACAATAAGGAGCAGCAAGCATGGCCCGTAAATTGTCTATTATGGATTCCGGCTGGTTAATGATGGAGACCCGGGAAACCCCTATGCATGTGGGGGGGCTGGCGTTGTTTGCCATTCCAGAAGGTGCTCCTGAGGATTATGTGGAAAGTATCTATCGATACCTGGTGGATGTGGATAGCATCTGCCGCCCATTTAACCAAAAGATTCAGTCTCATTTGCCCCTGTACTTAGATGCTACTTGGGTGGAAGACAAAAATTTCGATATTGACTACCACGTACGGCATTCTGCCTTGCCTCGGCCGGGACGGGTGCGTGAGCTGTTGGCGTTAGTATCGCGGTTGCACGCCCAGCGTTTGGATCCTAGCCGCCCGTTGTGGGAGAGCTATTTGATCGAGGGGTTGGAGGGAAACCGTTTCGCTCTTTATACCAAGATGCATCACTCCATGGTGGATGGGGTGGCAGGGATGCACCTAATGCAGTCTCGCCTAGCTACTTGTGCCGAAGACCGTTTACCCGCCCCTTGGTCTGGCGAGTGGGATGCAGAGAAGAAACCGAGAAAGAGCCGTGGCGCTGCAGCGGCGAATGCCGGCATGAAAGGAACAATGAATAACCTGCGCCGAGGTGGTGGTCAGCTTGTGGACCTGCTGCGACAGCCCAAGGATGGCAACGTAAAGACTATCTATCGGGCGCCGAAAACCCAGCTAAACCGCCGGGTGACGGGCGCGCGACGCTTTGCTGCCCAGTCGTGGTCGCTGTCGCGGATTAAAGCCGCGGGCAAACAGCATGGCGGTACGGTGAATGATATTTTCCTTGCCATGTGTGGCGGCGCGCTGCGTCGCTATCTGCTCAGTCAGGATGCCTTGTCCGATCAGCCGTTGGTGGCCCAGGTGCCAGTAGCCTTGCGTAGTGCGGATCAGGCTGGTGAGGGTGGCAATGCCATTACTACGGTTCAGGTAAGCCTGGGTACGCATATTGCTCAGCCGCTGAATCGGCTGGCCGCAATCCAGGATTCCATGAAAGCGGTGAAATCTCGGCTTGGTGATATGCAGAAGTCCGAGATCGATGTTTATACGGTGCTGACCAATATGCCGCTGTCTTTGGGGCAGGTCACGGGCCTGTCCGGGCGCGTAAGCCCCATGTTTAACCTAGTGATTTCCAATGTGCCGGGGCCGAAGGAAACGCTTCATCTCAATGGTGCGGAGATGTTGGCTACCTATCCGGTGTCATTGGTTCTGCATGGTTACGCCCTAAATATCACTGTGGTGAGCTACAAGAATAGCCTTGAGTTTGGCGTGATCGGTTGCCGTGACACGTTGCCTCATATTCAGCGTTTTCTGGTTTATCTCGAAGAATCGCTGGTGGAACTGGAGCCTTGATTCGGTAATGGTGACTTGATGTATAGAGGCTCCCTAACAACATTGCAGCTTGGGGATTGAGTCGATAATCAACGGGCATTTCTGCTGTATGTTTTTCCCCTTAACCGCACGTTGCCGGCATGCTAACGGGTTCGCGTATGGAGCCCATGCTGCCGCATCCCTCAGGGGGCTGTGTTCTGGTGGAGTAGGTGTATCGATGTAATCGAAGGTTTATGAGGCGTACGTTAAATTGCCACTCCCAACCGCTCTTTTGTTCTTCTCGCCTGCATCTTCCCTTAAAATACCGGGCAACTAATTCCTCTGGAGCAAGATGTCTATGGGCCGCGCCTACCAAAACCGCAAAGAATCCATGGCGAAAACCTCGGACATGAAAGCCAAGGTGTACAGCCGCTATGGTCGGGAAATCTACGTTAGCGCGAAATCCGGTGGTGTGGACCCTACTGCGAATCTGGCATTACGCAGCCTGATTGAACGCGCCAAAAAAGATCAGGTGCCCGGTCATGTGATTGATAAAGCCCTCGACAAGGCTAAAGGGGGTGGCGGTGAGGATTACTCCCCGGCCCGCTATGAAGGCTATGGCCCTGGTGGCAGCATGGCACTGATTGAATGCCTCACTGATAACCCGAATCGTACCTTTGGTGATGTGCGTATGGCCTTTACCAAGACCAAATGTAAGATCGGTACCCAGGGTACGGTGAGCCACATGTTCGATCACGTGGCGATTTTCGTTTTTGCCCACGAAGATGAAGATGCGGTGCTCGAAGCCCTGATGGATGCGGATGTGGATGTCAGCGAAATAGAAAACGATAACGGTATGCTGACGGTGTTCACGCCTAACACCGAGTATTTCAAGGCTAAGCAGGCGCTGGTCGAGGCCTTCGGGGAATTGGAATTCGAGGTGGATGAAATTCAGTTTATTCCGCAGAGTTACACCACCATCAGCGCCGAAGACATGGACATGTTCGATAAATTCATGGCCATGTTGAATGATTTGGATGACGTTCAGAACGTCTATCACAACGTGGATCTGGGCTGATTCCAGTCCTGCAATCGTCAATCCGCAACGGAGAATGCCCTGTGCTGGATAACGACATCCTCGCCGCCGCCGTCGCACTGGCCGGTGCCCTGCAAAAACAACGTTTGCTGTTGGCCACTGCGGAGTCCTGTACCGGGGGGGGCATTGCCCAGACGCTCACCAGCCTGTCCGGCGCATCCACTTGGTTCGATCGGGGTTTTGTCACCTATTCTAATGAGGCTAAGCAAGAGATGCTTGGCGTGCCGGCCTCCACGTTGGCGACCTCGGGCGCGGTTAGTGAAGCAACGGCACTGGACATGGCGCGGGGCGCTATTAGCCATTCCCGTGCCCATGTGAGTGTGGCGGTGACGGGTATCGCCGGGCCGGATGGCGGCACGCCAGATAAGCCGGTGGGCACCGTCTGGATTGCCTGGGGGCAGAAGCTGGGTCATGCAGAAGCTCGCTGTTTCCAATTCGACGGGGATCGCGATGCCGTCCGTCAGCAGACCATCCTGCACGCCATTCTGGGCTTGAATGCCCGTCTCAAGTAGCCACAATCAGGCTATTCCTTTCAGCCCTGCTGAGGCGGGGCAGACCAGACAACGATCTGGAAGGTTGCAATGCACAGCCAATGTTGTTCATAATACTGTCCATAACGCCAGTGCTGGTCGAAAGGTCAGATAAGGCGGGTCGGATACGGTTAGATACGGTTAGCGTCAATGAATGACGCGCCGAACACGGAGAGGGGTCACAATGAGCGATAAAAGTAAGGCGCTGTCCGCTGCGCTGTCACAGATTGAGCGCCAATTTGGCAAAGGTTCTGTCATGCGCATGGGCGATCGCAAGCGTGAGCGCATGCCCTCCATCTCGACCGGCTCACTGGGGCTGGATGTTGCCTTGGGTATTGGCGGTCTGCCCAAGGGCCGTATTGTCGAGATTTATGGCCCTGAATCCTCCGGAAAAACCACCCTGACATTGAGCGTGATTGCCCAAGCTCAAAAAAAAGGCGCCACCTGTGCCTTCGTGGATGCTGAGCATGCGCTAGACCCGGATTACGCAGAAAAGCTGGGCGTAAACGTGGACGACCTGATTGTTTCCCAGCCAGACACCGGAGAGCAGGCACTGGAAATCACCGATATGCTGGTGCGATCGGGCGCGGTGGATGTGGTCATCGTCGATTCTGTGGCGGCGCTGGTGCCGAAAGCTGAAATCGAAGGGGAAATGGGTGACACCCACGTGGGGTTGCAGGCTCGTCTGATGAGCCAGGCGCTGCGTAAAATTACCGGTAATGTGAAAAACGCCAATACACTGGTGGTCTTCATTAACCAGATTCGCATGAAGATTGGTGTGATGTTTGGTAACCCGGAAACCACCACCGGTGGTAATGCCCTGAAGTTCTACTCCTCTGTACGCTTGGATATCCGCCGTATTGGTGCGGTGAAGCAGGGCGACGAAGTAACCGGTAACGAAACCCGGGTGAAGGTGGTGAAAAACAAGGTGTCGCCGCCGTTCCGTCAGGCTGAGTTCCAGATTCTCTACGGCCAGGGCATTAATCAGCTGGGAGAAGTGTTGGACTTGGGTGTTCAACAGGGGTTGGTGGACAAATCTGGCGCCTGGTATGCCTACAAAGGCGACAAGATTGGCCAAGGTAAGCAGAACGCCTGCGAGTACCTGCGAGAAAACCCGGCCATTGCCGAAGAAATTGAAACCGAAATCCGGGCCCGCCTGTTGCCGGACCCTACAGCTGAAGCCCCGGCAGAAGAGGCCGCCCCCGCTGACGATGAGTGAGCCGCTGACCGAAGCCGAGTTGCGCCAGCGGGCAGTTGCCCTGCTGGCCCGGCGCGATCACTCCCGCCGTGAGCTTGTCACCAAGCTGCAACAGCGCCTGGGGGATCAGCCGGCGCTGGAGGCGGTGCTAGCCTGGTGTGAGGAGCACGATTTTATCGATGACCGGCGCTTTGCCGGTTTTTTTGTGCGCGCGCGTATTGAGCGAGGGCAGGGGATGTTGCGGATTCGTCAGGAACTGCAGCTAAAAGGCGTTGAGAATGACTGGATTGCTGAAGCGCTAGAGAATGCCGAGGTAGATTGGTTCGCGCTGGCGAAAGACGTTCGTGCCCGCCGTTTCCGGCACTACCCCGAAGACCAGAAAGAAAAAGCCAAGCAGCTACGTTTTCTGCAAAGTCGCGGCTTTAATGCGGAACAGAGCTTCGCTGCGCTGGATATGCAGGACGCTGAACAGGATTAAGTCTGCTGTTTTCTTGTGCTTTCAAGTGCTCCCCCGTTGCGTTGCTGGCGGCGAAATTCAAGCCAGGACCAAAAGCACTTTCGCCACAGAGCGCACAGGACAGATAGAGATGCCCTTAGGTGAGCGTGCCGCTAGCGTTGCTCATGCTCTTAGCGCGGGAATGCGATTGGGCGGGAGTATATGTGTTGTGCTCTGGTGAGCATCTTCTTGGCGGCGTATTCTGCGTTTTTAATGCGTGTGTGAGATTTTTCATGGAATACCTGTCTGATCCTTGGCTGGTGGCTGCCATGCTAGGCGCTGGTGTGTTGGCAGGTTTTATCAACACTCTGGCAGGAGGCGGCGGTTTGCTGATCTTGCCACTGTTAATGCTCAGCGGCATGAGTGCGGCCCTGGCCAACGGTACCATGCGCGTTGCAGTGTTGATTCAAAGCGCGGAAGCGGTGCGCCAATTCAATAAACGTGGCTCTATGCCCTTTGCCGATCTGCCCGCGATATTGGTGCCGAGCTTGCTGGGAACATTGGTGGGGGCGCTGGCAGCAGCCTTTCTTCCCGAAACTATTCTTAAGCCTGTGCTTCTAATTACGCTGGTGGTGGTCGCGTTACTAATGGTGCTGCGCCCGTCGCAGATGTCACCGGACCCGAACTCAGTGCCATTGTCTCCTAATACCAGCCTGTCGGGCTGGATAGGGCTGTTTTTCGCTGGAGCCTATGGTGGTTTTGTTCAAGCGGGCGTGGGCTTCGTGTTACTGGCGGTGCTTGCCGGGCAGTTACGCTACGACCTGCTACGCAGTAATGCGTTGAAACTGGCTATCACGGGCAGCTTCACCATATTAGCGCTGGCTATCTTTGTGGCCCGGGGGCAGGTGGCCTGGTTGCCTGGGCTGGTGGTTGCGGCGGGTAGTCTGATTGGCGTTCGGCTTGGGGTCAGCTTTGCTCACGCCGTGTCCCCACGTGTGCTCAAGCGTATTTTGCTGGTGATGGTGTTGGCAGTATGCCTAGCCGCGGCAATCAAGGGGTGAGCTTCAAACCATACCCCATAAGGTGCGAGAAGAAAGAGGGTGAGCGGGGAGCGCTTATGACCGTATTTTTCCTCTCAGGTTTGTACGTGGCCAGGGTCTGTCAGCTTTACAGGTGATGCTTCTTTGTTGCCGCTTGGGGTTTGTTGCTTCAGGTTAACTTGTCACCATCGCAACCACGCCTTGAGGGCGGTATACTCGGCGCCTCTGACCGCCAGCCAAGAAAACGTTTCTCTTATGAAAAGTGCTGAATTACGCCAGGCCTTTCTGGACTATTTTGCCAGCCAGGGGCACACCAAGGTGTCGTCCTCCTCACTGGTACCTGCTAATGACCCGACACTGTTGTTTACTAACGCGGGCATGAACCAGTTCAAGGATGTTTTTCTGGGACGTGAGTCCCGGGATTACACGCGTGCTACAAGCTCCCAGCGCTGTGTCCGCGCCGGCGGTAAGCACAATGACCTGGAAAACGTGGGTTATACGGCGCGGCATCACACCTTCTTCGAGATGCTGGGCAACTTCAGCTTCGGGGACTATTTCAAGCGCGAAGCGATCAAGTTTGCCTGGGAGTTCCTCACTGGCACCTTGGGGCTACCGGAAGAGCGGCTGTGGGTTACTGTGCATGTTTCCGACGATGAAGCCGCTGATATCTGGCTAAAAGAAATGGGAGTCAGTGCCGAGCGCTTTTCACGGTTGGACGAAGACAATTTTTGGCAAATGGGCGATACCGGCCCATGCGGCCCGAGCTCTGAAATTTTTTATGACCACGGCGCCGATGTGCCCGGTGGCCCACCGGGTTCTGCAGATGAGGATCTGGATCGCTATATCGAGATATGGAACCTGGTGTTCATGCAGTATGACCGCCAGCCAGATGGGGAACTGCAGCCTCTGCCTAAGCCCAGTGTTGATACCGGCATGGGCCTGGAGCGCATTGCCGCAGTGCTGCAGGGCGTACATTCCAACTACGAGATCGATCTGTTTCAGGCATTGTTGCAAGCTGCGGCCAAGGCCACGGGCTGTACTGATCTGGAAGAGAAATCACTGCGCGTGATCGCAGACCATATTCGTTCAGCCAGTTTTTTGATTTGTGATGGGGTGATTCCTTCCAACGAAGGTCGTGGCTATGTATTGCGCCGCATCATTCGTCGCGCCCTGCGCCATGGCCACAAGCTAGGGCAGGACAAACCGTTCTTTTCCACCTTGGTGGCCGCACTGGTGGCGGAGATGGGTGAGGCCTACCCGGAGCTGGGCCGGGAACAGACGAGAATTGAAAAGGCCCTACTGGCGGAAGAAGAGCAATTTGGCCGCACTTTGGCTGCGGGCATGAAAGTACTGGAAAGTGCCATTGAGCAGCTTGATGGTAGGGTGTTGCCCGGTGACGTGCTGTTTAACCTCTACGATACCCATGGCTTTCCACCGGATCTGACCGCGGATGTAGCCCGTGAGCGCGATTTGAGCGTGGATATGGACGGGTTTGAGGCCGCCATGGCTGCCCAGCGAGAGCGGGCCCGTGGTGCCGGTAGCTTTGCCAATGATTACAGCGATCGCCTGAATATCGATGCGATAACCGATTTTTCCGGTTACGAGAAATTGGCCGATGACAATACGGTGGTTGCTTTATACAAGGACGGCGCCGCTGTGGACACCCTCAATGCCGGCGAAGAAGGCATGGTGGTGCTGGATCGTACGCCGTTCTATGCGGAATCCGGTGGGCAGGTGGGTGATACCGGTGCTCTAATTGCGGATGAAGCCCGCTTCATGGTCACCGATACCCGTAAGCGTCAGGGAGCACATGTGCATGTGGGCAAGCAGGTAAGCGGCAGCTTGACCATTGGTGGCAAGGTGTCGGCCTGTGTGGATGTGGATCGTCGTCTTGCGGTGATGCGTAATCATTCCGCAACCCACCTTATGCACGCCGCCCTGCGTAACGTGTTGGGCGAGCATGTACAGCAGAAAGGATCGTTAGTATCGGCGGACTATCTGCGGTTTGATTTCTCCCATGGAGAAGCGGTCAGCGAAGCCCAGCGTGAAGAGATTGAAATTCTGGTGAATCGTCAGATCCTCGCTAACACTGCGGTAACTACGGAGTTGATGGATATTGAGTCCGCCCGTGAAGCCGGTGCCATGGCACTGTTTGGTGAGAAATACGATGATCAGGTGCGTGTGCTGAGTATGGGCAGTGACGGTTTTTCCAAAGAATTGTGTGGCGGCACCCACGTAAACCGCACCGGTGATATTGGATTATTCCGCATTACTCTGGAAGCCTCCGCAGCGGCAGGTGTGCGGCGTATTGAAGCGGTCACCGGTGAGCATGCGCTAGCGGTGATGCGCCGACAGGAGCGCGCGCTCAGCGAGATTGCGGCCACGGTGAAAAGCTCGCTGGATAATGCTGCTGATCGCGTGCGTAGCCAGGCACAGAAAGTCCGTGAACTGGAAAAAGAGATCGAGCGTCTCAAGCAGAAATTGGCCAGCGGCGCCGGTGGTGACTTGACCAGTGAAGTACAGGATATTAATGGTGTGAAGGTGTTGGCGACGCAGATTGATGGTGCCGATGGTAAAACCTTGCGGGTCACTATGGACAAGCTGAAAGACAAGTTGGGTTCCGCGGTGATTGTGTTGGCAGCAGTGGAAGGCGAAAAAGTGGCTTTGGTGGCCGGTGTTACTAAGGACCTGACCACCAAATACAAAGCGGGTGATCTGCTCAAGTTCGTGGCCGAACAAGTTGATGGTCGCGGCGGTGGTCGCCCGGACATGGCCCAGGGTGGCGGTAATAATCCCGCTGCGCTGCCCGGGGCGCTGGAAAGTGTAAAGGCCTGGGTGGCCGAGTAGGGCTGCTGGGCCACTAATGCGGGGTATTTTTGGCCAAGAAAACCCACTTTGGTGGCGGAATGAGGCTCAAATTCATTCCTCCACACCACCTCAACATGAAATGGTGGCGCGTCTCTGGTATAGTTTCGCGCTCCTTTTTGCAGAAAAAGCGACTTTATGGCTCTTATCGTGCAGAAATACGGCGGTACCTCGGTAGGTACAGTCGAACGTATCCAGGCCGTTGCCGAGAAGGTAGCGGGCTTTCACAAACGGGGTGACCAAGTGGTCGTCGTGGTTTCCGCAATGAGTGGGGAAACCAACCGGCTCATCGAGCTGGCCAACGGCGTTACCGACAAACCCTCTCCACGGGAAATGGACGTGCTGGTCTCTACCGGCGAACAGGTCACTATCGCCCTGTTATCCATGGCGCTGCAGAAGCAAGGCCTCAATGCCCGCTCCTACACCGGCAGCCAGATTCCTCTGCGCACCGACAATACCTACTCCAAGGCCCGCATCGAAGAGATCGACGACAAGAAGGTTCGCGCCGATCTGGATGGTGGCAGTGTGGTAGTGGTGGCGGGTTTCCAAGGTGTTGATAATGACGGCAACATTACTACGCTGGGCCGTGGTGGCTCCGATACCACCGCGGTAGCGTTGGCTGCTGCGCTGAAGGCGGATGAGTGCCAGATTTACACCGATGTGGATGGTGTGTACACCACCGACCCACGAGTAGTGGATAACGCCCGCCGCCTAGACAGCATTACCTTCGAGGAAATGTTGGAAATGGCTAGCCAGGGTTCCAAGGTTCTGCAGATCCGTTCTGTGGAATTCGCCGGCAAATACAATGTGCCGCTGCGTGTTTTGTCCAGTTTCCAGGATGGCCCTGGGACACTTATTACCGTCGAAGACGAGGTTGATATGGAAAAGCCGGTAATCTCCGGAATTGCCTTTACCCGTGATGAAGCCAAGATCATCGTGCGTGGCGCCCCGGATACCCCGGGTATTGCCTACAAAATCCTCGGCCCGGTGAGTGCAGAAAACATTGAAGTGGACATGATCGTACAGAACGTAGGTAAAGACGGTGCTGCCGATTTCACTTTTACTGTGCATCGCAACGATTTTGCCCGCGCTCAGGAAGCCCTGCGTAATGCGTCTGAAGAGCTGGGTAACCCGGAAATCATCGGCGATGACAAGATTGCCAAAGTCTCTTTGGTGGGCGTGGGCATGCGTTCTCATGCTGGCGTGGCGTCCAAAATGTTTCAAGCGCTCGCTACCGAAGGTGTCAATATCGAAATGATTTCCACCTCTGAGATCAAAGTGTCAGTGGTCATCGCCGAGAAGTATCTGGAGCTGGCAGTCCGTGCCCTGCACTCCGCCTTCGAGCTGGATCAGCCCGGCGTCTGAGCGACATACCATCAGGTAGGTGTGGGGCGACGACCGGTCGGTCTAGCCCCCTTTCACGGCAAGACTTGAGAATGTGATTCAGGCATACTATCGGCCCCGTGCCAGGGGTGGGTAAAGGTCTCTACACCAAGGAGTCGTCAAGGACGGCAACCCGCGAGCCTTAGGTACGGAAAGCGCTCACGGAAATGAAAGGACCCCAGGAGGGATCATATGTTAATTCTTACGCGTCGAGTTGGTGAGACCTTGATGGTGGGTGACGAAGTCACTGTTACTGTGCTGGGAGTAAAAGGCAATCAAGTTCGTATTGGTGTGAATGCGCCAAAAGAAGTTGCCGTGCACCGTGAAGAAATTTATCAGCGAATTCAGCACGAAAAATCATCAGATGGCGAGTCTGCCTGATTTTTGAGCTGTATTTTGTTCGCAAAGTCGTTATCATGCGCGGCGAGTTTGGTGACAGGGCCGATTAAGAGCGTTCACCACCAGACCACAAGCAGTACCGCATTCCGGAGAGGTGGGTGAGTGGCTGAAACCAGCTCCCTGCTAAGGAGCCATACGGGAAACTGTATCGCGGGTTCGAATCCCGCCCTCTCCGCCATATTCAAAAAAGCCCCGCAATGCGGGGCTTTTTTTGTATTGTTTCCGCTGGCGCTGCTTCTGCGCAGCATTGGCTTTCCTAACTCCGCCTAGCCCTGAACTTGCGCTACACTACGCTCCCGAACCGCTGTCCCCATTTCCATGGTAAAAGGTGATCCCATGACCGACTCCCTGACTATTGCTCGCCCTGACGATTGGCACTTGCACTTTCGCGACGGCGATTTGTTAGCGGAGACAGTGCCTGCCACGGCAAATGTATTTGGCCGGGCCATTGTTATGCCTAATCTGACACCGCCGGTAAATACCGTGGCCGAGGCCGCCGAGTATCGTGAGCGGATTCTGGCGCAGGTGCCGGCTGGGGTGAACTTTGAGCCGTTGATGGTGTTGTACCTCACGGATAGCACTCCGGTGCAGGAAGTAGAGCGCGCTGCGAACAGTGATTTTGTCCATGCGTTCAAACTCTATCCAGCGGGGGCCACCACCAACTCCGACAGCGGGGTGACCGACCCGGGCAAAATTACGCATCTCTACGAAGCGATGGAGAAGCACGATGTGCCGCTGCTGGTGCATGGTGAGGTCACCGATGCGGAGGTCGATATTTTTGATCGGGAGCGAGTATTCATCGACCGATACCTAGCGGATATCCGTGACCAATTTCCAGCATTGCGCATTGTTTTTGAGCATGTGACCACGGCAGAAGGCGTTAACTTTGTGCGCGAGGCGAATGCGCTTACAGCGGCGACGGTCACACCTCAGCATCTTTTGATGAACCGCAATGATTTACTGGTGGGAGGCGTGCGCCCGCACAATTACTGTCTGCCGATTCTCAAGCGTCGCCAGCATCAAGAAGCTATTCAGAAAGCGGTGATTGAAGGCAATAGCCGTTTCTTCCTGGGCACTGATTCTGCACCCCATGCACGCACTAAGAAAGAAGCCGCCTGCGGTTGTGCCGGTTGTTATTCAGCTCGTGCGGCATTGCCGCTCTATGCGACCTTCCTAGAGCAACACAATGCGCTGGACAAGCTGGAAGGGTTTGCCAGTCACTTCGGTGCGGATTTTTATCGCCTGCCTCGCCACACTGATACCGTAACCTTGGTGCGTAAACCTTGGGCTGTGCCTACAGTAATCGATGCAGCAGGTGAGCCGGTGGTGCCTTTCTTTGCCGGCGAGCAGCTGCCCTGGTCGCTGGGTTGATCGCCATGGAACCACGCATTCCGGTTGTAGTGCTGACTGGCTTTCTGGGTAGCGGTAAAACCACACTGCTTAATCGTTGGTTACGCGAACGAAAGAACGTTGCCTTGATCATCAATGAACTGGGTGATATTGGCATCGACCAGTACCTTACCGGTCGCCGAGATGTGCCGGTGTCGCTACTGGCTGGGGGCTGCTTGTGCTGCGTGATTCAGGGCTCCTTGTCCACCACATTGCGCAACCTGTTCATGGCTCGCAAGAGCGGAGACATTTCTGCTTTTGAAACTGTGGTGATTGAAACTACGGGGGCGGCGGACCCCTTTGGTGTGATTTCACCACTGGAGCAGGATCTCTGGTTAAAAAAACGCTTTTTTTGTCAGTCTGTACTGACTGTGGTGGATACCCTGGCCGGTACCGATGCGCTTGACCGCCACCCCGAAGTGCTCGAGCAAATCCACGCTGCAGATGTGTTGTTGCTTTCCAAGGCAGAGCAGGTCGATGAGGCTTCACTACAAGGGTTGCAGTCGCAGTTGCGGGAGCTGAATGCGACAGCACGGCAATATCGATTGGACAACGATGATCCCGGTTCGCAATTGCTGGATAACGTTTTTGAGCGACGCTGCAGGGTGACGGGTCTGTTTTCGCTGGTGGTTGATCCTGCTACGCCTGCGGTATCCGGTTTGGTGAGTCGCCCGGTACAGAGCCAGGGGCGTCATAACTTATTTAGTGCTTCCTTGCGCTGGCCCTATGGATTGAGTTGGGCGCTGTGGCAAGCTGCTCTGCAGCAGTTACAAGAGCAATGCGGCGAAGCGTTGGTGCGGGTGAAAGGGTTGCTGCAGGTAAGCGGCTTGGATGGCCCTTTGCTGGTGCAGTGGGTGGCGGGGCAAGCTCCGGAGATGACACCATTGAATGATTGGCCTGACCAAGACGGTGACTCGCGACTGGTGCTGATTGTGAGACATAATCAGGCTGACTTTGCGGGCGAACAACTGGCACACTGGCAGGCATTGTTGGATCAGTTGCTGACGACTTCGGCGTGAACCGCCAGCCCTAACGAAAGCGCCTTTCATTGCGGCAGAGTTTTATGGGTTACCTCTATTTGTCCCTAGCCATTGTGGCGGAAGTCGTGGCCACGTCGGCATTGAATGCCTCTCAGGGCTTTACCCGGTTGTGGCCCTCGGTGACCACCGTAGTGGGCTATACCATTGCTTTTTATGCCCTGTCCCTAGCCTTGCGCACTATTCCTATGGGTATCGCCTATGCGGTTTGGGCAGGAGTGGGTATCGTATTGATTGCGTTGGTGGGAGCGGTGTTTTTCAAGCAGCTCCCTGACGTGCCTGCCATGGTGGGTATGGGTTGTATTATTACGGGCGTGGTGTTGGTCACGCTGGTCTCTAATACGGCCAGCCATTGAGCACGTTGAGTCAGTAAGCCGATTAAAAACAAGGAGATGTTGTGACGGATCGAATTAATCAGGTAGAGCTGGCGGTGGATCGGGTTATTGAGGCCACTGGTGGCGAAATTCGCCTAGCCATGCCGCTTGGGCTGGGTAAGCCTAACCGGTTTGTGAATGCGCTCTACGCCCGTGTGGAGGCGGACACACGCTTGAGCCTTGATATCTATACGGCTTTATCTCTGAGCAAGCCCAGTGCTGGCAGCGATTTGGAAAAGCGTTTTCTGAATCCGTTTGCCGATCGGCTTTTTGCTGACTACGAAGAGTTAACCTATTTGGCCGCGCAGAAACGTGGAAACCTGCCTGCCAATATTCGTGTATTCGAGTTTTTTGTGCAGCCAGGCAGCATACTGGGCAATGATGTGGCGCAACAACATTACATTAGCAGTAACTACACTCATGTGGCGCGAGACCTCAATGCTCGGGGCGTGAATGTGGTGGCACAGTTGTTGGCGCATCGCCAGGTAGACGGCAACGATGAATACAGTTTTTCCTGCAATCCAGAAGTCACTCTCGACCTTATGCCGCTGTTAAAGGCGCGCCGTGAAGCCGGTGAAACCATTTTGGCCGTGGGCCAGGTGCATCGGGATCTGCCGTTTATGGAGAACGATGCTCGGGTGGAGGAGTGGCTGCCCGAAATGGATCTACTGGTAGATGATCCGCAAGGACATACCCGTTTGTTCAGTACACCGAACATGCCGGTGAATATTCAGGACCATTTCGTTGGGCTGCACGCCAGCACTTTGGTGCGCGATGGCGGTACGTTGCAAATCGGTATTGGAGCATTGGGTGATGCGCTGGTGCACCATTTGCGCTTGCGAGATCAGGATAACCCCCGTTACTTGAAGGCAGTAAAAGCCTGGGCAGTGCCACCGGAGCATGAGGCGCTGATTGAACAAGAAGGGGGAACCGGTGTTTTCCGTGAGGGCGTTTATGGTTGTAGCGAAATGATGACCCATGGGCTGTTGACGCTGATTGATGACGGCATCATTCGCCGCCCTGTGTATGACTGGGCGCCATTGCAACGGTTGGAAATGCATAACCCGACCACCCCGGGGCTGGCACTGCTGGATGCTTTGCGAGAACAGTCAGCAATTAGTCGGCGGCTGGATAAGGAGCAATTGCGTACGCTGAAGCGGTTTGGCATTTTTCGTAATGAAATTGATAAGCACGGGGATGAATTACAGTTGCCCAATGGGGTGACGGTACCCAATGATCTGGATGATCGCACCACCCGTGAGGCTCTGAAAGCGGTGTTCGGTGACCGTTTGGTTGGGGGGGTAGTCATGCATGGTGGCTTTTTCCTGGGCCCCCGTGATTTTTATGCGCGCCTGCGGGAGATGAGTAAGCAAGAGCACGCCCAAATTAACATGACCCGGATCAGTTTCATCAATCACTTGTATGGTGATGAAATCCTCAAACGGTTACAGCGTCAAGATGCCCGTTTTGTGAATACCGCTTTCACCGTCACCTTGCTTGGCGCGGTGGCTTCGGATCAAATTGAAAACGGCAGGGTACTTAGCGGGGTAGGCGGGCAGTATAACTTTGTCAGCCAGGCCCATGAGCTGGAAGGTGCCCGTTCTATTTTAATGGTACGAGCCTGGCGAGAACGCGCTGGCGAGGTCATGAGCAATATAGTGTTCAGTTATGGCCATAACACCATTCCTCGACACTTGCGCGATATAGTGATCACAGAATATGGGGTTGCCGACCTTCGTGGTAAGACCGATGAGGAAGTGGTGATGGCCATGCTAAACGTGGCCGATAGCCGTTTTCAGATAGAGCTGATGGAGCAAGCTCAGGCAGCAGGTAAATTGCGTGAGGATTACCAAATACCTGAAGTGCATCGTCGTAATAATCCCGAACACCTGCACGAAATAGCAGAACGGTGCGGTAAGGATAGCTTTCCATTGTTTCCGCTGGGTACGGACTTCACTGAGGTCGAGCAACGCTTGTTGACAGCGTTAACTTGGTTGAAAGAAAAAGTGAGTCACAAGGAGTACCTGAAATTGGGACGCAGGGCGTTATTCCACGATGGCAGCCCGTCCGAGTTTGCTGCGCAATTGAAACGTATGGAACTTAACAAGCCGGAAGGGGTTCGAGAACATATTTTCCAGCGCTTGTTGCTGACTGCGCTGGAGGCCACACAGGAAAACTAGGTTTATACAGGCTTTCCACCAGTCTGTTGGGTGTCTAGGCTGGGGCGGCAGAGAGCGCTGCCGTAACCCCTGTTGGCGAAGGCGTTACTTGTTATCGTTCTTTTTGTTTTCCGGGTTGATTTTTCGGCCCGGGCGGGGGCGGTCGCTACTGGAAAGGGTGCGCCAGAAAGGAATGCGACGGGTCACCGAAACCATTTCGTCGACGCTGTCGCTAATGCCGGACAAGCGATCAACCGTGTCGCGTAACCCCACCAGTTCATCCACGTGAGCAGCAATTTTGAACATCACCATGTAAAATTCCAGCAGGGCGCGTAATACCGATGCGGTTACTAGGAAAGTGAGTGGCGCGCCAATGAAAAAGTAAAAAAGGCCGCGCCAAGTGGACGTCATAAACGCGTCCACACACAAATAAATCAGAACCAAGGCGATGGCGGCCAGAGCGATACCATACACACCCGGTAGGACCTGAATGATCATGTATTTATCGAACTTGAAGTTAAATAGTTCGCGCCAGTATTGCACCATCCAGAAGTAACCCCGGCGGATTTTTTCATTGAAGGTTGCCGGTGTGGAAGTTTGTTGGTCGGTACTTTCATCGGTGTCGCGTTTTTGATCTACCATTTTGCGTATTGCTCCTCGACAAAACCGTAGTGGCGTTTGATGCAAAGTCGGCGCCCGTCATCCAGGCGAAGTTCGCCATCGAAGTGGCCAAACAGCTGATTAAAGTTGCTGGCAAAGAGGCCCAAATTAAGGCGCTCTTTGTGGTTCCCGTTGGGAGTGAACTGCAGGTTTACCCGCCCGCAGAGGCTATGGATATCCCAAGGTTGCATCAGATCATCACGATTGTAATCAAATAGCACCCCGCCGGTAGGGACCATGACATTATCAATCCACAAGCAGTTTTCGGAAAAGGTTGTCTCATTGACACCGCAGGATAGGTTCAGTCCGACGCGAGTGTCGCCCACCCGGGTGGACAGGCAGGCCCAATTCCAAAAGGTTTCACGGCGCATATAGCCGGCGGAAAAATCATGGTGCCCGCTGGCATCTAAGGCAGTCAGGTCAGTATGCTTGCCTTGGCGCTGCAGTGATCCGGTGACGGCTTTGCCTGCCACTTTATTGGCATACACCCAACCATTAATACCGGTGCGGGTGCACAAAGACATGGGTTGAAAATCTGTGCCTTCGTCCATCTGGGCATGGAGGGTTAGGTCGTCTAACTTCACTGATAGACTTTTGCTGAGAGCACCTACACTATCCTGCTGGTAACCGAGGCGGATAACCACATTCTTTTGCTGAAATACGCTTTCTCCTTGTCGTGGAGAAGGCGACATGTGCAACCCTTTGCCTAATGGTGAGCGCCAAGTATACTGGTGGAGAACGCCGGTTTGCGGCTCAAAAAGATAGAAAAAAGCCATGCCCAAGTAGGCCGTGTGGGCAAATGCGCAACCGGCTAGAAGTTCATCGCTGATAATGCCGAAGTACTGGAACTGCTTGTAATGAAAATGCCGAGTAAAAGACGACGCCGGCTTGCCCATGGGGGTGCGATAATCCGCTTCACGACCGTTGATGGTAGCAACAGTGTGCGGGAATACGCCGAAAGCGACCTGGCCTTGATCATTAACTAAGGCCGGCGGTTGTTGTGATTTCATAGGGTCGGCCAGCTGACAGGTATAATGAAGCCCGGTTGGTCATGGAGAGGGTTTGTGACCATGAGGGGCGAGAGTTTGATCCAACATAGTCAATCAATGAAGGGGGATCAACGAAAGTGGGCTCTTTGTCCGACATAAACGGGGGCGTCCAGAACGGACGATCAATGATGGACCTAGTACCCTCATCCAACTCATGTATGGTTCGCCACCATCCGTGCTCGTGGCTAGCGGCCAGCATTTCCCCTTCGCTGGGAGTGTCGCAGTGATAGAAGAGGCTGCCGCGTGTTAGCAGGGGCTGGCCGTTTTCTTCCCCGCCTTGTTTTACTCGCTGAGCGCGGGCAATCTCTGATTGATATCGGCATAATCCCCCAGGAATTAGCAGGAGCCAAAATTAGAGTATTCTCGTGCTCTATGCGCAGAAGGTTTTGCATTAAACGATCAAAATTTACTGACAACCAAGTCATGGCTATTCTCAAGCAAACCGAAGGCGGTGTTCCGGTACCTGAGCTGTGCCGGGAATAGCTGAGCAGTGCTAAATTTACAAGTAGCGCAGCAAATACGGTGGCACGGATGCCTCAATAATGGCTAGCCTGAAGGAGCTTGAAGATAGAGAATCGGCGGCTGAAAAAGATGTACGCTGAGGAGCGCCTCAAGTCTGAGCTACGTAAGGAAGCCGTCGAAAAAAGTGATAAGCCCTGCCAAAGGCGCGAGCTTTCTAAAGCAGCGGTTGGTTAACAGGGCGTCAGTATGCGGGTGTGTAGTTCCCCCGCTTTAGTGGACACCTTCTCTTAATCAGAGGAGGTGGCATATGCCCCGATACAACAATCCGAGAAAGACTTGGCGGTATTCGACAGACTTTAAAGTAAAGGCCGTTGAGCTTAGCTGTCAGGAAGGCATTCAGGTTCAGCAAGTGGCGGCTGGGTTGGATATCCACCCGATGATGCTTTCGAGGTGGCGCAAGGAATACCGTGAAGGAAAGATCAAGCCAGATGGCCGAAAGCGTGTTGGTGTGATGAAAGAAAAGAAAGCTCCCTCCGGCGAGGAGTTGAAAGAGCTCGATAAGCTCAAACGGGAAAACACCCGCTTGCAGAAGGAAAATGACCTTCTAAAAAAGTGGCAACGGTATCTGTCGGATCGACATCAGAGCGATTTGGATTCATCCAGGAACACGGACGAAGACTAGGCGTCAGGTACCTGTGCAATTGGTTGGGTGTGTCGAGGAGTGGCTACTATGCGTGGTGCAAACGCAAGGAGCCGCCACGAGCCCGAGAAGATAGATGCTTGCTGAAGAAAGTGCGCCGGATCCATGGGGATTGCCGGGGCGTCTATGGCAGCCCGAGAGTGCATCAGGCCTTGCGTCACGAAGGCGTCCGGATTGGCCCGTAAGCGTGTTGAGAGGCTGATGAGGGAGGCTTCGCTGGTGGGGCGTGTGGCAAAGCTGTACCGCAGGGTGCCGGGGGTGGAGCGATTCTATCAACGCCACAAGAACCTGCGCCTGAATAGGCCCGCTCCAACCGGGGTAAATCAGCAGTGGGTAGCGGATCTCACTTATATCAAGGTTAACCGGCAATGGCAGTACCTGGCGGTCGTGTTGGATGTCTATTCGAGGAAGGTGATTGGCTGGTCGCTGGGGGACAGGAAGACAGCTAATCTGACTCTGAGGGCCTTGCGCCATGCTTTACGGGTGCGAATGCCGTGTTCCGGTCTAATATTCCATACGGATCGTGGAGTGGAGTATGGCGCGTACTTGATCCAGAACGAGCTAGGTAGGCACGGCATCAGACCCAGTATGAATCGGCCTAAACACTGCACGGACAATGCGCATATGGAATCGTTCTTGCATAGTATGAAAGCTGAAGTGATCCATGGCGTATCGTTTAAGGATGAGCAAGAGTTGCGAGCGGTTCTGCGTGGCTACATCAACCAGTTTTATAACCAGAAAAGGTTGCACTCTGGCATTGGCTACGTGGCCCCGGCAGAATACGAGAGAATGGCAGCGTGAAATGAAGCGTGTCTATTTTGTCGGGGGAAGATTAGTGGCCTGCGAGGCCTATAGTATGAGTGAACGCGGTTACCGTTATCAGGCCAGATTCAGCGACGAAAATGCCGCCATCGTCGATTGGCTGCTGCGGTTAACTCGCAACCAGCGCAACAGGAACTTCGGTCTATGTTTCTTGTACTTGCGCAACGTGAAGGGTTTTCCATGGAATCACAAGCGGGTGTACCGCATTTGCCGAGAGCTGGAGCTTAACCTTCGAATCAAGCCTAAGAAGCGGCTCAAGCGTGAGAAACTTGAGGAACTGTCGGTACCGGCTGAGCATCACCGAGACGTGGTCGGCGAACTTCATGCATGACCAGTTGGGCTATGGCCGCAGTTACCGGTTGCTCAACGTGACCGATGAATGTAATCGATAAGGCCAGAGTATAGAGGTGGATTTCTCCTTGTCCGCTGAGGGGGTTATCAGAACACGGGATCGGCTGATTGAATGCCGAGGTAAGCTCAAGCGATTGCGTGGCGACAATGGGTGGGAATATCTCCGTGGTGTACTCGCAGCCTAGACTGATAAGAATGGCATCACACTGTCATTTATTCAGCCAGGTAAGCCGCTACAGTTTCCACTCAATTATTGATGTTCAGGATTGTGCAACTCAGTGGCGATGGCTTTACAACCATGAATGGAAAATATGGCCCTTGGCCCATAACCTCTACTTTTAGCTCCAGTTAAAATGGGAGGTTATTACATTTGAATGAAATTCGAACGAATTAAAGAGGCGGTTCTGGCCAAAAAGTACGGACGTTAAAAAATAAAAAAAAGCGGCTAAAGAACGCAGAAGGTTTAATCGAAGATTCAGGAATATATTGAATTATAAAACCCCAGCGGATTTAATGAGAAAGCATATCAAGGTCATTGCCACTTAAAGGGTGGTGTGCTTCTGATTTGAATCTGCGATTGAAAATACTCAGCTATCGAGACCAACGTCAATGAAAAAACGTATAGCCGCTCAATCAAGCTCAACGGTAGCGCTTGTTAATTCATCAAATGGTTCATTACGGGGCACCCAGCCTGAAGACAAGTTCAATGAGCAACAGGATTGCACAAACCTTGGTGGATCTATCTCGCCGGAAGTCAAATCCCTCCCTTTGGCCAGCGCACAGCGTGGTTTATGGTTTGGTGAGCAAATTGGGCCTAAAGATGCGGTATATAATATAGCGGAATATTGTGAAATTCTTGGTGAAATTAAAGTCGATATTTTCATTGCCGCGCTTAAGCAAATTACCCAAGAGGCTGAGACTACTCGAGTCGAGATTCACGACACAGCAGACGGTCCTAGGCAAATTATTCTAGATCGCTATAAAGGCGAGTTTCCGGTGATAGATTTGAGCGGGGCCACTGATCCTAGGTCTGAAGCAGAGAAATGGATGATGGATGAGCTCCATCGGCCTGTTGATCATGCCTGTGACCCGCTGTGGTTTTGCGCACTCTTTAAAATTAGTGAGCAGTGTTATTTTTGGTATCAACGTAGCCATCACCTAGTGCTTGATGGTTTTAGTGCCGGCATTATTTCACGGCGATGCGCCGAGATTTATAATGCTTTACTTGAGCATCGAGACATTGGTCCTAGTCCATTTCTACCTTTGCGCATTCAGCATGAGCAAGAGCAGCGCTACCGTGAGTCTGCACGGTATGAGCGTGATCGTAATTACTGGATAAATCAACTTAGCGGATTACCCGATCCGGTGTCGCTTACCCGACACAATGCAGTGCGCGCGGGGGGAATGCGCAGGAGCACCGCTCAGTTATCTATAGACACTAGCAATACACTGCGTAATTTAGGAAAAGACACTAAGGCGAGTTTGCCTCAGATACTAATTGGTTTGTTTTCGGCCTATATATATCGGATGACAGGCGCAGATGATTTGGTATTTGGTATGCCCGTATCTGCTCGCCCCAATCGTGATATGCGCAGTATTCCGAGCATGATGGCCAATGCAGTATCGATTCGTTTGGCGATGAATGCTGAGCTCAATTTAAGCACTTTAACAGCGCAAGTATCTAAAGCTGTCAGGCAGGCTTTGCGACATCAGATGTTTCGCTATGAGGATTTGCGCCGTGAGCTAGGCTTGCTAGGCCAAGGACAGCAAATTTCTTGGGTCGGCGTGAATATAGAGCCCTTCGATTATGACCTGCGATTTGGCGGTCATCAGTGCCTCGCCCATAATATTTCCAACGGCACCGTCGAAGATTTAACGGTTTTTATCTATGATCGTGGTGCTCATGCGGGCTTGCGTATTGATTTGGATGCTAACCCCGCCCTGTATTCTCAACATGATTTAGATACTCACAGAGACCGTTTTGTGCGGCTAATTAGTTCGGTTGTTAACGATCCTAGCGCACCAATCGGAAACATAAGCCTGTTGTCTGAATTTGAAAGAAAATGCATCTTAGATGACTGGAATAAAACTGAGAAGCCATTACCAGACACTAATTTGCTGGCGCTATTTGATAGCCAAGCGATAAAAACGCCGGATTCGATAGCTCTTACAAGTGGTGACAAAAAACTCACTTACCAGCAACTACAGAGTGAAGTCGTTAGGTTAAGCCACGCCTTAATCCAGCGTGGCATTGGCAGCGGCGACATTGTTGCAGTTGCTCTTCCCCGCGATGAATCTATGCCAATCGCTCTTCTCGCCATAATGAGAACTGGTGCCGCCTATTTGCCGTTAGATCCGACGGCGCCTGCAGAGCGCTTGGCATTGGTATTGGGTGAGGGTAAGCCTACGCTGATCTTATCTGCGTCGTCTATTAGCCGTGCATTATTTAAAGACGATGTCGCTGTACTTAATTTAGATACTGTCGATACTGGCTTAGCTGAAACAAGTATTAACCCTGCACCTATTC
The DNA here is from genome assembly GCF_000524665.1 of Alcanivorax sp. 97CO-5. Classification (NCBI taxonomy): domain Bacteria; kingdom Pseudomonadati; phylum Pseudomonadota; class Gammaproteobacteria; order Oceanospirillales; family Alcanivoracaceae; genus Alcanivorax; species Alcanivorax sp. 97CO-5. The sequence continues at coordinate 24,615 of NZ_KI965905.1, forward strand.
ACGGCAACACCAGTGCCTATGTTATATATACATCTGGATCAACTGGGCGCCCTAAAGGGGTTGAAATCAGCCACCGGGCGTTATTGAATTTTTTGTTAGCTATGCAGGATGAACTGCAAGTTCATGCCAATGATAAATTATTAGCTTTAACGACCGTCGCATTTGATATTGCCGCTCTTGAATTATATTTGCCATTGATCAGTGGTGCTGAGGTGGTGATCGCAAGTCGCGAGATTGCAAAAGATCCCGAAAAGCTTGCAGCGCTTATTGCCGATGAAAAAATTAACCTAATGCAGGCGACACCTTCCCACTGGCAAGCATTATTGGCAGATTATGCCGATCAAATTAGCAATGTGCGGCCCTTGGTGGGGGGGGAAGCATTGCCTGCGCAACTCGCCCATAAAATGCGCAAATTAGGCCATCCTATTATTAATCTCTATGGCCCAACTGAAACTACGATTTGGTCTACCATCATGAAGTTAGATGGCGACGATTTAGACGCGCCGCCGATTGGTCGTCCGATCCAAAACACGACAGTATATGTGTTAGATCAAGAGATGCAGCCAGTGCCCTTAGGAGCGATTGGGGAACTGTATATTGGCGGTGTTGGTTTAGCAAAAGGCTATTTACATCGGCCTGAACTTACCGCAGAGCGTTTTATCGAAAACCCCTTTGGTGCTGGTCGCTTATATAAAACCGGTGATTTAGTTCGTTGGCGCGCAGACGGTGTATTAGATTATTTGGGCCGTAATGATTTTCAAATTAAAATCCGTGGTTTTCGTATAGAAGCTGAAGATGTAGAATCAAATATTCAACGTTGCGAGGGTGTAAAACAAGCCGTTGTCACCCTTCGCGAAAATCCGGACGGCGAGAAAAGGTTAGTCGCGCACTTTGTTCCCTGCAGGCTCGACACCGGAGAGAGCGCAATAGTTGATACTGCAGTGTTGCGTAAGCGCTTAGCGCAAAGCTTACCTGATTATATGATTCCATCGGTGTTTATGTGTGTCGATACCTTGCCCACCAACGTTAATGGCAAGTTAGATCGAAACGCCCTGCCGGAGCCGACCTGGCAAGCCTCTCTTGGTTATGTCGCACCTCGTACAACGCTAGAAACACAGCTCGCGGCTTTATGGTGTGAGATTTTTGGGCGTGAACGAATCGGTATTCACGATAGCTTTTTTGACCTAGGCGGCGACTCTCTAACAGCTGCAAGAATGGTATCGCGTTTACGTGAGTTGCTTACTCAGGATATTCCTCTCGCCGCCATCTTTGAAGCCAGCACAATCGCAGAACTTGCTGCGCAATTAGAACATCATCAATCTGTTGACCCCTTGGACATGATGTTACCGCTTAAATCCTCTGGCACCGCAAGCCCGCTGTTTTGTATCCATCCGGTAATTGGTTTAAGTTGGAGCTACAGCGGTTTAACCCGCTATCTCGATAAAGAACAACAGCTTTATGGTGTGCAAGCCCGAGGTTTAGCCACCGAACCCCAACAACATGGGGCTGCAGGTTTAGGTTTACCTACAAGCATCACAGAAATGGCTGGCGAATATATTGAACAACTGCGACGCGTGCAGCCAGCAGGGCCGTATAAACTATTGGGCTGGTCCTTAGGTGGATTAGTGGCACATGAAATCGCACGACTCCTAGAGGCTGAAGGCGAGGAAATAGGTTATTTAGCAGTGTTGGATTCCTACCCTTATGTGCAGCAGCCAGCGCAGTTAGCAGACGAAGCACAATTAGTACAAAGTGCATTGACTTTTATGGGTTTGGCCTCGGACTCTTTGCCTCAAGGCGAAGAAAGTATGGCCAATTTAAGCGATTTGTTGTGCCGCGAATATGATATTCACAACCTCCCTTTTGTGAAAGAAATGCAGCAAAGTAATGGCAATATTATAGAGAGCGTTAGGCTGATTATCGAAAATAATCTTGTTATTTCCCGCCAGTTCACGCCAGGGAAAATCAAAGCTGCAATGCTGTTTATTGCCGCAACTGAAACAGTAGAAACTGACATGGTCGATGTACTGCACAATAGCGCTGATATTTGGCAAGAGTATGTTGGCAAACTCACGATTCATCACGTGGACTGCCATCACCAAGATATGTTCGACGCACCTGCGCTAACGAAAACCGGCCCCTTAATCGCTGACTCACTTATGCCATAAAATGTGGCGTACAAATGAACTACCGTGAAACCTCAGTACAAGGTGTCAAGTGCGAGGCACTTATTAGCGCTGTAAAAGAGCAGTAATTATGCTTAAACATCACTACCATATTTAGGCTGTTAATGAATATTACCATCTTTAGTATCGGCACTCAGGGTGACGTTAGGCCCTTTATCGCTCTGGGTTTAGGATTGCAGGCTGCGGGCCATAAGGTCTGTATCGCCAGTGGTAAAACCTGTAAGGACTTGGTTATAAATCACGGCCTGAGATATGCGCCCTTGACCGCAGATTTCTTTGAACTTATGGCTAAAGATCCGCGTGCTATTCAACGCGGCCTGAATCCCTTGACCTTAATGAACACCGCGCGCAAGCATCTTAAGGATATGGGGCGACACTGGGCTGAAGAAGGGTTGGCCGCCGCTAAAGATGCTGATTTACTGTTAGGCAATGGCATGATGGCGGTGCTAGCGAACTCTCTGGGCGAAGCACTGAATATCCCGACGGTAGAAACGCATTTGCAGCCAGTAACCCCTTGCCCTGACATTCCGCCGATGATGCTGACACCACCGAGCAAACCACGTAACGGCAGGGTTAACGAATGGCTTTACCACCTTTTGCGAGTCATTACATGGCGTATGCTAAGTGCAGCTTACAGTCCAGTGCGTAAAGCCCTTCAACTGCCGGCACTACCTTGGTATGGCCCGTATTATCAACAAAAGATAGAAGACCGCAGGATTCTTTACGGCTACAGTCCCGCTTTACTTCCACGATCACGCCACTGGCCCGCGAGTGTGCAAGTGACAGGAAATTGGTTTTTAAACGGTGAATCACAGTGGCAGCCATCAGCGGAGTTAGAGCAGTTTCTCGCTACTGGCGACAAACCAATATATATCGGCTTTGGCAGTATGCTAAGTGACGACACCGATAATCTTAGTGCCCTCATCTATGAAGCCGTTGCAGAAAGTGGACGCAGAGCAATTATTGCGACGGGATGGGGGGGGCTTAAAGCAAAGTTCAATAATAATCCTAATATTTTAGTTATTGAGGCTGCGCCGCATGACTGGCTATTTCCCAAGGTTTGTGTCGCGGTTCATCATGGCGGAGCGGGTACCACGGCCGCAACCATTCGCGCGGGCATTCCTTCGGTGGTTATTCCATTTTTTGGTGATCAACCGTTCTGGGCTTGGCGACTTGAGCAAAATGGTGTGGCGCCCAAAATGATTAAACGCAAAGACCTCACCGCTGAGAAATTAGTCGCAGCGATCAACATGGCTTGTGTACCCGAGATGCAAAACGCCGCCGCTAAACTGGCAGTAAAAGTGGCCGAGGAAAATGGCGTTCAATGTGCGATAGATCTATTGACACAATGGGGCTTACTCGATTCTTCCGACCTCAATGCCAACACGTTATCGGCTGATACTTGAGCGCTATCCACGCAAGTGGCGGCGACGTGATTAAGCCATTAACACAGGGGCTATCGAATTTTTTTACTGCTGGTAAAACCGTTACACTCAGCGGTTTTACCGGCACCTGCTATCACTGCCGCTTTGACGTCGCGCATTACCATGATGCCCTCTTTGCACGTTACAAAACTCCCCTTCCCGCCACGCTAAGCAATGCGACAGCCTCACGCAAAGCCGAATTTCTTGCTGGACGCATTGCAGCACATAATGCTTTTATTCAATTAGATTTAAGGCCAGAGATTATTGGCATTGGTTTGCGGCGTGAGCCGCAGTGGCCGCCGACAGTGTTGGGTTCAATCAGTCATCATGGAGACAGTGCATTCTGTATGATGATGCCTCGTCCTGCTCAGGCACCGCTTGTTTCTCCTGGAATTGATGTCGAAAAAGTGATTTCAGCAGACGATCGAGCCCTCTTGAGCCCAAGTATTCTCAGTCATGAGGACTTAGAGTTTATTCACGGAAACTTTGTAAATATAGAATATGGTTTTACGGTGGTATTCTCAGCAAAGGAGGCCCTGTTTAAAGCACTGCACCCAGCGGTGGGGCGATATTTTGATTTCCTAGATGTAAAAATATCGTCAATTCATACTGAGCGTTGTGAGCTAGAACTTCGCCTAGTAACTAATTTGTCCGCGCAGCTTTTAAACGCCCATACCGTCACCGTATATTGGAGGAGGGAGATAAATACCGTCATTAGCTGGGTGCTCCCTAGCCATTGAGGGTTGTAGTGGCATAGCGAATTTGGCCACCTGTTTTTAAGTGCATGATCTCTCACAGAGAAAGTCATGTGGATATGATGACGGAGAAAAGAACTTTTAGCCCGGAGTTTCGTTTGGAGACGGCGGAGCTTGTGGTCGACCAGGGCTACACTTTGAACGCGGCTGCGATGCTATGGGGGTCGGCAAGTCCACGATGGAATATTGGGTGCGTAAACTGTGGGCTGAGCGCGCAGGCGAATGAAGGAGCTTGGGCTGGTCAGCACTCAACCGTCGAGTCACGTCTACAAGAAGGCCGATCAGTCGCACGTGGATATTTTTCCAATCTGTTCGACTGTGAGTTCGATGTAAGAGCGCCCAACAAGGCCTAGGTAGGGGATATTATCTATATCTGGACGGGAGCCCGCTGAGCTTATCTGGCGGTCGTCATCGAGCAGTTCCCTCGTAAACCGGTGGGCAGGGTCTTGTCGTTCTTCCCGAACACCGACATGGTAGAAAAGGCGTTGATGCTAGCCTATGAATCTCGCGGCTGTTCACCCAAAGACGTTCTGTTTCACTCGGATTAAGGTTGCTAGTACACCAGCCTGGGGTTCCGGCAGTTGCTTTGACGTTACCGGATGACGCAGAGCCTCAGTCGACAAGGTAATTGCTGGGACAATGCCTCGACAGAGCGCTTCTTCAGGAGACTGAAAACGGAATGGATGCCTGAGATTGGCTACCCCCAATGTTGCGGCAGTGAAGCAATCTGTGACCGGCTATATGCTCGATTACTACAGCAGTCTCAGACCACACAAGCATGCCGATGAACTAGCGCTGAATGTGGCGGAAAAGAGCTACAGCAATGCTCAAAAGTCGGTGGCCAAAAACACTTCACCACTACAGTGGAGATTCGGGCTGTGCTTTATGTATTTACGCAACGTGAAAGGCTACTCCTAAAATCATAAGCGCGTATATCGGCGACCCAGTGGCTGTGGCAATACAATAACGAACGGCCGAATTCAGTCATCGGCGGAGTACCCCCGACCCAGCTACTACCGGTGGGCTAACCTTCTACTCATGGGGGCGGTTAAAAAAGGGGGCGCGGATTACAATGCTCAAAGAGTAATCCTAGACGCCGTGGCGCGGCGTGAACGTGTAATCGTTCGGCCGCTCGGCGCGTAGTAATGCCGGGTCCGCCTGCAATTCATGCTGCAGTAGAATACTGGCATCCAGAAATGGAGAGCAGCGCAACAGAGCGGGAGCGTGTACTAGCCAGCCCAGTTGGCGGGCGAGCGTCTCTGTTGCACTATGGGGCATTACACCGATGTGGGTACGGAGGAAGCCTGCTCTTCGCGCTTTTCCAGGGCGCTACGGACTTCGTCGGCCCAGCGTAGCCAAGTTTGTTGGTCCAGAATGCCACGGCGCAGGGTTAGGTAAGTGAACAGGTCACGGTCCTGATGGGTGTCATTCAGTTTAGCGGCCAAGGCTTCAAAGGTGTTCAGTCGCTCACGCCGTAGATCCGTCTGGTCGTCTAGCTCTCGAATGATGGTGGCGCTGTCGGACATGCTTCCGCCAGCAATCTTCACCATAAAAGCGTCACGAACTCGAGGTGGAGCTGCGGGTTTACGAAGCCAACGAGTCAACTCGTCACGCCCTTCATCCGTGATCCGGTATAGTTTTTTGTCTGGTTTGCCATCTTGGGGAATATGGCGATATTTCACCATGCTTTGATCGTTGAGCTTACCCAGCTCAAGATAGATCTGCTGGTGGGTGGCGTTCCATACTAGCCCGATACTGTTGGCAAATTCGCGAGCGAGGTCGTAACCGCTGGCTTCCTGATCTTGTAATAGGACAAGTATGGCATGGCGCAAAGACACGGCTCACTCCTCGTTTTTTTATGATGTCTTACCCGTTTGATAGTAGAGAGCTGTGTAGTTGCTGCGCAATCTGTTGAATAAGGAGTTTTGTAAAAACTTGATGAGGTTACTCTACAGGCTTCAGCAAATGTAAGTATTTGTTATAAAAATAGATGCATCTTGTAGGTCGTATGGCGGATAAAGGAAAACGATGTTGTATTTCTATATCCGCCTTAATGTAACGTTATGCAAGCGAGAGCTTGGCGGATGCATATTCGTCAGCAGCCTAATGTTGCGTTAGATCTATCTCGGGGCGTTACGGTCGATACTAGATGAGATGTTTTACTGGTAATATTGTCGAAGGGTGTCATCTTTTTAGGTTATTTTAATCGAAGCTTTATTAGGTTTTTATCCGTAGAAATTATGAGGACCTCAATCTGCTTGGACTCCTCGGGCGTTTGCGGCCTTTACATACTCGCTGAATAACGGCTTTGGTCGCTGGTGCAGGTTGTCACTGGAGTATAAGGCTAACGGTGGCGTTGTTTTTTTCAGTCAATGAGCCAAGGACAGTCGTCATATCCGCTAAAGTGCAGGGGTGAATGACTTGAAGTGGTGTTTCGATGGCTGTTTATTTTTCTTGGCGAATGGCAGATGATTCGCGACCGTCAAGAGGCTTGCAAATCAGTAAGCCTGAGGAGAATGTCATGTTAGGCGTCGTGAACGCGGATGCTGACCAAGTTAAACGCTGGTTGCAGCAGGCCAATATTCAGCACTATATCTGTGAGCACTGTCATGCCCTGCACTTGTCCGAACTACAGGAACGGGAAGGGGTGGTGGACGCGCGCCTGTTCGTAGAAGAAGACGGGATTCTGTTGACCAGTGAATTGGAAGTGCGCCCTGCGGCTTTATTTGCGGTGCAGGCGGAGCTGGGCCGGCTGAACATGGCTTACCCCTCGGTGAAGGTGTTTTTGGATGTGAATGATGATTCCCTGCCACGCCTTGTGGTCTGCGATTTGTTGTTGGGCCGCAAAGGGGTGACCTTTGAGCAGTTTATTTATTTTGTCCAAGCGACGGTGGATGCTACGTTGCAACTGCTTGATGAAAGCCAGGAATCTGATTGGTTGCTGTGGCCGGATGACTTTGAATCCGGCGCCAGTGGCGCGCTGCATTAACATTGCCGCCGGGTCCCGGCGTTTGCGCATACGCTAAGAGGGCACGGACGGTGCACGATAATGCGGATTTGTTGGGTGGTGTGGGCGGTAGCCTTTTAGACGGCCTGATTGATGGTTTGGTTAGGCGTGGCTATGCGGTGGCGCCAAATTATTTTTCTGCTGCTTTGGTGCGGGCTCTTCGTGAAGAAGCGCGCTACAAAGATCAGCATGGTGAATTTCGTCTTGCCGGCATTGGTCGTCGCCAAGAACATCAGAAGGACACCCGGGTACGCAGCGACCGTACCTGCTGGTTAAAAGGTGATTCGCTGGCTCAGTGTCAATTGTTTGAAGGGCTGGAAAGTCTGCGTTTGGCTGTGAATCGTGAGTTGTTCATGGGGTTATTTGAGTTGGAGTCTCATTTTGCCATCTATGGGCCGGGGGATTTTTATCAGCGACATGTAGATGCCTTTAATGGCAATAACGGCCGGCTTTTGTCGGTGGTGCTGTATCTCAATGAAGGTTGGCAAAGTCAGTGGGGGGGGCGTTTGCGTATCTGGCCCAAAGCGAATGCTAACCGCGTAGCCACGGAAGTGGAGCCTCGGGCAGGGACGCTGGTGGCGTTCCTAAGTGAGAACATTCCCCACGAAGTCCTGGCAGCTACTCGAGAACGTTACAGTATCGCTGGGTGGTTCCGTTGCAATAACACCACGGCCGACAGGCTCGACCCAGCACGTTGATAGCGTGATGTTTTTTGCCGCCTCGACACCCATTTTGGCCATCGGGCCTGATTCACTATTATAACAATGCCAGAGACACTGTTTTGGTTTCTCAGCGTTGCTTGCCAAAAAAACATCCAACCCCTTGAAAGCGGCTCCCTGAGCCCCATTTTCTTATTCAGTGACAACTGGCCGGTTGGAGTAATGCAGACAGTCTTAGTGACTGCTTTTGACTCCTTGTCACATCAACCATTTTTAAACCGTTTTCCAGCGGATGCCTGCGGGGTCTGCTGGTGAGATTGGAATGAGGATAGTGTGATGAATACCGGATTTTCCCTTGCCCCATTGTTTCGCCATTCTGTTGGCTTTGATCGTTTCGATGAATTGCTGGACGCGGCGTTGCGTGCGGACCAGTCCAATGGTTACCCGCCGTACGATATTATCCGTGAAAGCGATGGCCGCTACCGTATTGTTATGGCGATGGCAGGCTTTGCGCGCAATGACCTGGATATCACCGTGCAAGAAAATGAACTTCGCATTCGCGGTAACTTGAAAACGGAAGACGATAGCGAACGTACTTGGCTGCATCGTGGTATTGCCCGCCGGGCTTTTGAGCGGACGTTCAAGCTGGCTGACCACGTGGAAGTGGAAGCGGCTGGGTTAGAAGATGGCTTGCTGACCGTGACCTTGACCCGCGTGGTGCCAGAAGAGAAAAAGCCCCGTGTGATCCCGGTTGAGGGCGCGTCGCCACCTGCGAAAAGTAATTAATCAGCCATATTGTCGACGCAAATTTGTGACACGGCAAAGGGGCTCTAAGGAGCCCCTTCTTTATTGAATGTGGGTAACCATATGATGGTTTAGGTGCGTAATGGCTGGGTGGCTTGCGCGGCCTCTCGTCCATAAACCGTCACCTGTCCCCGCATCATGCCTGCTGCTTTTTGGCGATGCGGGCTGGCTCTGTCTGTGCCTAGCGTTCCATCCAATACGCCGCAACATCCAGCATACGGTGGCTGAAGCCCCACTCGTTGTCGTACCAGACCAGCACTTTTAATTGTTGCTCCAATATCCGTGTGTGGTTAGTGTCGACCACGCAAGAGTAGGGTTGGTGGTTAAAGTCACTGGAAACCAGGGCCAGATGGTTCATGGCCAATACCCCCTGCAGGTCACCGTGGGCCGCATTGTTCAGGCTGTCATGAATCGCCTCCACCGTAGCGGGCTGTTCCAGCAGCAATGTCAGGTCCACCAATGATACGTTGAGGGTGGGAACTCGCACCGCCATTCCGTCCAGTCGCCCGGCCAGGTGAGGCAGCACTTTTCCTACGGCTTGAGCTGCGCCGGTGCGGGTTGGAATCATATTGACTGCCGCGGCGCGGGCGCGCAATAAATCTCCGTGGGCCTTGTCTACCAGGTTCTGGTCGTTCGTGTAGCTGTGGATCGTGGTCATTAGCCCCTGTTTCACCGTGAAGTTGCGGTCCAGTACATCTACCAGCGGAGCCAAACAGTTGGTGGTGCATGAGGCGTTGGAAACGATGCGTTGATTGTCATCAAGAATCTTGTGGTTGACGCCATAAACCACCATGGCGTCGGCGTCGCCCACCGGGTAGCTTGCAAGTACCCGGCGAGCGCCAGCATCAAGGTGCTGTTGAAGTTGTGCTCGTTGCTTGTAGCGGCCGCTGCATTCGAACACTAAGTCTGGAGCCAGTTCACGCCATGGTAATTTTTCCAAATCGGCAATGGCGTAGCAGGGCACGCTGAGACCATTAATTTCCATGGTTTGGCCGTCATAATGCACAGGATAAGGCCAGCGACCATGGGTGGTATCGAAGGCAAGCAGGTGCGCGAGTACATTGAAATCGGCAAGATCGTTGATGGCGACAAGTTCAAAACGCTCCCGGGCTGGATGTTCGCTGAGGGCCCTAACTAGGCAGCGTCCTATACGGCCGAAACCGTTGATGGCAATGCGAATGGTCGGATTGCTGTCCATGAAGCCTCCCTGTTCGCGCTGGGGTTAGATATAGAGCCTGATGGACCCTACTTTGCTTTTTCAAGTGTAGCCTTGCGGCTCGACTGGGGCCAGCCTGCTCAAGCTTTAGCCTGATGAACGCCCAACCCCGGTCGTGCTCTTGCAATAGCGGTGGGCTTTCGCCACAATGCGCGCTCGTTTCGCGGCTACTTGGTTACTAGGCTGCAAACGCGTTATGGTCGACCCGTCGGTCCCCCCGCAACGATAAGCTGCGAACCCCGCCAGGCCCGGAAGGGAGCAACGGTAGCAGTGGACTTGTGTGCCGGGGTGCGGCTGGCGGGAAGACCGCTCTAATTCCTGTACTCCCTCCCATCGCGCTTTTACGTAACACGCTTCTTGTACTGTCCTCCTTTCGGGAACTTCGTTAGCATAAGCTTTTTGATTCCAATCCTTTTTTCTTCGTGGTCGAGAAAGCCGCTGGAGTGCTATGAGTTACCAGGTTCTTGCCCGTAAATACCGCCCCCGCACCTTTGATGAACTGGTGGGGCAGGAGCACGTTTCACGGGCCCTGATGCATGCCTTGGACCAAGATCGTCTCCACCATGCCTATCTATTTACCGGAACCCGCGGGGTGGGCAAAACCACTATTGCCCGTATCCTTTCCCGATGCCTGAACTGTGAGCAGGGTGTTAGTGCCCGGCCGTGCGGTGTATGCCCTACCTGTCAGGAAATCACCGACGGCCGTTTCGTTGACTTGATCGAAGTGGATGCGGCCAGCCGCACTAAGGTGGAGGATACCCGCGAACTGCTGGATAACGTGCAATACGCGCCGACCCGAGGGCGCTACAAAGTGTACCTGATTGATGAGGTGCACATGCTTTCCGCCCATTCTTTCAATGCGTTGCTGAAAACTTTGGAAGAGCCCCCGCCCCATGTGAAGTTTCTGCTGGCCACTACAGATCCGCAGAAACTGCCGGTGACGGTGTTGTCCCGCTGCCTGCAATTTAGTCTTAAGGCTTTGCCTGCAGAGCAGATTGCTGGGCATTTGAAAACGCTGCTCGACAAGGAAATGATTCGCTACGATGAGCCTGCACTGCTCTCGTTGGGCAAGGCGGCTGAAGGCTCTATGCGTGATGCGTTGAGTCTCACGGATCAGGCTATTGCGTTTGGCGGTGAGCAGCTTAGTAGTGAGGCGGTGAACGCCATGCTGGGCACCGTGGACCGTAATCATGTGCTTACCCTGCTGGTGGCGCTGGCCGAACAGGAACCGGGTGGGGTGCTGCAGGCATTAGCATCGGTGAGCGAGCATTGTCCTGGTGAGTTGGCATTGCTGGATGAGCTGATCAGCCAGCTGCACCAACTGGCGGTGTGTCAAGCGGTGCCAGGCAGTTACGATGAGACGCAACAGCAGCTCGCTGCAGCGCTTACTGCAGAACAGATTCAGCTTTATTACGACGTGGCTCTACGTGGCCGCCGTGACCTGCAGGATGCCCCAGATAGCCGCGCAGCCTTGGAGATGCTATTGCTGCGCATGGTGTTGTTCACTCCCAAAGGTGTATTGGTGCAAGGGGATAACCCCTCAGTAAAAAAGCCTAAAGCGGTAGCGTCGTCGGAGGAGCCCGGCGACAAGCCAGATTTGCGTGCCCTGTTGAACAAAACGCCTGCCGCTGCGCCGGCCCCGGTCTCGCTGCCTACACCTACATCGGCTTCTGCACCTGTTACAGCACCAGAGCCTTCGCCGACACGGGCTGCACCGGCCGCTGCCGAGCAGGCAGCATCAGCGGACGATGCGCCACCTTGGGATGAAAGCCCTGGCCCATCAACGTTTGCTGTCGCGGTCGCGCCGTCGCAGAGTGAACCGCAAGCTGAGCCAGAGCCTAATCAAGCGCCAACGCAGGAAGTAGAACCTCTGGCGCCGCTCGCGGAGCCCACCAATGAGGCGGAAGTTGCCACCTGGTGGGCCGCGTTGTTGTTGCGGCTGGACGTAGATGGCACGGTGCGCAATATCGCTCGCAATGCGGTGCTGATCAGCCGCGAGGAAAGCGTCTGGACGCTGCGCATCAGCCCAGGTCATCAGGTCTTGGTTAACCGCGAGCGGTTGGAAGAATTGAGTGGGGCGCTGGGGAATTACTTCCAGCGGCGTATTCAGGTTCAAGTGGAATTTGAGCAGCAGCCGGGCGCGACACCTGAGGTCATCGCCGAAGCTCGCCGGCAGGAATTGCTGCTCCAAGCTAAAGACACTTTGCATTCGGATCCGGTGGTGCAGCAGTTGATCACCACCTTTGGCGGTCGGTTGGATGATGAGAGTGTCACCCCGAAAGAGAGAGTGGAATAAAGAACGCGACACGCAACAGGCGAGATGATAAAGCATGGTTTGTCCGTGCTGGATGCTGCTTGAAGCGTTATATGGGAGTAAACCATGGATTTCGATATTAACAATCTCATGCAGCAGGCCCAGGCCATGCAAGAGAAAATGAAGAAAATGCAAGACGAAGCCGCCAATGCTGAGGTGGTAGGTGAGTCCGGTGCCGGCTTGGTGAAAGTCACCATGAATGGCCGCCATGATGTGAAAGGGGTGGATATTGATCCAAGCCTAATGAGTGAAGACAAGGAATTGCTGGAAGACTTGCTGGCCGCTGCGGTGAACGATGCGGTGCGCCGGATCGAGAAGCAGCAGCAAGATAGCATGCAGAACATGGCGGGTGGTTTTCCGTTCCCACCGGGTTTCAAACCCTAAGTTCAGCGACGAGACCCCGAAACTGTGAAACACGCGCCGCTGGTTGACCAGCTTATCAATGCCTTTACCTGCTTGCCCGGCGTTGGGCCTCGTTCGGCCCAGCGTATGGCTTATGCGTTGCTGGACCGCGGACGCGAATCTGGACGTCGCCTGGGCGATGCCCTCCATGCGGCTATGGATGGGGTTCAGCATTGCGAACGGTGCCGCAATTATGCGCAATCGACGCTTTGCCCGGTGTGTGAAGATCCGCGTCGAGATGCGTCGTTGGTGTGTATTGTGGCAACCCCGGGAGATGTGTTGGCCTTTGAGCAATCAGGCGAATACCGCGGCCAGTATTTTGTACTGATGGGCGAGTTGTCGCCGCTGGATGGCATAGGCCCCCGTGAGCTGGGGTTAGATGTGCTTGAGCAGCGTCTTAATGAAGGGCAAATCAGTGAATTGATACTGGCCACAGGCACCACGGTGGAAGGCGAAGCCACTGCGCACTATGTGTTGGGCCTGGCTCAAGATGCCGGGGTGGGTGTGAGTCGTATCGCTCAAGGGGTGCCAATGGGGGGCGAGTTGGAGTTTGTGGATGGCGCCACCTTAGCACAGGCTCTGAAAGGTCGCAGGCCCTTTGATGCTTGAAGTTTCGGTCCCTTTCTTGAGCGCCTAATTTTTCCACTTTATCGATAAATCAAAACGATTGGATTCGTCTGGTTTCCTCCTCTGGCTTTCTGGTAAGGTAAAACCAAGCAAGCGCTAGGTTGTTTGTAATCAATAAATCCAAGGAGGCCCTGTGAGTGCCCTGAATTATTTCAATGAAACCCATCAGATGGTGCGCGATACGGTGCGCAAATTCGTTGAACGGGAGATTCTCCCGGAAGTAGACGATTGGGAGGAGGCGGGAGAATTTCCCCGTGAGCTGTACAAGAAAGCGGCATCTGCAGGCATTCTTGGCATCAATGCACCGGAAGAATTTGGTGGTACCGGTGAAGATATCTTCATGAAAGTTGCTGCCTGCGAGGAGCTGGTACGGTGCTCGTCCGGCGGCCTTTGCGCGAGCTTGGGCTCACTGGATATTGGCCTACCCCCCGTTTGGAAATGGGGCAGCGAGGCCATGAAGCAGCGGGTCGTTCCGGAGGTAATCAACGGAGACAAGATTTCGGCGCTGGCGATTACCGAGCCTAACGGGGGGTCTGACGTGGCCAACCTGCAAACTCGAGCGGTACGTGACGGTGATCATTATGTGGTAAATGGAGCTAAAACCTTTATTACCAGTGGGGTGCGCGCCGATTATTACACCGTAGCCGTACGCACGGGTGACAAGGGTTATGGCGGTATCAGCCTGTTGCTGATCGAAAAGGGTACCCCGGGCTTCACCGTTGGGCGCAAATTGAAAAAGATGGGCTGGTGGGCGTCTGATACTGCTGAGCTATTTTTCGAAGACTGCCGGGTGCCGGCGGAAAACCTTATTGGTCCGGAAAACGGTGGCTTCTACTGCATTATGAGCAATTTCCAGATGGAGCGACTGGTACTGGCAGTAACTGCCAATAGCACGGCTCAACTGGCACTGGATGAAGCTCTGCGCTATGTGAAAGAAAGGGAGGCATTTGGTCGGCCACTGGCAGGCTTTCAAGTAACACGGCACAAGTTGGCAGAAATGGCCACGGACGTAAAAGCCAGCACAGAGTTTACCTATCGGGTTGCCGCCAAAATTGCAGCTGGCGAGAATTGCGTGCTGGATGTGTCCATGGCCAAAAATGTGGCAACGCGTTGTGCTGATCGCGTGACCTACGATGCGGTACAACTATTTGGCGGCAGCGGATACATGCGGGGCACCGTGGTGGAGCGCCTATTCCGCGATAATCGGATTCTCTCTATCGGCGGCGGCACCCACGAGATCATGAATGAGGTGATTGCAAAGCAGATGGGGTTATAAACGGCAAGCTTCAAGCTTCAAGCTTGCAGCTTAGAAAAGCGCTAAACGTAAGAGGCCGCGTCTAATTTTTATGGACGCGGCCTCTTTGCTTTAGAGCGAAAAAAGCTTCAATTTTTAACTGTCAGCTGCACTCTGCACGGGTCGCTTCCATTTTGCAGCGAACCTTGCGCAGAAGAGTGAGCATGTCCTGATCGTAGTAACCTTCGTCGCGAAGTTGATCACGGGCTTCCTGCATCATGACTTCATATTCGGCTTTGTCCGCATCGGGGATTTCTACCCACCAATGCTTGGCCACATGCTTGGCCTCATTATCTAACTGGCTGGTAATCCGTTGCAGGTTATTATAGAAGTATTCCCGTGATTTTTGAGCCATTTCTGCTGGGAACCGGTCTTTCTTCGCAATTAACTGGAAGGTTAGCTGAACCAGTGGGTAATTGATGATTCCACCGTCTGGGCTCAAGCCCTTGTACAATTCCAGAGCGCTGTAGGCCACCAGCGGTGCAACAATGATATCAACAACGCCATTGTTGAACTTGGTGGAGAAGTTGGTGATGTCTGAGGCGATGGGTGTAGCGCCGACCTGGGAAACGAGTTTGGCTTGGGTTTCATCGTATTCTAGAACCGCGACCTTTTTGCCAGCAGCCTTAGCCAGAGAATTTACTTCTCGGTCATTCACGAAAACAAATGCGGCCCCAGCGGGCGCAATTCCCATAATTTGGTAGGACCCTTGGGATAGTTTGTCCGCGCTTTGGGGGTGGGAAAGTACTTGTAGCAGCACTTTCATATGGTCCATGGTGGGAATGGCCCCAATGGAATCCACTGTCCCTGCATATTTATTGAATGCCCGACCGCGAATGCCAGTAATCAAAGAGGCATCGCAAATACCGGCTTTCAGGTCCTCAGCAACAATGGCCTCGTTGGTATAGGGCACCAGCTCTGTTTCCAGGCCCCAGCCTCGCGCGGCGGCTTTCCAGTCTCTCATGGCGTTCATGATCGGGCCTACATTGCCGACAATATCAAATACACAGATTTTGCGTTTGATGGTGTTTGCCTGTGCGCTAAAAGGCGCAGACAGGGCATAAAGGGCTAGAATGGCGGTAAACAGCTTCTTCATCAGTGTATCCCTGCTTGTTATTACTAGTATGTTTGCCGATGGGTGATTTTCTCGATAGTAGAGATGTCAACCGTCAACGCAATGCCTTTGATTTTTTGCTCAAGGGCATTCTGGCCAATCGCCATCGTAATCAGGTTTGGTGTTGGCGGCGGGTGCACTCGGTGCACTTTCGGTAAGCTTTGCTGGAACTGGATTGATCACTGCAGCCAAGTAAATGGACAATTTTTTCCAGGGGCAGGCAAGGTATTGAGTTGCAAAGGTTTCCCGCACTTTGTTGCGGATACGATTAACGGCTGTGCCCGCCACTAACAAATGCTGCCGTAGCGAGCGCGACCTTCATGTCAAGCTTTTCAGTAATGGTTTGTAGTGAGCTATTACGACCAAAAGGATTTATTAGGGCACGGGAGGTCAGGTTATTTGATGCTGCGGGAAGGGTACTCTGGGCAGCAGGACGATATTGGCGCAAAAGTAGAGAACCAGTTTGAGCCGCATTTTCACTATCAGTTAGCCAGAAACGTTGGCCAACTGGAACCGCTGCGCTGTGTCGTGCATCCGGCTAGGTGTGAGCGTTATCTGCAACAGTGCCGCCAGCATAGAATGGTCGAAGGCATATCAAGATGGAGTCGCTGCATACTGGCCCGCTGGCGAGCAGCGCGCCACAGCGGAGATGGCCAATGAACGTGGCTGTATGCAAGGTCAAATAGGCCTGCAGTAATGTGAGAAGCTATGCTTGTATGATGACGAAGGTATGAAGCACAAAAAAGCCCCGCCGGGTTTGGCGGGGCTTTTTTGTGGCAGGCTCCTAGCTTGCCTGCTTACGCCTTACCTTGGTTGGCGACTGCTTCTGCCGCTTTCGCTGCAGCTTCGGCATCGCCCAAATAGTAGTTTTTAATGGGTTTGAGATTGTCGTCCAGCTCATAAACCATCGGCACTCCAGTAGGGATGTTGAGCTTTACGATTTCTTCGTCAGAAATGTCGCCGAGATACTTCACCAGCGCACGCAGACTATTGCCATGGGCGCAGATTAAAACCTGTTTCCCAGCTTGAATTTGCGGTTTGATATCACTTTCGAAGTAAGGAATAAAACGGTCCACCGTGTCTTTAAGACTTTCTGACAAAGGAATTTGAGCTTCACTCAAGTCCTTGTACACTCGGAAGTTGCCAGCGTAGCGCTCATCGTCACGTTCCATTTTCGGTGGCGGCGTATCGTAGCTACGGCGCCATATATGTACCTGGTCGTCGCCATATTTGGCGGCTGTTTCCGCTTTATTCAAACCCTGCAAGGCACCGTAGTGGCGTTCATTCAAGCGGTAGTCACGGATAACAGGGATCCACATCTGGTCCATGTTATCCAGAATGCTCCACAGGGTGCGGATCGCACGCTTGAGCACCGAGGTATAAGCCAGGTCAAATTCAAACCCGGCCTCTTTCAGTAGTTCGCCTGCGGTGCGGGCTTCTTCGCGGCCTTGCTCGGTAAGATCAACATCTTTCCAGCCTGTGAAGCGATTTTCCTTGTTCCATACGCTCTGGCCGTGGCGGACCAGTACCAGTTTCGTGCTCATTAGCGTCATCCTGTGCGATTTCAATGCGGCGCAAAGAGTAGCAGAAATGTGCCGGGAAATTGAGCGCCACAGGCCGTATAATCGTCGCAAATTCTGTTGTTGCCGCCGAAGGTGCCTGCTTTGTGTGTATTTTGCAGGTTATTTTGCCCTTCTCTTACGGCAGCAAAGATCCGAGAAAGCCGTATGTTAGGGCTTTTACATTCCCGGAAAAGGCAAAAAGATGGCGTATCTCTGGTGCGAAGATAACAAAGAGATCAGCGAATGGCAGGCAAGCCTGGCGGCAGGTAGTCGGCTATACCTGGACACGGAATTCATGCGTGAGCGCACCTTCTGGCCACAATTGGCACTGGTGCAAGTCCATGATGGTGTGCGCATTCGACTTATTGATACTACCGAGGTTGATGGGCCTACTTTGTTGCCAGTATTTCAGAATCATACCTTGGTGATGCATGCTTGTTCCGAAGACTTGGAAGCAATTGCTACGTTTACTGGCCAGTACCCGGCGGCCATTGAAGACACCCAGATTGCCGCTGCACTGAGCGGCGAAGATATGCAGTGGGGTTACCAGAAAGTGGTTCAAATGCTGTTGGGTGTTGATCTTCCGAAAGGGGCCACGCGAACAAATTGGCTGAAACGGCCATTAAGCGATGAGCAACTTCACTACGCGGAAGATGACGTAAAATATCTCCCGGAAGTGGCGGGGATTCTCGCCGAGCGACTCGATGGCTTGGGCCGCCGCGCTTGGTGGGAAGAAGAATGCGCTCGTTTGCTGAAGCAGGCTAGCAGCCAAGTGCTGCCGCAAGACGCTTGGCGTAACGTGAAAGGCGCGGGCTTGCTGCAGGGCGAAAGCTTGGCGGTATTGGCAGCACTGGCGCCGTGGCGTGATCAGATGGCTCGGGAGCGAGATCTGCCCAAAAGCTTTGTGTTAAAAGATGCCCAGTTGCTGGACTTGGCCCGTACCAATCGTACCGACAGAGGCTTGCTCGCGGACTTGGGCTTTCATCCCAAACAGATTCGTCGCGACGGAGATGCGTTGTTGGCATTGATTGAACAGGCCCGAGGGCAGACTCCCCCCGATCCGTTGCCGGGGCCGCCGGATATGGCACAGAAGAAACTTGCCAAAACCCTGCGTAGCCGGGTTGCGATTATTGCCGAAGAGTTGAATATGAAGCCCGACGTATTGATGCGTCGCCGTTGGCTGGAAGCCCTGATCCGCCACCCGGAGAGGGTGCCGGAACCGTTGACCGGCTGGCGTAATGATGTTGTCACCCAACCTCTGCTGGAGTTGCTGTAGTGAGTGAGGGAGTGCTGAAAGGCAAATTGTTTTGTTCGATCTATAAGAGCCGCCGCAAAAGTGGCATGTATTTGTATGTGGATCGGCAAAAAGGGCTTAAAGAGGTGCCCGAGATATTGATGGGGCAGTTTGGTCATGCCGAGCACGTGACTGATATGATTCTGAACCCGACGCGCCCATTAGCACGCGCGGATGTGGAGCAGGTCATGGAGAAAATCCGCGAGCAGGGTTTTTACTTGCAAATGCCACCACCGCCGGATGAAGACCTGTTCATGGCTGATGGCCACCCGGATAAACCGGTTCGACATGATGCCTGATACGACGCTGCCGCTGCGGGGTCAGTTCTGGACTCTCCCGCTGAGCGACCTCAATGTCCGCGAGTGGGAAGCGCTGTGTGATAATTGTGGCCGTTGTTGTCTTGTAAAACTGGAAGATGAAGACAGTGGCGAGTTAGCGTTTACCAATCTGGCGTGCCGCTTTCTGGATAGCAAGCAATGCCAATGTCGTGTGTATGAAGAGCGTTTTAAGCGGGTTCCGGATTGCATTCGTGTCACTGAGAGCATTGCTAGGGATACGAATTGGTTGCCACCCACCTGTGCATACCGTTTACGTGCAAAAGGTAAGCCGTTACCCGCTTGGCATCCGTTGCTCAGCAACAATGCTGACAGCGTGAGGCAAGCGGGGATTAGCGTCGCGGGGCGGGTGGTGTCAGAGCAACTTGTGCGGGAAGATGATTGGGAAGAGCATATTGTTCACTGGATCGACTGATGTAGGCGGTGACTTGCCGGTGGGTTCAATAACATGAGTGGGAGACGTTGTGACAACACAAGCATATTTATGGGGTTGGTTTGCCTATTTGCTGGGCAGTATCGGTGTCTTGTTCGTTTGGTGGTGGCTAACACGCCCTCTGAGCCGCTGGGCTAAGGTGCCGCTGCGAACTCTGCTAACTGCCCTGTTGCTCACACCATGGTCCGTATCGGCGCGGCATGACGAATGGGCTCCGGCTTGGGTGGTGAGTTTGTTTGACGGCCTGGCTCAGGATAATGTGAGCCTTTGGCGCGCCGGTGGCCCATTGGTGGCGATGTTGCTGGTGGCGCTGGTGGTGGCTGCATTAGAGCTGTGGCGGCAGCGGCGCAAACAAGCGGCTATGCTGGCTCAGCAATGAGCGAGTGTATCTTTTGTCAGATTCAGGCGGGGACTTTGCCCGCCAGCGTGGTCTATGAAGATGATTTGGCGCTGGTGATTCTGGATTTGTTCCCGATCCGTGAAGCCCATTGTTTGGTGATTCCTCGCCAGCATGAATCCTTGCTGGAAGGGTTGGATGCTGCGGTGACGCATCGGTTGATGGATCTGGCCCGGCGGACGATTGTGGCGCAGAAACGGGCCGGGCTTGCCGTAAAGGCGCATAATGTGGTGGTTAATGATGGCCGCGAAGCCAATCAGCATGTGCCCCATGTGCATGTGCATGTGATTCCCCGTCGCGGCGGCGACACTTTAGCGACCGCAATGACTTGGGCAACCCGCCTAATGAATGTGTTCGGGATGGCAAAGCGGCGTAAACGCCTTGATCGGCTTGCGGGTTTGTTAAGCGAACATTTTCCGGAAAAGCTCTAATGTTTGTTGTCTTGCAGCGTTTCTAAATGGTGCGCTGCGAGAGTCGGTGCTCGCGCTTTGTTATCTTTCTCCTACCCTGCCTAGGGTTTCTTTTTTCTGCGTTTGTGGTCATGTACGGCTTTTGCCAAGGCAGACTTGTCATAGGCTAGGGCTAGCGTTTAATGCCCTGCGGTCGTGCTTGGGGTTGCTTTCACTGAAACAGGTGAGGGGGCTCCCTACAGTAAAATGACTGGTCGTCCTGGCCCTGGACGGTCAGTCACTAAAATGTCCTGTTGAGTCGAAGTGAGCCGCCCATAAACGTCCGTCGGCGCGCTCCAGGTTCAAAGCTATTCCGGCGAGAAGATGGCCTTCAGGTGCTGCGCACCAAGCGATAGTGCCGTAAAGATGGTAGGTGCCGTAGTTTTCCAGCAGAGCAACCCAGAGCTCCACATCCGTATCGGGCTTGATTGGTGAGGGTAGCTCCACGCTGATACCCGCTAGGGAAATGTCGTGAGAGGTTAGATAGAGGCGATCTTCCGGGTCTAAGGAACTTGATCCTGCCGGTAACAAGGTGAGAGACAAGTTCTCTTCACGGTTGATTCGGGGGTGGCGTCGGTTGTCAATTTTTGTAGCCATGTGACTTATCCGTAAATCATTCTGTCAACAACGTAAGCGGCGGTGGCTATGGTGGCAACCACCCCGAACAAGAATAGCAAGAATAACAAGGCGGGTTTGGCCGTTTTGGGAAGGCCTTCGGTTTTTCGTGAAGGCCGGTTTTCTTGGGTTTTACTCATCCGCTATCTCCCTGAAATCTCCAGATACTTTACAGTATTCGTTATTGCGGAACGATAGGAAACTGGCGGGGTGAGAAGCGGGTAAATATGTCTGGTTAGTAGGGGCTTCTTTTTCCAGTTAAATAGTTTTTGTTGCTGAAATAAAAAAGGGCCCGATTGGGCCCTTTTCATGTTCAGTTTGGCGGGTTAATGGGCGCCAGCCTGAATTTTCTGGAACAGGAACTCGTGGAGCGAGTCCGACATCAGCGGTACGTAAGATACCAGCAGCAGTGCGGTCAGCATCACCGCAATAGGCAGTAGGAACTTCTCATAGCGACGGTAGAAGTTGCCATCCGGCACTTTTGCGGATTCCACTTCTTCGTCTCCCACTACTTGCCTTGTTAGCAAGTGGTTTAGCGCCACTGGAGGTGATAGATAACCCAGCTCAAAAGCTACCAGGGTAATCATCCAGAAGTGTAGTGGGTCAATCCCATTATCGAAGGCAATTTGTGCAAGGGTTGCGTTCACCAAAATTACTGCGCCATAGGGGTCCATAATCATGCCGATAATCACCATGGTGACCACCAGCAGTGTCATGGCTACCCAGATACTCGGGAACGTCTCAGGCAGCATTTCCATGACCCCGGAACGCTCGATGATACCGCCGACGCTTACCGATAGAGCCATCAGCATCAGCAACGCGCCAATGTGCCCGGTGGTTTCGTTAGTGGCAAACCGCAATGAGCTTTCCATCTTCTCACCCACACCGGGCTCTGGTTGGTAATGCGGGTCCATATCCGGTGTTTTTACAAGGTAATAAATTGCCAGACAAGCGCCGAGAATAGCATTACGCCAGAAAAGTCCCCAAAACAGATCGTTCAATTCCTCAGCGGAGGTGCCGGTAGGAATAGCACCAGCGTCTAGCGCATTGTTGATGCCCCACAGGTTGTAGCAGGAGTAGATCAAAAGGGGCAACAGGACGATCGTGAAAACGTGCAGGGATTTTGTGCTCAGTTTCTCGTAGGCCAGAATGGCTAGCAGCATTACCGGCAGGATAATGGGTGCGTAGTTTTCGTTTAACTCGGTGTCGAGTAGATCACGGAAGAACACCACTACGGTCCCCATGATAATCACATAGGGCAGTAGAGGGATGAGACGTTTCAAGCTTTGCGGTACTGCTTCAGAGAACGGAGCAATGCGTGCCGGAGCAGTACGGGCAAATTGGCTGTAAATGAAGAACAGGAACAGCGACAAACCAAAGATTTTCAGGCCGGAAGTGAATAGCTCATCTGTGGTCACGCTATTGTTCAAAGCGGCGATGATCACGACCAGCAGGCAGGGACGTAAAACCACGCCCATGGAGCCAGACATGGCGGTGGCGGCCAGCGCAAGTTGTTTACGAGCCCCAGCGCGAACCAACTCGTTATAGATGGTGGCACCGGCAGCAATAACGAAGATACCGGAGGCGCCAGTGTAGGCTGTAGGAACCGCTGCAACAGCAAGCACCACAAAACACATCAACTCCGGTGACATTTTCCAAGGACGTAGCACGTCGAAAACTAGGTGAGCCATCTTGGTTTGACGCAGCAGCATGCCGATCCAGATATACAGTGCCAAGCTCAGGAACAGGGTGGACAGTTCCATCATCATGCCAAGATAAACGCTAATCCCGTGGTAGTAGCCTTGGCTGATAAATTGTGCGCCAGCGGTAAGGCACATGAAGCTGTATAGCGGGATGGTCAACATTGCCTTGCCCCAAGTACCTCCTTCCTCAAGGTCTTTGGGCGGGCGAATCAGCTGGTAGAAAGCAGCGAAAGAGAGCAGCAGGAAGCCTGCAATCCAGAACTGGTGCAAGTAAAAGTGATTGACCTGAACTCCGTCGGCAATGGCGCTGATTTCTTCGCCTCGGTATAGCCAAGCAGAGAGGAGTAGCATTATGTTGGCGGCGAGCTGGCCCAAGCTAGAAACAAAGTGGTCTTTACGTGTATGAGCAGGACGTAGCGAAATGTGGTGGCGCGTTAATGTGGCGGTCGCGGCACAGATCATTACCAGCAAACAAAGCAGTAGACGCTTGTAGTTGCCCAGGGTAGTTACCACTTTGGCCACGCCTCCTTCCAAGGTACGGAAGGCAATCACGCCGGGGGTGGCTTTGTCCTGAATCAACTCATAGCGTTCCCATCTGCCGCGACAGTTATGCCTGGAAGATTCCAAGGACTGACGCAAGGCCGCTTCGTCCACGTCGGTTCCAAAGATGGAGGCTAGAGGATCGTCAGCCATTTGCTGTTTTTTCTGCTTAATGGCTTTTGCCAGCTCCTGATCCAGGTCTGGATCACGGTTACAGGTGGGCTGTTCCACCACTCCAGCGCCACGCAAAAGGAAATAGCCCTCCCAGGTATTCTCGCCGATCTTCAGTAGCTGCGAGTGAATTACTTCGCCGGAAGCCAGAAAAATGGTCAGCAGAAGAAGAATCAGGGTAGGAAGTGAGGATAGCCATTCCGCGACGGAACGGTTTGCAACAGTTAACGAAGGCTTGTCCATTGTGCACCCGGTTATTGTTATACCGCCTGAGCTACGGAGGGGGGGGGGGCGCTTTGGGGGGGAGGGTAGCGCTTTTGCCCCCGCCTTTTTAGGGCGATGTAAACATTTTTTCTTACCTGATCACCCATGGGAACGGGTGACAGAATGTGAGTTGTTAATGAAGGACGGGGCCAGTTGGCCCCGTTCAGTTGAACTTTTTATTCAACAGGGTTAACGCACTCTGCGCGTGATGGTTCGTGTTTACAGCGTACTTTACGTAGCAGACCCATCATGTCTTTATTGTAGACGCCGTCTTTGGTGAGGGCGATGCGAGCGTCACGCATCATTTCGTCGTAACGGAGCCTGTCCGCCTCAGGAATACGAATCCACCACTTCTTGTTAACTTCGCTGTTGGCGTTCTCAATGACACGCATGGCGCGGTCAAACTGACCGAGCATGTATTTGCGTGACTGTGCAGCAAAATCAGCAGGGAACTTGTCCTTTTTCAGAATGACTTGTGCGGTCAACTGACCGAGTACGTAATCGACGATGCCGCCGTCAGGCTGCATGCCTTTGTACAATTCCAAGGCAGAGTACGCAGCAATGGGGGCAAAGCAGACATCAACGGAACCATTATTAAACCGGCTAGAGAAGTTGGAAATGTCAGACATAACCGGTGACATACCTACGCGGGAGGCCATGTTTGCTTGAGCCGAATCGTATTCCAGTACCGCGATGGACTTGCCAGACAATTCGCTTACGGTGTCGATAGTGCTGTCTTTAACGAACAGGTAGGCTGCTCCCATAGGGGCGACGCCACCTACTTCATAAGGGCCGGAAACCAACTTTGCATTGATGGATGGGCTCTCGCTGGTTAGCACTGTAATCACGGTGCGCATAGCGTCATAGCTAGGGATGGAGCCAATGGAATCCAGGCTGCCAGTGTAATTGTTGAACTGACGGCCGCGGATACCGGTTAGGACGGCGGCATCACATTGGCCGGCTTTCAGGTCTTCAGATGCGATTTTTTCATCTGTGTAGGGCTTGAGTTCAAAGTCCACGCCCCAGTTCAGCGCCGCGGTCTTATAGTCCTTCATGATGTTGTAGATATCGCCATTCGCGCCAATGATGTCAAATACGCACATAGTGCGCTTTTCGGCGGCTTGGACGGGGGTGAACGTCAATGCCAGAGCGGCAGTGGCGACCGCAGTGAATGCCTTAACATAGCGCATGATAGTCTCCTGGTTACTTCTTTAACTGTTTAACGCGTTAAAAGCGGCCCGAAGGCCGCTAGATGGCTTATAGCAAATCGTTGATATCAATAGCGGGGCCAGACGAGGCTGTGTCATCCCAGAAAGTGCCAGTGCCGCCTATAGGTGTACGCTTACCGGTGTTTTCAGTCCATTCACGGTCCGAAATACCTTGGATAATAAAGCCAGCGATGGCGTCTAGCATAGCGTAGTCTGGATTCAGGCCTTCATCATTTGCTGCGTAATCACGGATGGCTTGGCGCAGACGCTCATCGTTGCCTTTGCTGAAAGCGCTCATGGCATACAGGGCGCTGCCCAAACGAATGCCGCTGTCGAACCCTGCCTTGGCTGAGGCTTCCAGCTCGGCCCATGCATCAGCGTTCGGTGGTGCTAGCATTGGTAGCAGGTTCCATACTGCAGCACGGGTACCGCGCGGTACGCCCCACCACTGATCGTTATCCAAGCATTTCATGTTGCGTTCAACTTTGGCTGCGATATCACGAGGTACGCCTACTGCGCCGTCGGAAGCGCCGTCGTTAAGCAGGGATTGAACACCGGAAATGTTACCGACCAGCCAGACCATTTCGTCAAAATCGTTATTCATGTTAGGACATTCACCGTCCTTGACTTCGCCGAAGGCTTGCATCATGTAGTTGTAAGCTTTGTACTGGCGATTTGCGGCAATGGCAGACCAGCGTTTCTGCTCGATGCGTGCATCTTGTGCTTCGCTGACTCGGCCATCTTTGACTGAACGCATGTAGCGCAGTTCAGCATCAAGAGCAATTTGCTCGGCGCAGGTGGCGGCAACGGTGAAGACCATGGCGCCCAGTTTGCTGGGGTCGGATCCAACACGCTCGAAAGACATCAACAGAGGTGTCTGTGCTTCGCCGGTGACGCATGCCATACGTACGTCATCATAGGTCATCATGTAGGGCAACATTTCGGATCGGCCGAAGCTGACCAAAACATCACCGGTAGCCTTGTAGACAACACCGCAGCCTTGCAGAGCTAGGATGGCGCTTCCTACCAAGGCCAGACCGGAATGTCGTAGCATTTTTTTCATGGAAAGAGAACCCATTCGTAAGCTCCTTGTTTTTGTTCTCAAAATAGGGTCGTCAAAGGTACGAAAGTCAGCCGTTTGACACAAGCGGCAATTACAAAAAATCCTTCAAGCAATTACAAACAATAAATTTGCTATATCATGGTTTCTATCCGATAAATCATGTACTTCATAAAATAGATACGACTTTATTATGAGTGATCACAGTGACGTCAAAGATATGCGGGCCTGGCTGGAGGGCGAACGCAGTGGCCTTTCCCTGGCACTGAATACGGCACGGGGCGGACTACGAATACTCGAAACGTTGGGTGTAGTGGGGCGCCATGGGCTGGGCTGGGCGCTCGGTGATCGCCCGCCAATCCCGGCTTTGCTGCGTGCCACCTTCGAATCTTTAGGGACGACATACATTAAATTAGGCCAATTTATTGCCAGTTCCCCATCAATTTTCCCTGAAGAGTATGTCGAGGAGTTTCAACGCTGTCTCGACAGGACTCCCCCCCTACCTTTTCATTACATTCGGGATACTGTTGAAGCCGAGCTAGGCTCCAGCCTGGAGACGCTTTATGAATTTGTGGACCCTAAACCATTAGCCAGTGCGTCAATTGCACAAGTGCACGCGGCAAAATTGAAGGATGGTCGCGATGTGGTAATTAAGGTTCAACGCCCGGGTGTAAAGAATGTTTTGCTTACAGATTTCAATTTCTTGTACTTCGCGGCAAGACTTACTGAACGGTTGGCGCCGGGGTTGTCGCGTTCTGCTATTTCGGGGGTCATTGAAGAGTTACAGGCGGGCATGCTGGAAGAGTGCGATTTCATAAAAGAAGCGGGCAATCTTAAAGCGTTTAATGTTTTCCTGCGCAATACCGGTAACACTCAGGCCATAGCGCCAGAACCCGTTATGTCACATACCACGGGTAAAGTCCTGACCATGGAGCGTTTTTTTGGCGTCCCTCTAACGGATATGAATGTACTAAAAAAGTATACCGACGATCCGGCGGGTACGTTGATTTCTGCGCTGAACACGTGGTTTTCTAGCCTTATGATGTGTGACTTCTTCCATGCAGATGTTCATGCGGGTAATTTAATGCTGCTAGAGGATGGCCGAGTCGGATTTATTGATTTTGGCATCGTCGGGCGTATTCGTCGTGAAGCCTGGAATGGTATGGCGGCTTTCTTTGATGCCATTGGTCGTGGGGATGTGCGAAAGATGGCGGAAGCCATGGTCGTGATCGGAATGACTCGTGACGAAGTAGATGTTGCAGCGTTGGCGCGGGATATTGAAGGATTGCAGGGAGCGTTGGGCCAGGTGGATCCTTCTGCGCTGATGCAGGCAGACCGTAACGACAAGGAAGTGAACAGCCTGCTGGTAGATATCGTGAAAATTGGTGAGGGGCATGGTATTCGATTCCCGCGGGAGTTCGCTTTATTGCTAAAGCAGTTTCTCTATTTTGATCGTTATGTGCAGGTGTTGGCCCCGGAAATGGACATGTTCAGTGATAACCGGGTCGATATGTTTGGTTCCATAGAGGAAATACCAGGCGGATTTTTACATTAGAATTAGCCGTTAGCAGCAAAGAAGATAGAAAAGGAGAACGAGGAAAGTGTCTTCGTTTTCCTTTTAGAATTTTGGGTTTGAACTCTTGAATTGAAGCCGCGGGTAGCGTGATAACCGTGTGGCAGGGCTTTTGGCTACGCGTTGTAGTTTGTGGCTTATTTCTGCGTTTATTCCACCGGATTACTGCATTCCGCTCGGGTGGCGTCGAGCTTGCAACGAACCTTGCGTTGCAGGGTCAGCATGTTGGCATCATAGTAGCCTTTTTGGCGTAGCCGTAGACGCGCTTCCTGCATCATCATTTGATATTCTTTTTTATCTTCTGGCGGAATCTGGATCATCCAGCGTTCTGGCACTTTGACGGCTTCAAGATTCAGTCGTTCCATGATTAGAGGGTAGCTTTTGTAGAATTCTTCGCGCACCAGCTGTGCTACTTCATTCGGGAATTTGTCTTTGCGACCGATCAGCTGCATGGTGATTTGAGCCAGCGGGTAATCAATGATACCGCCATTCGGCCCCATTCCTTTGTACAGTTCCAGTAATTCGTAGGCGAGTAGTGGTGCGACGATAACGTCAACCACGCCGTTGTTGAATTTATTCGGTGCTGAAACGATATCCGATGCAATTGGCGTCGCGCCAATCTGTGAAACCATTTCCGCTTGTGTGGGATCATAGTCGAGCACGGCCACGCGCTTCCCTGCAGCTTTGGCTAGAGTGTTAATGTTCTTGTCATTGACGAAAATATAAGCGCCACCAGCCGGTGCAACGCCGAGTATGACATACTCACCGCTGATCATCTTGTCCGCGCTTTTCGGGCTGGCAAGGGCTTGCAGAAGGATGTGCATGTGCTCTTGGGTTGGCAGGGCGCCAATGGCATCGATGGTGCCGGTATATTTGTTGAATTGGCGGCCCCGTAACCCTGTAATCAGCGCTGCATCACAGAGGCCGGCTTTGAGATCTTCGGCTGCTACGCTTTCTTTGGTGTAGGGCTCGATATGAAGATCCACACCATATTGCCGTAGCCGGGTACGCTGGTCCTCAGCTGCCTTGAAAATTGGCCCGGAGCGACCGCCAATATCCCAGATGCAAATTCGACGTTTGAGGGGCTCGCCCAGACTGAATCCCGCAGCTTTCTGCATGGCTTTGATCCGTTCATCCAGACTGCGGTTCTGGTCATAGGCTATCGCACGCAATGTGGCCGCCAGTTCCGGTGTAAATTCCACACCGGGGGCAAAGCGCTCTAGTTCGGCCCGTTGGGCCGGCGTCAGATCAAAGGCTTCATTGGCGTGAAGAAATGCGCTGCCGACTAGTAGAAAAGAAAGAAAAAAGTAACGAAAAAATCTCACGATAGCCTCCATGGCTATTATCGTTTGTTGTTGCCATAAGGCGCTGTGGTCTACAGCTATACTGGCAGTGTCGCTCATTAGCTTGGCCGGCTCGGGGGAGAGATGAGCAAAAGATATGTTGTTTATTACTCAATGCTTTGGCTGCATTCGGGGCGACCCGCTTCTAGGCTGCAACGAATACGTTTCATGATGTTCAACATGGTGGGGTCATAATATTCGCTATCGCGTAGCTTGATACGTGCATCGCGCATCAAGCTGTTGTAGTTCTGCTTTTCGTCTTCGGGAAGTGAAATCCACCAGTGAGAGGGAATGCGATCCGCTTCTTTTTTCAGCGTGCTTTGTACCGCTTGGAAACTGTCTGTTGCAATTTCACGAATCAATGCCGAAAAGGCGGGGGGGAAGCGATCTGCATGAGCGATCAGTTGCGCGGTCAATTGTACGATGGGGTAGTCCACGATGCCGCCATTGGGCTCCATGCCTTTGTAAAGTTCTAGGGCTTGATAGGCAATCAACGGGGCGGGTAACACATCAACACTGCCATTATTGAATTGACTGGGAGCAGTAGCGAGAGTGCTGGCGACGGGGGTGGCACCGATATGGGTAACCAATTTGGATTGACCAGGATCGAAATCTAGCACCGCAACTTTTTTTCCTGCTACTTTTGAAAGGGAGTTGAGCGCCCGATCATTGACGAAAAGGTAGGCCGCTCCAGCAGGCGTAATGGCTAGGGTCTGATACTTATTGCTGGCCATTTTTTCGGCCAGTTGTGGGTGAGCAAGGGTGCGCAGTAAAACGTTTACATGCTCCAGTGTAGGCAGGGCGCCCAGTGCATCAATGCTGCCGGTGAAACGGTTAAAATGACGAGCCCGGAACCCGCTCATTAGCGCGGCATCACAGTGACCGTTTTTCAAAGAGGCAACCAACACACCTTCATTAGTGAAGGCTTCTAGACTGATATCAATATTATAGCGCAACAAATCTATGCGTAAATTGGTGGCGCCATTATATATCGGCCCGGAACGCCCGGATAAATCCCAAAGGCATATGTGCCTTTTCAGCATTTCACCGTCGGCAAGCCCCATGGATTGTCGGGCCTGCTTGAGTTGTGTTTTTTGTTTATCGGTCAGTGCCAGAGCACTGCTATGGGTTGCAGCAACCAACAGCAGTGCTGAGCATAGATACCTAAACGTCCCCATGACGATTCCTGTGTCATTCAATGGGGGCGTTTATAGCATTTCGCCGTGTGGCGAAGTTTTACCTGTTGTATGACAATTGTACAAAGCTTTCCGAAAGTCAGGGCGCGCAGGGTTTCCAGTAAGTGTTGTCGCTCACCTATTGGCTGATGCTGCACTCAGAGCGAGCTGGGTTGAACTTGCAGCGGATCTTGCGCTGCAACGTCAACATGTCGCCACTGTAATAGCCTTGTTCGCGTAGCGCGTCGCGAGCATCCTGCATCATGACTTCGTATTCTTGTTTGTCTTTCTCTGGGATATGAATCATCCAACGCTCGGGTACCCGTTTGGTTTCCTGTTCGACGCGCTTTATAACCGTTGGATAGGCCTCGAATGATGCTTCGCGTATCAGTTGCGCTACTTCGTTGGGGAATTTATCCAGTCTTCCGATGAGCTGCATGGAAAGCTGCGTCAGTGGGTAGTCGACGATGCCGCCATCTGGACTCATGCCTTTATAAAGCTCAAGAAGTTCATATGCCACTAATGGGGCGGGCAAAATATCGATTTGCCCATTATTGAATTTGTTAGGTGCGGAAACGATGTCGGTGGCAATCGGTGTTGCGCCAATGGCGGCGACCATTTGCGCTTGGGTCTGATCATAATCCAACACCGCTACGCGGTGGCCGGCGGCCTTGGCCAGTGAACTGATGCTGCGATCGTTGACAAAAATATGGGCGGCACCGGCAGGGTAGATGCCCATTACTACGTAATCCCCTTGCACCATATGACCAGCCTGTTTGGGATGGGCGAGGACCTGTAGAAGGGTTTGCATATGCTGGTCGCTGGGAACGGCACCAATGGCATCGACGCTGCCGCTGTAAAGGTTGAACTGGCGTGCGCGCATGCCGCTCATCAAGGCCGCGTCACAGAGGCCGGCCTTGAGCTCTTCCACCATCACCGTTTCGTTGGTGTAAGGCACCATGTCCAAATTGATGCCGTACTCGATGGCCAGTGCTCGTTGCTCCATGGCGACATTAAACACCGGCCCATTGCGCCCGCCAATATCCCAAATGCAGATGGTGCGTTTCAGTGCGCTGCCAGCGGGCATTTGGTCCAAGCCCACCATTTGGCTGATGGCTTTGAGCCGGCTGCGAACCGGCATTTCACGGGTATAAAAAATGTCTTCCAGCTTTTCAAGGGTGTTGTCGTTGAGCGTGACGCCGGGCAGCAGTCCTCGTAATTGTTCTTTCTGTGCGTTGGTCAGCGTGGTGGCGCTCAGGGTGGCACATAGTAGGCTAAGAACAAAAAAAAACAGAAAGTCGGATGTGCATGGGGATCTCCAGGCCGAGTTGTTGTTATAAGCAACCTTGCGGTAACAGGACTGTGTGTTTTTGAAAAATGCGGCAGGTTGTCACGGCAAGAACTGTTGTGATTGTTTTATAGCCTATAGAGATAGCACGTGACGAGCATAGAAAGGAGGGCTTTGGCGCAGTGGGTGACCGCGTTACGGCAAGCTGTGGGGAAACGGTCAAAGGTGGGACGCGTTGAACGTACTGAAAGTGCCAAAAAGTGCAAATTTCAAACGGGGTAAAGGGTTAAGGGGATATTCAGGACAATGCCCGCGCTGCATTTAGCCGCGAGCATTGAACCGTACCAACACGCTGCTGACGTGATTGCCTCTTTCCAACGTTGACCGTTCTACTTTGAACTTGCCGTTGTTACTTCGGTTGAGCATCGATAGATGCGCCGGTGACGTTTCGGCTATCCGGGCCCAACAAGAACAGATAGGGGGCCATGATGTCGGCGGGGGGCTTCAATGTGAGAGGGTCTTCGCCGGGGTAGGCCATGGCGCGCATGTCGGTGCGCGTACCGCCAGGGTTAACGGTGTTGACGCGAATGTTGCTGGTGTTTTCCAGTTCTTCCGCCAGCACTTGGGCTAGGTTTTCAGTGGCCGCCTTGGAGACCGCATAGGCACCCCAGAAAGCACGGCCTTTGCGCCCCACGCTGGAGGATGTAAATAGCAGGCGAGCATCGTCGCTGGCGCGCAGCAACGGCAACATGGCTTGGGTTAGATAGAAAGCGCTATTCACATTGGTTTGCATGACCGAATCCCAGGTGCCAGTGGCATAACGATCCATAGGCGTAATGTCGCCGAGCATGGATGCGTTGTGCAAGATGCCATCCAGTCGCCCGAACTCTTTGTCAAAAAGCCCGGCCAGTTCCTGAAAATCTTCCGGGCGAGCGACCGTTAGATTCACCGGCGCCAGCGCGGGCTCCGGGCCACCCGCGGCTTTGATTTCATCGTACACCGCTTCCAGTTTTTCCTGGGTGCGGCCTAGCAGAATGACCGTGGCGCCATGGGCTGCCAGGGCCAGCGCGGCGCTGCGGCCGATGCCGGCGCCTGCACCAGTGACGAGGATAATACGACCTTTGAAGGTGTCTTCAGCGCATTGGTAATTGAGGGCTTGTTGTTGGATATCAGTCATGGAGGTTCCTGTGTCGCTTTCGCCAAGCCCGTGGCCTGACTTAGGTGCTGTAACTAACCGTAAGGTGGAGCGGGCATCTGCCTTAATTGCCGTTCTAGTGCTGCCCTATGATTAGTTTAGTCCGCGTTTTATGTATAGAGTTTCTGCAAAAGCGGCAGCAGGTCGCTGCCGTCTTCCAGGTAATAATCTGCCTGCCAGCCACGAGGGTCGTCGTCTGCATCGATGTAACCAAAAGCGGCAACGGCGGTGGCCATGCCCGCATTCTTGCCAGCTTGAATGTCGCGCAGGTGATCGCCCACATACAGGCAATGTGCGGGTTTTACCTGGTCGGCGTTGGCGGCAATCAATAGGCCTTCCGGGTCGGGTTTGCGTTGCTTGACGTGCTCCGGGCAAATCACCGGGCCAACGCGTTGGTGCAGCTTGAGCCCTTCCAGTACGGGGCCGGTAAAGCGGTCGGGTTTGTTGGTGACGATACCCCAGGGCAGTTGCTGAGCGTCCAGCCAGTCGAGCACGTCCTCCAAGCCTGGGAACAATACCGTATCCACGGCCAGATGCTGTTCGTAGGCATTGAGCAGTTCGTTCAGCAACAGAGCAAAGCTTGCATCGTCGGGGCCAACACCAAAACCGAGTTCGGTGAGCGCGCGCGCGCCATTGGATACATTAGCGCGCACCGCAGAGTAGCTCACTGTGGGGCGACTATGCTTTTCCAGCAATGTATTGAGTGCCGTATAAAAGTCCGGGGCGGTATCGATAAGGGTGCCATCCAAATCGAAATAAACGGCTTCAAGGCGTTCCATTATTGGCTCCCGCAGGCAATCAGTCGCCCTTGCGGGCGTGCATCAAGTAATTCACCGATACATCCCGATTCAGTTTGTAAACCTGGGTGAGCGGGTTATAAACCATCCCGGCGGTGTCTTGTACATCCAGCCCCGCATCGCGGGCCCAGCCAGCCAGCTCGGAGGGTTTAATCAGTTTGGCGTATTCGTGGGTGCCGCGCGGTAGCAGGCGCAGCACATATTCCGCGCCGACAATGGCAAACATGAACGCCTTGGGATTGCGGTTGATGGTGCTGAAAAAGACTTGCCCGCCGGGTTTCACCAGGGTGGCGCAGGCGCGAATCACCGAGGAAGGATCCGGTACGTGTTCGAGCATTTCCAGGCAGGTGACCACGTCATACTGGCCGGCGCGCTGTTCGGCGATCTGTTCCGCCGGGGTTTGCAGGTATTCCACCGCTACGCCGGCGTGTTCTGCGTGAATGCGGGCGACCGCCAGCGGGGCTTCGCCCATGTCGATGCCGGTTACTTCTGCGCCGCGTCGGGCCATGCCTTCGGAAAGCAGGCCGCCACCGCAGCCGATATCAATGACTTTTTTGCCCGGCAGGCTGACGCGCTCGTCGATATAGTTCAGGCGCAACGGATTAATGTCGTGCAGCGGGCGGAATTGGGAATTGGGGTCCCACCACTGCTCAGCCAGGGCGTTGAACTTGGCGATTTCGCCGGCGTCTACGTTCGGGGTGTGGGTTTGCTGTTCAGTCACGGTCGGCTCCGGCGATTTTTTCTTGCCACTGCTGGGCATTCTTGAGGATCAGGGCTTCGTTGAGTGTGGTTAGCTGGCGGTTATCCATCAGGCAGCGCCCGCCCACCCACGTGTGGGTGATCTGGTCGCGGGTGGCAGCGTAAATCAACTGGGCCACTGGGTCATAGACCGGCTGGGTCTCCAGTCGGTTCAAATCCACAGCCACCATATCCGCCTGCTTACCGATTTCCAACGAGCCGATTTCGTTATCTCGACCCAATGCTTTGGCGCCATTCAGAGTGGCCATTTTGAGTGTTTCCATGGCCGGTTGCGCATCCGCCTGCAGGCTAACGCCCTTGGTTAAAAAAGCGGCGGTGCGGGCTTCACCCAGCATGTCCAGATCATTATTGCTGGCGGCCCCGTCGGTGCCTAGCGCTACGTTAATATTGGCTTTGCGTAGTTTCTCAACCGGCGCGAAGCCACTGGCCAGTTTCAGGTTGGATTCCGGGCAATGCACAACGTGGGTGCCGGTTTGTGCCACCAAAGCGATTTCTTCATCGGTGAGTTGGGTCATGTGAACGGCCAGCAGGCGCGGTGATAGCAAGCCCAGATTATGCAGCCGGGTCAGGGGGCGCTCGCCAGTGTTGCGCACCTCCATCTGGATCTCCCCGGCTGTTTCGTGCACGTGCATCATTATTGGTACGTCCAACTCTTCGGCGAGGGTGAGTACTTTCTGCAGAGGTCCATCGGACACCGTATAGGGGGCATGGGGGCCAAAGCCGATCTGGATGCGCGGCTCATGTTGCCATTCATCCATGGCGTCGGTGGCCAAGCGCAAATACTCCTCCGGCCCGGAGCCCATAGGGGTGGGGAAGTCCAGCAGCGGGCAGAACAGGCTGGCGCGCAGGCCGGCTTCAACCGTGGCGCGGGCGGCATGGGCGGGGAAGAAATACATATCGGCAAAGCAAGTGGTGCCGGAACGGATCATTTCTGCTGCGGCGAGCCGGGTACCGTCGTAGACAAAGGTTTCACTGACAAAGCGGCCTTCGGCGGGCCAGATATGTTTTTCCAGCCAAGTCATTAGCGGCAGGTCATCGGCGATGCCGCGTAGCAAGTTCATGGCCGCGTGGGTATGGGCATTGACCAAGCCTGGGATTAGCAGGTGATCACCCAGGTGCTGTTGCTCTTCGCTTTGCCACTTTACGTTAGCCAGGGCGCTGGGGAGCAGGTCGGCAATGCGACCGTCTTTGACCACCACGGCATGGTTCTCCAGCACCGCTTCCTGCGGGGCCACAGGGGCAATCCAGCGGGCGTGGACGATCAGGTCAGCCTGATTGTCGCTCATGCATAACTCCTTGCTCGAACTGGGGGCAGTAACCCCCGAATTGTGCGCCGCAGTATAGCGTGTCGCGGTGGATCTTGCCCTGACTGCGTGACGGTAAACTGTTTGCATGTTGGCAAGGGGCGCCATCTTGCGAGCTTCGACGCAGAGATGGCGCCGATACCCTCCAGCTGTGCTATCATCCCGGGCTTTTCCGGGCTTTATAGATCGGAATTCGCAATGGCAGTGGAGTCGGGCAGGGCGAATGTCCCCCGAAATACCTCGGCCTATAAGAACAGACTGCACGGGTGGCCATGGGCACCCCGTGAAATCGGCCCGAAAATGGGCCGGCTTGGGGAAGCCGCAGGGGCTTTCCCAACACCTTGTGGATAGTAAGGATCGCTATGACGGATCTCGCCAGAGAAGTTACCCCGGTCAACATCGAAGACGAACTCAAGCAGTCATACCTAGATTACGCCATGAGCGTAATCGTTGGGCGGGCGTTGCCGGATGTGCGCGATGGCCTCAAGCCGGTGCATCGCCGCGTGCTGTTCGCCATGCACGAGCTGAATAACGATTGGAATAAGGCCTACAAGAAATCGGCCCGTGTGGTTGGTGACGTGATTGGTAAATACCACCCCCACGGTGATTCAGCGGTATACGACACCATCGTGCGGATGGCGCAGCCTTTTTCCCTGCGCTACATGCTGGTGGATGGCCAAGGTAACTTTGGTTCCATCGATGGTGATTCCGCTGCTGCCATGCGTTACACCGAAGTGCGCATGGCCAAGATCGCCCATGAACTGCTGGCGGATCTGGACAAGGAAACCGTGGATTTCGTCGACAACTACGACGGCACGGAACGTATCCCCGATGTGATGCCCACCCGAGTGCCTAACCTGTTGGTCAACGGCTCTTCCGGTATTGCTGTGGGCATGGCCACCAACATTCCGCCCCATAACCTGGGCGAAGTGGTGGATGGCTGTTTGGCACTGATTGATGACGATAGCCTCACTCCGGATGACTTGATGGAATACATCAAGGGTCCAGACTTTCCCACTGCCGGCATTATTAATGGCCGTGCGGGAATCGTGCAGGCTTACCGTACCGGTCGGGGCCGCGTTTATATGCGCGCTCGTGCGGAAATTGAAGCCACCGACAAGAGCGGTAAAGAAGCCATTATCGTCACTGAGATCCCTTATCAGGTGAATAAGGCGCGGCTGATCGAGAAGATCGCCGAGCTGGTGAAAGACAAGAAAATCGAAGGCATCACTGAACTGCGCGACGAGTCTGATAAAGAAGGTATGCGCATCGTGATTGAGCTGCGCCGTGGCGAAAATGCCGAGGTAGTGCTTAATAATCTGTACCAACAGACCCAGATGGAGTCGGTATTCGGTATCAATACTGTGGCCTTGGTAGATGGCCAGCCGAAGATTCTTAACCTGCGTGAACTGCTGGATGCCTTTATCCGTCACCGCAGGGAAGTGGTGACTCGTCGAACCGTTTATGAATTACGTAAAGCCCGCGAAAAGGCTCACCTGCTGGAAGGCCTGGCGGTTGCCCTGAGCAATATTGATCCGGTTATCGAGCTGATCAAGGCCTCACCCAGCGGCGCTGAAGCCAAGGCCAAGCTGTTGGACAAGGGCTGGAAGCCCGGTGACGTGCTGCAAATGTTGGAGCGTGCCGGTGGTGAAAACGCGGCGCGCCCGGATGGCCTGGATGAACAATATGGCCTGGTTGATGGCCTTTATCACCTGAGCCCGGAACAGGCCCAGGCGATTTTGGACCTGCGCTTGCAGAAGCTGACCGGTCTGGAACGGGAAAAACTGATCAATGACTATCAGGAGCTGCTGGAGCAGATCGCTGAACTGCTGAAGATTCTCGGTAACCCCGAGCGTCTCATGGAAGTGATCCGCGAAGAACTACAGGCGGTCCGTGAAGAATACGCTGACGAGCGCCGTTCCGAGATCGTTGCGTCCCGTCAGGACTTCAGCATGGAAGACCTGATTGCTGAAGAAACCGTGGTGGTGACCCTGTCCAACGGTGGTTATGCCAAAATGCAGCCCATCGACACCTACCGTGCTCAGAAGCGTGGTGGTCGTGGCAAGTCTGCGGGCCAGCTAAAAGATCAGGATTATGTGGAGCACCTGCTGGTAGCCGGCACCCACGATACCCTGTTGCTGTTTACCAATGCGGGCAAGGTGTTCTGGTTGCGTACCTTTGAGTTGCCTCAGGGGGGCCGGGCATCGCGTGGCAAACCAATTGTTAACCTGCTGCCGGCATTGGGTGCTGACGAACGTATTACCGCTATTTTGCGTCTGGATGCCGACATGGTGCGCCAGCAGAAAGCCGGTGGCGAAGAAGACATTGTTGATGTAGATGACGCCGCTGACGTAATCGAAGACGAGACAGATAGTGATGTTGAGGTTGAGGTTGAGGGTGAAGTCGAGGCGGTGACTGATACCGTTCCTGGACCCTTTATCTTCATGGCCACGTCCAGCGGTATCGTTAAGCGGACCGCCCTGGCCAACTTTGCCCGTCCACGCAGCTCCGGTTTGATTGCGGTGAAATTGCAGGAAGGCGAACATCTGGTGAACGTGGCCATTACTCAAGGCCACGAAGACATCATGCTGGTTGCCCGCAACGGTAAAGCCGTGCGTTTCCATCAGTCCAAAGTGCGTGTTATGAGCCGTCTGGCTCGTGGTGTGCGGGGTATCAAGCTGGCCGAAGGGGTGGACGTTATTTCCCTGATTGTGCCGGAAGAAAATGGCCAGATTCTTACCGCCTCTGAGCACGGTTATGGCAAGCGTACCCCGCTCACTGACTATCCCACCAAGGGGCGTGGCGGCCAAGGTGTGATTGCCATGGTGATCAACGAGCGAAACGGTGAGCTGGTGGGCGCCACTCAGGTGTTTGGCGAAGAAGACATCATGCTGATTTCTAACCAGGGCACCTTGGTGCGTACCGGTGTAAATCAGGTGAGTACGTCTGGTCGTAACACTCAGGGTGTTCGCTTGATTCGCTTGGCCGATGGCGAGGCATTGTGCGGTCTGGCTACTATTCCTGAGCTGGAAGGTGTCGAAGAAGAGGACGGCGAAGCCGATGAGGTGCTGGACGGTGAAGCAACCCCAGAAGCGCCGAAATCAGACGCTTCGGACGACGCCGAGGAATGAGTCTGTAGGAGCACCATTTGAGGCGCGAATCTTCTCATTCAAAGGAGGGTTTGCATCTTGAAAGGGGCTCTTGCGCGGCTTTAAACCTGCTTTGTTGTTATACCCAAGCCCGGTGTTACCGGGCTTCTTTGATTAACCGGTTTTGTACTTTTAATTCAGTCACGGAGAAATATGCATGTCCCGCGCCTATAACTTCTGCGCAGGTCCGGCGGCATTGCCGCAGGCAGTACTCGAACAAGCCCAGCAGGAAATGCTGGATTATCGGGGTCTGGGTCTTTCCATTATGGAAATGAGCCATCGCGATAACGTTTTTGTAGAGATTGCCGAGCAAGCCGAAAAAGACCTACGCGACCTGATGGGCATCAGCGATGATTACGCTGTGCTATTTCTGCAGGGCGGGGCGTCCAGTCAGTTCGCCATGGTGCCTATGAATTTGTTAGGCGATGGGGAAACGGCGGATTATATCAACACCGGACAGTGGTCCAAAAAGGCCATCAAGGAAGCTGGGCGCTACGGCAACATCAATGTGGCTGCCAGCAGCGAAGACACTAACTTCTCCACGGTGCCGCCCCAGGAAAGCTGGAATCTCTCTGATAATCCGGCCTATGTGCATTATTGCCCGAATGAAACGATCGGTGGTCTGGAATACAGCTTTGTACCGCAAGTGGGGGATACCCCACTGGTAGCGGACATGAGCTCCACTATCCTTTCTCGTCCGATAGATGTGAATCAATATGGGCTGATCTACGCTGGCGCGCAGAAGAATATTGGCCCCGCCGGCCTTACTCTGGTGGTTATTCGTAAGGATTTGCTTGGCAAGGCAGCAAACAATGTTCCGGCCATGCTCAATTACCAGACCCATGCGGACAATGACAGCATGTACAACACACCGCCGACCTTTGCTTGGTACTTGTCTGGCTTGGTGTTCTCCTGGCTTAAAAAGCAGGGCGGTGTGGGTAACATGGGCGAAATCAATCAGCGTAAGGCGGAAAAGCTGTACCATTTTATTGATCACAGCGGCCTTTATAGTAATCCGGTAGAGGTGATCAGCCGCAGTCGTATGAATGTGCCTTTTGTTCTGGCAGATGATCGCCTCGACAAGCCATTTTTGGATCAGGCTCAGGCGGCTGGGCTGTTGAACCTCAAAGGCCACCGTAGCGTGGGAGGCATGCGCGCCAGCATCTACAATGCAGTGCCCGAAGCGGCGGTGGATGCACTGATCGACTTCATGGCAGAGTTTGAAAAGAAGAACGCTTAAGCGCTTCATGTAGCACGCACCACGCCCTGCTTGATGTGTTGGTGCCGTCGCGAAGCACAGTGATTGTTTGGAAGGTGGGTAAAACAATGAATTTGAACGGTCGGCGCCAGATCGTAATCAACGCTCCCACGCTTATTCGCGTGTTGCGGGAAGGGCGCCGCGTGCTTGCGAGGTCAATATGACCAATACCTTGGACGACTTGCGTAACGAAATTGATGAGCTGGACCAGAAGCTTCAGGACCTGCTCAACCAACGCGCGGCCTTGGCCCATAAGGTGGCGGAAGTGAAGACGGCCACGGACCCGAACCCGGTTTTCTATCGCCCAGAGCGTGAAGCTCAGGTGCTGCGCCGGGTGAAAGAGCGTAATCAGGGGCCGCTGGATGGCGAAACCATGGCGCGTTTTTTCCGTGAAGTGATGAGCGCATGCTTGGCACTTGAACAACGCATGAAGGTCGCGTTTCTTGGACCGGAAGGCACGTTTACCCAGCAGGCGGCGCTTAAGCACTTTGGCCATGCGGTAGAAAGCCTCCCGCTGGCTGCCATCGATGAAGTGTTCCGCGAAGTGGAGTCCGGTGCGGCCAACTACGGTGTGGTGCCTGTGGAAAACTCCACCGAAGGGGTGGTGAATCACACCCTGGATACCTTCATGACCTCCAGCCTGAAAATCTGTGGTGAAGTGGAGTTACGCATTCATCATCACCTACTGGCCGGGGAGCATACCCGCCAGGATAAGGTGACGCGGGTCTATTCCCACCAGCAAACTTTAGCCCAGTGTCGCCAGTGGCTGGACGCCCATATGCCCGGCGTGGAGCGTATTGCTGTTAGCTCTAACGCAGAGGCTGCGCGCCGCTTGAAAGACGAGTGGAATGCCTTGGCCATCGCTGGGGAAATGGCGGAAGAGCTGTATGGGCTTACTGCGGTGCAGCGCAATATCGAAGATCGCCCGGACAACACTACCCGGTTCATCATCATTGGGCGTCAAGACACTCCGCCCTCAGGCTGTGACAAAACCAGCCTGATGATCAGTGGCAAGAATCGCCCAGGGCTGCTCTATGAGGTCTTGTCACCTTTCCGGGATGAGGGCATCAACCTGACTCGCCTGGAGTCTCGACCCTCTCGCACCGCCAACTGGAGCTATGTGTTCTTTGTGGATTGCGAAGGCCACAAAGAAGATGACACCTTGCAGGCGGTGCTGGATAAACTAGAAGCCGCCGGCAACACCATCAAGCTGCTGGGTTCGTACCCCAAGGCGGTGTTGTAACCTGCCCTTTGGCACCGTAATCCCGGTGGGAGCCGTCGTTCGCCCATGATTGTTGGCCTGGGTGCGCTTTCGTGGTCGGGCGACCGCTCCCACAGTTCAAGGAGTCAACAATGACCTGTGACTACATCAAACTCGCCAACAGCGGTGTTCAGCAACTCAAGCCCTATGAGCCCGGCAAGCCCATTGCCGAGCTGGAGCGGGAGCTGGGCGTGACCGATATCGTCAAGCTGGCGAGCAATGAAAATCCGCTGGGCCCTAGCCATAAAGCGCTGCATGCGCTGCGCCATCTGGATGATCTGCATCTGTATCCTGATGGAGCCGGGTTCTCCTTGAAAGCCGCGTTATCGGAAACGTTGGGTGTGGCGAGCAACCAGCTGACGCTGGGGAATGGTTCCAACGATATATTGGAGCTGATTGCCCGCGCCTATTTGCAGCCCGGTGATGAGGCGATTTTTTCCGAATATGCCTTTGCCATTTATCCTTTGGTAACGCTGGGCTGTAGCGCCAAACCGGTACAGGTCTGCTCGAATCTTTATGGCCATGATCTGGCGGCAATGGCTGACGCCGTCACTGAACGTACCCGCGTAATGTTCGTTGCGAATCCGAACAACCCCACCGGTACTTGGTTCAACGCCCATGCGCTGGATGAATTTTTATCGCGCATTCCTGAGCGTGTGATTGTGGTGTTGGATGAAGCGTATTTTGAATACGTGGAAGAAAGCCATTACCCAAACGGCATCGATCGGTTGCAAAAATACCCAAACCTGGTGGTAACGCGAACCTTCTCTAAAATTCATGGCCTTGCGGGTTTGCGTGTGGGCTATGGGGTATCCAACCCGCAGATCGCCGATGTGCTCAATCGTATCCGTCAACCGTTCAACGTGAATACGCCGGCCATGGTGGCAGCGCAAGCGGCGTTGTCTGACGAAGATCATCTGGAAAACTCACGCAGTGAAAATACCAGTGGTTTGGTACAGATCGC
Source organism: Alcanivorax sp. 97CO-5 (assembly GCF_000524665.1). Lineage (NCBI taxonomy): Bacteria > Pseudomonadati > Pseudomonadota > Gammaproteobacteria > Oceanospirillales > Alcanivoracaceae > Alcanivorax > Alcanivorax sp. 97CO-5. The sequence goes on from NZ_KI965905.1 coordinate 66,514, forward strand.
GGAAGGCTTGTTGACACTGAATCTTGAGCGGATTCCTTCAGTGGCCAACTTTATTGCTTTTGATTGTGGGCGAGAAGCCATGCCGATCTATCAAGGTTTGCTCAAACAAGGCGTCATTGTGCGGCCCTTGGGTGGCTACGGCATGCCCAACCACCTTCGCGTCACCGTGGGTACCAGTCGTGAAAATGAGCGCTTCCTTGATGCGTTGAAACATGTGCTCAAGGAAATGGCGAATGAATAGGCCCCAACCTTTTTTGGGGTCCCTTGTAGAGGCGCCGTTCAGGACGCCAACCGTACCGGGCATGGCGGCTCACAACGTGGTTGGTACCCCGAAACGCGTTCCTGTAGAGAAACGGGAATGCCGTGATGCCTGAGCCTTTGTTTAATCGTATTGCGGTGATTGGCCTTGGCCTGATTGGTGGCTCCTTCGCCGCCGCAGCCCGGGAAAATGGCCTGGCGCGTTCCATTGTGGCGGGCTCTCGTTCTGCCCGTACCCTAGAGCAAGGCATTGCTTTGGGTATTGTCGATAGCGGCAGCCAGGATTTGGCAGAGGCTGTGGCCGGCGCCGATCTGGTGTTTGTTTCTACCCCAGTATCCGCCATGGGTACGGTGCTGTCGGCATTGAAGCCGGGGCTGTCGAACGGAGTTATCGTCACCGATGGGGGTAGCGTGAAAGGCAACGTGGTCAATGCGGCCCGCGATGCTCTGGGCGCCCACTACGCCCGCTTTGTGCCAGGACACCCCATTGCAGGCAAGGAAAAAAGCGGCGTAAGCGCGGCCGATGCGAAGTTGTACCGCGATCACCGGGTGATCCTGACCCCCACCGACGCCACCGACCCGGCAGCTACCGCCAGAGTGCGCGCCCTGTGGACGGGCATGGGGGCGGAAGTGTTGCAAATGGCTCCTGATTATCATGATCAGGTGTTGGCGGAAACTAGCCATCTACCGCATCTGCTGGCGTTTTCTCTGGTGGATACGCTGGCCAGGCAGGGAGATTCCACGGAGATCTTCCGCTATGCTGCCGGCGGTTTTCGCGACTTCACCCGTATTGCCAGCTCCGATCCGGTGATGTGGCATGACATTTTTCGTGAAAACAAGGCGGCTTTGCTGCAGGCGCTGGGACAGTTCAGCGATGGCATCGATCGCTTCCGTCAGGCAGTAGAAAACGAAGATTCTGATGCCCTGATGGGCATCATGACCCGGGCCAATACGGCGCGGGCCCATTTTTTGGCAATGAACGGGCGTACCTCTTATACCCGCGCCCATAGTGTTCAGAGTGTAGGTGACGACACAACCATGACAGACAATACTCACGCCACAACCAATCCCACTTTTGTGGTGGCCCCCGGTGGTCAATTGCAGGGGCGCCTGCGTGTGCCGGGCGATAAATCCATGTCCCATCGCTCCATCATGCTTGGTTCGCTGGCAGAAGGCGTTACTCAGGTGGAAGGGTTCCTGGAAGGGGAGGATGCGCTTGCCACCTTGCAAGCTTTCCGTGACATGGGGGTAGTGATTGAGGGGCCCCATAACGGCCAGGTCACTATCCATGGTGTGGGCCTGCATGGTCTCAAAGCCCCCGAGAAAGCCTTGTACATGGGTAACTCAGGCACCTCCATGCGGTTACTTACCGGCTTGCTGGCGGGGCAGTCCTTTGATGTGGAGTTGACCGGGGATGCGTCCCTGTCCAAGCGCCCCATGGAGAGAGTAGCCAAGCCATTACGCGAAATGGGGGCTCAGATTACCACTGGTACAGACGGTCGCCCGCCAGTGCGTATTCGTGGTGGCCAGTCCCTTAAAGGCTTCCATTACGACTTGCCCATGGCGTCTGCTCAAGTGAAATCAGCGGTGCTATTGGGCGGGCTCTATGCTGATGGCGAAACATCAGTAACGGAACCGGCGCCTACCCGTGATCACACTGAACGCATGCTGGGTGGTTTTGGTTATGAAGTGCGTCGAGACGGCGCCACCAGTGCACTGTCCGGTGGCGGCAAGCTCACTGCGGGCAAATTGGAGGTGCCCGCGGATATCTCCTCTGCCGCCTTTTTCCTGGTGGGCGCTTCCATTGCCGCTAATAGTGAAGTGACGCTACCGCACGTGGGGATCAACCCTACCCGGACCGGTGTAATCGATATTCTCAAGCTGATGGGCGCGGATATTCGCTTGGAAAACCAGCGCGATGCAGGTGGTGAGCCGGTGGCCGACCTGGTGGTTAATGCTGCTCCGCTTAAGGGTATTGAGATCCCCGAGGCGCTGGTGCCTTTGGCCATTGATGAATTTCCGGCCATTTTCATCGCCGCGGCCTGCGCTCAGGGCGACACCATTTTGCGCGGAGCAGAAGAGCTGCGGGTGAAAGAATCCGATCGTATTCAGGTGATGGCCGATGGCCTTGCTGCGTTGGGTGTGAGTCACCAAGTGTTTGATGACGGTATTCGTATTACCGGTGGTGAGTTTGGCGGTGGGGAGGTGCAGTCCCATGGTGACCACCGCATCGCCATGAGCTTTGCCATGGCGGCTCTACGCGCCACTGGCCCCATTACTATTCATGATTGTGCCAACGTGGCCACCAGCTTCCCCGGGTTCGCCCAGTTGGCGACCCATGCAGGCCTGAAGCTGGAGGTGAAATGACCCCGATTTTAACCATTGATGGGCCGGTATCCTCCGGCAAAGGCACGGTGGCCCGGCGGGTGGCAATCCGCTTGGGGTGGCATCTTTTGGATTCCGGTGCGCTGTACCGTGTGCTTGGCTATCATGCAAGAAATCAAGGGGTTGCCCTAGACGACGAGCCTGCATTAATTGCTCTTGCGCAAGATCTGCCAGTACGGTTTGTGGAGCAGCAAGGCAATACTGCGGTGATTCTTGCTGGCGAAGATGTATCCAATATCATCCGCCAGGAAAGTGTCGGCGAATTGGCCAGCCAGGTGGCGGTATTGCAGCCTGTGCGAGACGCTCTATTGGCCCGTCAGCGGGTTTTTGCGGAATCGCCCGGCCTGGTGGCCGATGGCCGTGACATGGGAACCGTGGTGTTCACCTCCGCACCGCTCAAAATTTACCTGACTGCCAGTGCTGAAGAGCGCGCCAGACGGCGTTTTGAGCAGTTGAAGGAAAAGGGCTTTGGTGCTACCCTCGCGACCCTCGTCGAGGACATCCGCACCCGGGATGACCGTGACATGAACCGGGAGGTGGCGCCGTTGCGCCCGGCAGACGATGCCGTGGTGATCGATTCCACCACCCTGACGGTTGATGAAGTGGTAAACCGGATTCTTGATGAGGCTGCCGCACGCCAGCTGGTGTAACGGTAGCGCACATTTCGTTAGCGCCCTTCGGTGGACCGCCCCGTGGGGTAACTCTGTGTTAAGCGGCCGATCTGCTCAACCCTGAAAAAGTAAGCCAGCTGGGGAAGGGCGGATCTCATCTATTGACTAACCCATGTCTGCTGGTTGGCATGTGCGAAAACTGAGTGAATTTCATGACTGAATCTTTTGCTGATCTCTTTGAAGAAAGCCTAAAGGACCTGGACGTTGCCCGTGGCTCCATTATCAAGGGTACGGTTGTATCCATCGATAGCGACTGGGTAACCGTTAACGCAGGCCTGAAATCTGAAGGCATTATTGCCCGTGAAGAATTCCTTAACGAGGCAGGCGAGCTGGAAATTGTCGAAGGCGATGAAGTAGATGTTGCCGTAGACGCCATCGACGATGGTATGGGCTTCACCCGTCTGTCCCGTGAAAAAGCCAAGCGCGCCGAAGTTTGGGGCGAGCTGGAAAAAGCTTTCGACGAAGACGAGATCGTAAAAGGTATGATTTCCGGCAAGGTGAAGGGTGGCTTCACTGTGGACATCGGCCCGATCCGCGCTTTCTTGCCCGGTTCACTGGTTGATATTCGTCCGGTTCGCGATGTTGCGCACCTGGAAGGCAAAGAGTTGGACTTCAAGGTCATCAAACTCGATCCTAAGCGTAATAACGTAGTGGTTTCCCGTCGTGCCGTGATGGAAGCAGAGCACAGCGCAGAGCGCGAGCAACTGCTGGAATCCCTGCAGGAAGGCATGGAAGTCAAAGGTATCGTGAAGAACCTGACCGACTACGGTGCGTTCGTAGATCTGGGTGGTATCGACGGCCTGCTGCACATTACCGACATGGCTTGGAAGCGTATCAAGCACCCGAGCGAGATCGTGGAAGTGGGTCAGGAAATCGACGTTAAGGTTCTCAAGTTTGATCGCGAGAAGATGCGTGTTTCCCTGGGTCTCAAGCAGCTGGGCGAAGATCCGTGGCACGATATCGTGGGCAAGTACCCAGAAGGCACCCGCGTGAAAGCCAAGGTAACCAACCTGACCGATTACGGCTGCTTTGCTGAAATCGAAGAAGGTGTGGAAGGCCTGGTTCACGTTTCCGAAATGGATTGGACCAACAAAAACATTCACCCGTCCAAGGTTGTAGAGATTGGCGACGAAGTGGAAGTGATGATCCTTGACATCGACGAAGACCGTCGTCGTATCTCCTTGGGCATCAAGCAGTGTCAGTCCAACCCGTGGGATGCCTTCGAAGAGAAGTATCAGAAAGGCGAGCGCATTAGCGGCAAAATCAAGTCCATCACCGACTTCGGCATCTTCATTGGCTTGGAAGGTGGCATCGATGGCCTGGTGCACCTATCCGACATTTCCTGGGAAGAGCAAGGCGAAGACGCCGTGCGTAACTTCAACAAGGGCGATGAGCTGGAAACCGTGGTACTGTCTATTGATGCAGAGCGCGAAAGAATTTCCTTGGGTATCAAGCAGTTGACAGATGATCCGTTTGCTCAGTATGTTGCTGCAAACGACAAGGGAACTATCGTTAAGGGTGTAGTGAAAGCAGTAGACGCGAAAGCGGCCATTGTTGAGCTGGCTGAGAACGTTGAAGCTACCTTGCGCGCCAGCGAAATCAGCCGCGACCGCGTTAACGATGCGACCGAGGTGCTTAAGGTCGGTGACGAGGTGGAAGCCAAGATCACCAACGTTGACCGTAAGAACCGTGTTCTCAGCTTGTCCATTAAGTCCAAGGACCAAGCTGATGAGCGTGAAGCCATCGAAGGCCATCAGGAGCAGCAAGACGCCAACGCTCCGAAGACCATTGGTGACTTGATCAAGAAGCAAATGGAAAGCAGCAACGAGTCATAAACGGCTCCTCCCAGGGGCCGGCATCGCGCCGGCCCCACTGGGCTAGGAGCCCAGGGAGTAAGCTGTAATGGCATTAACCAAGTCAGAATTGATTGAGCGCATCGCCGACCGGCAAGCGCAGCTGTCGCCCAAGGATGTGGAACTGGCAGTAAAAACATTGATTGAACAAATGGCCGATTCTTTGGCCGGTGGTGGTCGCATTGAAATTCGCGGCTTCGGCAGTTTTTCCCTCCATTTCCGTGCCCCCCGAGTGGGTCGCAATCCTAAAACCGGTGCCAGTGTTGAGCTGCACGGTAAGTACGTTCCTCACTTCAAACCTGGTAAAGAGCTGCGTGAGCGGGTCAACGAATCGCTAAGTGCAGATTCCGGCGAAGATGTTGATAATAACGGCAGTAACGGTAATCAAGCTGCCGCCAGTTAGTGTTGCCTGGCTTTCGAGCCTGGCCAGAAAAGGACGTTTCTGATGCGAAACCTTTACCGAATTTTGGTGATCTTGGCCGTTGTGGCCATTTTCCTTATCGCTTTTCTTTTTGTTACCAGCAATCGTGACCTAGTAATGATCGACCTGTTAGTAGACTCCTGGCAATGGCAGGTGTCCTTGGGTGTGCTGGTGATCTCTGTGTTGGCCATCGGCCTGTTGGTTGGGCTGTTGGCGGGGGTTGGCCTGCGAGGTATCAAGGGCCTGTTTTCATGAGTGAATCGTTGTGGCTGATTCCGCTATTTTTTGTAGCGATTTCTGCCGGTTTTTTTATGGGCCGGCGCGAAAGCAAGCGCCGCCAGCGCCGCCGCATGGCGTCCTTGTCCAAGGATTATGTGGCCGGCATCAATTTCTTTCTCAATGAAGAGCCGGACAAGGGTATTGAGACCTTGCTCAATGGCTTAGATGTGAGTGAAGAAGGGCTGGAAACCCATCTGGCACTGGGCAAGCTGTTTCGCAAGCGAGGTGAGTTTGACCGCGCTGCGCAGCTGCATACCCACTTGCTTGAACATGGCGACTATGGTCGTACAGTACAGGAAGAAATTCAGTTGGAGCTGGCCCAGGATTATCTGGCCAGTGGCATTTTTGATCTGGCTGAACAAGTATTGCTGGAAATGCTAGACCAGGACTGCCAAGCAAAGGATGACGTTTGCGAGCAGTTGATGGGCCTGTATGAACAGGAGCGTGACTGGATCAATGCCATCAGCATGGGCGAGCGTTTGCTCAAGAGCCGTGCGAACTTGGCGCCAGTGCTGGCGCAGTTCTGTTGTGAGCAGGCGGACAACCTGCGCCGTGATGGTGATACTAACCCGGCCCGCCGGATGCTCCGTCGAGCGCTCTCGTTCGATAATCAGTGCGTGCGCGCGAGTCTGGCCGAAGGTGATCTGGAAATGGCCGAGTCGCATTGGCAGGCAGCCATCGATGCCTTCCAGCGGGTGTGGACCCAAGACAGTGATTTCTTCGATGAAACCCTAGAGCGTTTGCGGCAGTGTTTTCAGCATTTGGAGAAAGAAGAAGACTTTATTCAGATGCTGGCCGATTACAGCGCTGAGAAACCCAGCACCACGCGGATATTGCTGCTCTCGGAAACGCTTAAAGAGCGTTATGGCGACAAGGAAGCGGCAGACTTTATTCGTGAATACATGAAGGCCAACCCGTCAGTGCGTGGGCTTAACCGCATTATCGACATGAGCCTAGCCAGCATTGCGGAGGGCGAAGCCCGTGAGCATCTGGATATGCTCAAGCAGGTGTCGGAGAAGTTACTCAACGACAAGAGTCTTTATAAGTGCCGTCGTTGTGGTTTTGAAACACCGCTGATGCAGTGGCGCTGCCCAAGCTGCAAACGCTGGGGCACCATTAAGCCGGTGGTGAAGGAAGCATAGCCCGCTACAATGCGAAACAGAGTGTCGCTCGGCTTAAAGCTTTTGGCCGTGAATACTTTGTGCCCTAATTGCGCGACCAACAGACAATTCGGTTTCGATATATTTTTTCGCGTTGCGCCGTGCTGCCCCGAATTCTTGAACCACTGTCTCGCAACGCCTAACATACCCGCGCTCCCACACCTGAGGATTCCCCTATGACGATTTCCAGCCCCGTTATTGTTGCTTTGGATTATCCGGATGCCGCTCAGGCTCTGGCGATGGCGCAACAGCTGGATCCGGCCAAGGTGCGGGTAAAAGTGGGCAAGGAAATCTTCACTCGCAGTGGCCCGGCGGTGGTCGACTCCTTGCACAAGCTAGGGTTCGAGGTGTTTCTGGATCTGAAATTCCACGACATTCCCAACACCGTGGCAGGGGCTGTGGCGGCAGCCGCAGACATGGGGGTGTGGATGGTGAACGTGCACGCCAGTGGCGGCCAGCGGATGATGGAAGGTGCAGCTAATGCCATTGCCAACCATGCCCAGCGCCCACATCTGATTGCGGTGACGGTACTCACTAGTATGGATGATAGCGACCTGCAGCAGGTGGGCGTTGTCGATGTGCCCAAAGTACAGGTGCAGCGGCTGGCAGAATTGGCGAAAGCGTCGGGAATGGATGGTGTGGTTTGTTCAGCCCAAGAGGCGGGGCTGTTAAAGCAAGCCTGTGGCGCCGCCTTTGAACTGGTAACCCCGGGTATTAGACCGCAAGGAACGGCGGCGGGGGATCAGCGCCGGGTACTTACGCCGGTACAGGCTCGTGATGCGGGTGTGGATTATATGGTGATCGGTCGGCCTATTACTCAGTCGGAAACGCCTACGGACGTAGTCGACACTATACTACGCAGCTTGGCATAACTGGCTTACAGCACTATTTGCCGTTGACGGATAACAGCGGTATTTCTGCCTCTTTAAGGTGAGATCTCCATTCAGAATAAAATTAAGGAGATTCCACATGAAAAAATATTACATTGCTATTCTCCCTCTGCTGATGGCGTTGGTGATGCCCGCTTGGGCTGCCGATCTGCAGGCTGCTTTCGGCACGGATGCTGCCAAAACTGCCACCGCCTCCAAAGCGAAAAGTCACACCATCAACCTGAATACTGCGGACATTACCGAACTGGAAAAACTCAACGGGGTCGGCCCGAAAACGGCCCAAGCGATCATTGATTTCCGTAACGCACAGGGTGGCTTTACTAGCCCGGATCAGTTGTTGGCGATTAAAGGTATTGGCGAGAAAACACTGGAAAAAATGCGCGATCAAATTGTGGTGAAATAACACTTGGAGCAAACAACCGGGCCGAGTTGCCGCAGCCAGGGGCTAGGTTCCAGGCTGCGGCTGAGCAGGTTCATCAGGGGTGCGGTTCGTTGCCCCCATCGTTCTGAGGATCGAGGGAGCTGATATCTTCAGCACGATCCACGTCACGCTCAGGCGGTGGCGCCTTGGGAGGCACAGGTTCACTTTCAAGTTCTGATTTATCTCCGTTGTTTTCCTTTTGTTCTTTTTTCTTGCTGGCTTTTTCAGCCTGGGCTTCGACTTCCTCGGTGCTCTTCACTTCACCGATTCTAAACGCGGCGAACCCGGCGTGAACCACTTGGTTCACCGCCATGCCCAGCACTCGCCCGTTATAGGGGGCGATAATGGCACTGCCAGTATTGCTGATCGGGTCGGTTACGGTGCCCAGTATCTGCCCTTTTTTCACTTTGTCGTTCAGTTCCACCTCAGACAACAGAATTCCACCTTGGCTTGCGCGGATCCATTCTGATTCGAAAAATACCGGTTGTGGTGCGCTCCAAAATCGGCTGGCTTTGCGCATTTCCAGGTTTTCCAGCAGGGTTTCTATGGCCTGCACACCATAGCTTACCGCCTGGGTTTCTAACCGGTTTGGGCCGCCGGCTTCCATGGTTACAGCGACAATACCTTCTTTTACCGCCGCATCACGGAGCATGCCGGTCACCCCGGGGCTGTGCAGTACGGTCATGCCGCCAAAGTGTTTCGCGAAAGCAACTACGTCCTGATTGTCTAAATCGGCACGTAGTTGGGGTTGGTTAATCCGCTTCTGGGAGCCTGTATGCAGGTCTACCAAGTAATCGCAGTGGCTGACGATATTTCCAAACAACGAGTGGGCGACACGGCTGGCTGCGCTGCCATCCTTATTGCCGGGGAAGTAGCGGTTGAGGTCGCGGCGGTCGCTTAGGTAGCGGCTGCCGCTGCGAAAACCGTCTAGGTTAACAATGGGAACGCCGATCACAGTACCGGCCAGTTCGTTAGGCTCCAGTTCGTACATGAGCCGCCGAACCATTTCTATGCCGTTTAATTCGTCACCGTGAATAGCGGCGGTGAGGCACAGCTTTGGACCAGGTTTTAAGCCATGGGCGACGAGTACTGGGACTGGAGTGGCAATGGAGGCGAACGACTGATCCGGCGTCCAGTGTAGGGTTGCGAAGGTACCGGGCTGTACTCTCTGGCCAAGCAGAGGTAGCGGGTCTGGCCCCGCAGGTTCAGCTTCGCCTGTTGCCTCGTTGGTATCCGAGTGATCGGTGTTTGAGCTCTCTATTCGATGAGGGGGTTTATTCGGCGCGTCCGCATCGGTTTCTTGCTGTCGTTCTAGTGCTCTCTCTTCATCTTCCACCTCGGTGGCCCAAACGGGTTGGGCCAGAGTGGCGAGTAATGACAGGGTGCCCAGCGTTATCCATGACAGAGGTTTGTGCACAATGGCTCCTTGCATATTGTTGTCCGTGTTTAGGGGGCCGCTGCGCTGCGTCAGTGCTAGCCGAGCTGGTCCAGTTCATCCCAGCGGGCAAAAGCTTCTGCCAGCTGCTGTTCCAGCTCGCTTTGTTGCGTTTGTGCAGCGCTGATTTGCGCCGCGTCACCCTTGTAAAAATCTGGGTCAGACATGCGGGTTTGTACCGCATCTAAGTCTGTTTCCAATTGTTCAATACGAGCGGGTAATTCTTCCAGCTCCCGTTGATCCTTGTATGACCGTTTTTTGCGCGGCGCAGCAGGTTTGTCCGCCATCACCTGCTTGGCAGCTTTGACGGCTTTTTCCCGTTTGGGTTCCGGGCGCTGCCGTAACCAATCCTGATAACCGCCCACATAGTTGTTCAACCCACCGTGTTCGAAAACCAGAGTGGAGGTCACCACATTGTCGATGAACTCACGGTCGTGGCTGACGAGCAGCAGAGTGCCTTGGTAATTGATCAGCTGTTCTTCTAGGAGTTCCAGAGTTTCTGCATCCAGATCGTTGGTGGGCTCATCGAGCACCAAAAGATTGAATGGCTTGGTGAATAGTTTGGCCAGTAAAAGGCGGTTGCGTTCGCCGCCTGAGAGCGATTTCACTGGTTGGCGGACCCGAGCGGGGTCGAATAGAAAATCTTGTAAATAGCCGATTACATGTTTGCTTTGGCCATTCAGGTTAATGACATCGGAGCCTTCCGCCACGTTGTCGATAACGCTTTTTTCTTCGTCCAAGGTATCGCGTAGCTGATCGAAATAGGCCACCTGTAACTGGGTGCCCTGTTTAACGGTGCCACTGTCCGGGGTCAGCTTGTCCAGTAGCAGGCGAATCAGGGTGGACTTGCCACAGCCGTTGGGGCCGAGAATTCCCACCCGGTCGCCGCGCATCAAGGCCACGGAAAAATCCCGCACAATTTGTTTGCCGCCCACGGCATAGCTGATGCTATCGGCCTCCACCACAATCTTGCCGGAGTTATCGCTGCTTTGGATGGTCAGGCTGGCGGTGCCCGTGCGGCTGCGACGCTGGGAAAATTCATCGCGCATAGCTTTCAGGGCCCGTACCCGGCCTTCATTACGGGTGCGGCGTGCCTTGATACCCTGGCGAATCCATTTCTCTTCCTGGCTAAGTTTTTTATCAAACTCGGCGTTGGCCCTTTCTTCCGCATCCAATGCTGCCTGCTTGCCGCTTAGGTACTTTTCGTAACTGCCGGGCCAGCTGGTCAGCTTGCCCCGATCCAGCTCGATAATACGAGTGGCCAGGGAGCGAATGAAGGCCCGGTCGTGTGAAATAAAGACCAGAGTGGTGCCGACGTTTTTCAGAAACTCTTCAAGCCACTGGATGGATTCCATATCCAGATGGTTAGTGGGTTCGTCCAGAAGCAGGATGTCCGGGTCTTGCACCAGTGCACGGGCGAGCAGTACACGCCGCTTCATACCACCAGAGAGGCCAGCGAAAGACATGTCGCCGTCCAGGTTGAGCTTGGATAGCACCGTATCCACTCGTTGGGATAGCTGCCAGGCACCACGGGCCTCAATTTCGCTGCTCAGCTCTTCAAAACGGGCCAGTACCTTGTCGTCTCCGTCGCCCAGATGGTGCACCAGTTCTGCGTGCTCGCTAAGCAGGGCGCCTTGTTCACCCAGCCCTTCGGCCACCATAAAATGCACACTGTGTTCTTGGTCGTCTGGCACTTCCTGTTCCAAACGAGCCACACTTAGCCCCTGAGTCTTCTCGATCTGGCCGTCATCGGCCTGGATTTCCTCGGCGATGACCTTCATCAGGGTGGACTTGCCGGCACCGTTTCGGCCGATTAAACACAGTCGCTCCCCTGTGTCGATGGATAGGTTAACGTGGTCCAGCAGCGGTTGTTGTCCGTAACTGAGTTGAATGTCGCGAAGCGTGAGTAAAGGCATACAGTCGGTTGGTCAAATATGTGAGTATTATGGGGCCAAGCTGCAAGCGACCAGCCACAAATCATAGGCCGCGATCACGCATCTATATCATTCTGCGTTTGTCTGCGCGCACGGATAGGGTGCGCAGAACGGGGCGATGATGAAGGCACGACATATTTGTGTGCTTTGTCGCTTGAGGCTGGTCGCTTGCAGCGCCTTATTGAACGCACAGTGTAGCAGCTTGTTACGGGCGTGTACTGGTCGTTGGGCCTTGGCCTGGGCAGTATGGCGGGGTGAAAAATAGCAGGTGGCTATGGCGTGCCACTGAGCAAGAAAGACCAAAAAAGGGAAGGGGAATGTCGGAATTTCTGCGTGAACGCTACGAAGAAGTGGACCTGACGCCGGGGCAGGGCAAAATCACAGCGACGATTTCCATCGGCCTAGGGTCGCTGGCGTTGTTAGGCAGCTTCTGTTTTCTTTATCCGGAACTGTTCACTACCCCGGAGTTTCGGGCTTTCTATAATGCCGATGTGCTGCGCATTGCCCTGTTTATTGGCATCGGGATTGGTTTTACTTGCGGTTTTTTCAGCGTTTTCCGGCATCAGGAACGGCGTTACGGCATCATCGGTATGGTGCTGGCCTGCATGGCTGCATTGATCGGCTCCGGGCGGCTGGATATGCCGCCGGTGGATGGCCGCAGCCTGTATGCCGGGCTGGATTATTTTATCTTGACCCTGCTGGTACTGGGGCTGGTGTTTATTCCGCTGGAACGCGCCTACCCGAAAAACCAGGAGCAGAAAACCTTGCGCGGTGGCTGGGTCACCGACATGAAGTATTTCCTGTTTAGCCATGTGGGGTTGCAGTTGATCAGCTTCTTTACCGTTATCCCGATTCAGGTATTTCTGCATGACAAGGTGAATATCGGTTTTCAGCAGACCATTGCGAGCCAGCCCTTGTGGTTACAGTTCATCGAAATCCTGATCGTAATCGATTTGGGCAGCTACTGGATTCACCGTGCCTTCCACGAGGTGCCCTGGTTATGGAAGTTCCATGCGGTGCATCATTCCACTACCCAGATGGACTGGCTGGCATCCTCGCGTTTGCATGTAGTGGAAATTCTCGCTAATCGTTTTGTGGGCTACCTGCCAATTTTTATTCTCGGTTTTTCGCCCTCGGCCGTGTATGCCTACTTGGTGTTTGTGTCGTTCCACGCCATCTTTATTCATGCCAATGTGCGCTTCCGTTTCCCGGGCGTGCGCTGGCTGATAGCCACCCCGGAATTTCATCATTGGCATCATTCTTCAGAAGACGAAGCGGTGGACAAAAACTACGCCGCCTTCCTGCCCATCTACGATAAACTGTTCGGCACCCTGATCATGCCGGATCGGCTCGCCGGTGAGTACGGTACCCGTGCCAGCACTCAAGTACCTGAAGGGGTGGTCAAACAGTTCCTGTTCCCGTTTCGCCGGGGGTAAAACAATTTCACCCAAAGGGCATAGGGAGCGCACAAAGAAAACGTTCTAAGTGCGCTCTGTACCCTCTGTGGTTAGCAAGGGTTTGATATGGATGACATCGTAGACATGCTGCGCGAACGCCATGACGGCGGCCTAATCGCCTTGGAGCTACCAGACGAAGACCGGCTGGTAGAGATTGAAGAACAGCTGTTGATTTCATTGCCGGCGGACTACAAAGCGTTCCTGCTTAGTGCCAGTGATATCGTGTGTGGCAGCCTGGAACCTGCCACAGTGATGGACGATTACGCCCACAACTTCCTCCCGGAAATGGCCGCTAATAGTTGGAATCAGGGCTTGCCGCGCTACTTGATTCCCGTCTGTGAGACTCCCAATGGCATCTACGCCATGTCACAGGAAGGTGAAGTGGTGCTGTGGCAGCCCGAGCAGGGGATCAACGAAGACGAGGTATGGGGTAGCATTTGGCAATGGGCCAGAGAGGTCTGGCTGGAAAGTTAAGCTCGCGCCATCAAAACGCGCCCGGTAGGTATTTCCTTCCAGAGACGAGCCCCATTAAGCGAAGAAAAAAGGGGCTGCTCTCTGCCTACCAAGATAACTGCCCGCCAAGATAAAAAGCTTTTCTTTACACGGTGCGCACCTCGAGGGGGCTCTTACAGTAGGCTGTGAAGATTTCTCAGAACCCCGCCAAGTCCAGTTCATTATTAATGAGCACCACGCACTGCGACGCAAACAACATGGTTGGCCCCAAACTGATTTTCTCCGTGCCCAGCCGCTTTAAACTATTAAAGCTCTTCTTGGGCATGGGAATATGGTCAGTGAGCAAAAAACAGGGTTTCTGCGCAAAGTCTAGTTCGCGAATGTTCTCGCCTTTCGGGTCCATCATGTATAACTGATGCCCATCCTCGGCCAGTTCCTTCACTACCTTCTCAAAACTCTGTGTGCGCACGGTAATGCCGCTTTCCACGGCCTTCATCTGCTCCTTGCCCATGCCGGCAGAGGCGTCCAGAGCTCGTACCACCTTGGCCAGCAATGCCTGCTCATGGAAGCCTCCAATATCTCGCATCTCCGCCGCCACAAAGGTGATGGTGCGTGAATAGTCCTGGGTGCTTTCCAGCACCAAATGCACCACCACGTCATCACGATGGGACTGAGCCACAAAGATCGCATTCATTAAAGTATGCGCAAGAATCTCGCTATGGGCATCGCCCCCTACATTGGCGAGCAGGGTTTGGCTGTGGGTAGAAGCGGCACGGGCGCGGAGAACGAAGGTACGCATGATCAGTGGCTCAAGAAAATGTGCAGGGGATTGTACATCACAGGAGGCCCGCCCGTGATGGCCCGCCCGTGAAGCAACGAGCCTAGCCCGTTTTCAACAGAACCTTCCTTTCAACCCCGTGTAAGACATTTGTCGTTCAGCCACTTTAGTGGACACCTTCTCTTAACCTGAGGAGGTGGCTAGCGCTCCGATACACTATCCGAGAAAGGCCTGACAATATTCTACAGACTTGCAAGTAAAGGCTGTTGAGCTTAGTTATCAGGAAGACATTCAGGTTCAGCGCATTGCGGCTGAGCTGGATATCCTCCCGATAATGCTTTCGAGGTGGTGTAGTGGCGCAAGGAATATCGAGACCGCAAGATCAAGCCAGATGTCCCCGCCGCCTCTTTATACCGGCTTAATTACTGGTCAGATCTAATCCACCAATGATGTACAGCCGGTTTCCGTCGATGGTGTTGGTGTCGAGCATTTTCTGCTCTAACTCACCGTCAGTGGACCAAGTGGCAAAATCGTCATCATTCAGAACACCAAGGTGGTTGTCGTCAATGACCCACAGACCTTCCATCTTGTCGTGGGGAAAATTCACTGCAGCGACCATATCGACGACCAGGCTCTTTTCCGCCGCTACAATGCCTGCGCTGGTCAACGTACTCCAGTCGCCGTCTGCAAGAACCACCTGCTCCAGGGTCTTGCTGTCGATGGTCAGGCCTAGCTGGTCGTCCTGTGCTATGTCTGTGGTGGCGGCTACCTTCTCAAGGTTGGTGGCGTTGGACAGGTCGATGCGGTAGACATGCTTCTGGGCGCTGGGGGTGACAGCACTTGCACCCTCGGGGCCACCATAAAGGAAGCTGCCGTCACGCTCGATGACCAGAAATTCGGTGTCGCTTAGGGCGACAATTTCTGAGTTGGAATTTTGAGTTTTTTCTTGTTTGTACAGGTACTGCCCTACCTCTTTTGTCTCCAGGTTAACCGTGACGATACGGGTGATGTTTAGATCTTTGACGCTACTGTCCGGGTTGTACAGAGTCGATTGCATAATGCCGACGAGGGTCTTTTCGTCCGGAGTGATCGCCAATCCTTCCATCCCGCGGTTGGCGCGGCGGTTAGCGAACTCCGCTGGCAGGTTGATGCTGGTGCGTGTGTCGTCGGCAAAGGCGTTGATACGGTCGATCTCTACGCCGTTGGCATTGTAGTGGACAATGTGCGGTCCATACTCGTCGCTTACCCAGAAGGTTCCATCGCTTAGCGCGACGAGACCCTCGCCATCGAGCCCGTAATTATCCAGTTTGAATGGGTTGGTGGTCTCGTTGTAGGGCTTGGTGTTGTCGATCACGATGGGATCGCCGTTATCGTCGTAGGGGGTCTCACCAGTGCCGCCCAGGGCGGCGCTATTGGGCAGGCCGCTGATGTTATTCCCGTCGCGGTCTTTGAGCAAAAGGGTGCTGACGTGGTTTATCTGGCCGTTCTGCATAACCTCGAATAAACCAATACGCGGGGTGTAGTCCGGGCTTGGAAACTTCTTTCCCTTGCCGTAGTCGCCGGTGAAAACGGCGTTGGGACCTCGGTCGGTAAGGGCGTAGAAGTGGGTGGGCTTGCTGGGATGGGCTGTCATTGCGGAGCCGAAACCCCCGTTACGTACTTCAAATGTTTGTTGGGTTTTGGCATCGATCAGGTCGCTGCGCAGCACATCATAGGATAAGAATACCCCTGCCGCCGGATAGCTTTCCAAGACCGCTGCAGTTTTTACACTGCCTGTTTCATCGTCACTGTCATTATCGCCACCGCAGCCGACGAGCACGGAAGTGGCCAACAGCGAGGTAAGCAACGCTTTTCTCTTAAACATCCGTTTTATTCCTTTTTTTTCAAAAAAATCGCTGAAATTATTCCGGCATAAGGCCACGGGGCACGAGCAGTGCTCGCGCTACTGACAAAATGTTGGGATATATTCGTAAACAAAGGTGGTCTTGGTTTTGGAGTCGGAATCAACCCACCCGCTGAGGCTCTTGAGTGCCTCGAAGGAGTCCTTGGCGCGGTTGACCACTTTGCGTGTGTAGTCCGCCGATACGTCTTCATACTTGAACGAGATTTCGGCGACTAGCGGTTTTTGGCTGCCCGAGGGGATGCCTTGGTACCAGAGGGTGACGCTGATTTGCGCATCGTGCTGCCCCAGGTCTATTTCGACACCGCGGTAGACATGTTCGCGCACGCTCAGGTTGCCGACTAAAGATAAAGCGAGGTCATCATCGAGCCCGTAGTGGGAATGAAATTCAGGGAAGTGGACGTTAACATCCTCTATTTTATTAATAGTGCGCGCGTTGGGGGCTTTGGTGGAGTGGCTATAGACGACCTTGAAGGGTTCGTTGGCATTGGCGCTCACGTCGGACTCAAGTTTCGTCTCGGCACCTGGAGTGTCGGAGGAGACATCCTCGAAATCTGAAAGATAACGGTCTGGGGAACGAAACTTCAGCGCGACCTCGGAGGCGCCGTTTTCAACTCGCTCTCGCAAAGAGTAGCCGCGGCGACGAAGCTCACAGCTGCCCTGCGTGTCGAAAAAACTGATGTCGCGTTGCTTTTCTAGCCACGGCAAGCCGCTCACGCTGCGGTTAATAGCGTGCTCTATTGCGTTGTGCGCATCATCGAGCAGCGAGGTGACGGTGGCGCTTTCAGTGCTATAGCTGAAGGGGGCGACATGTAGCATTAGCTTGTATTCGCGGGAGGTCACATCAGGGTTGGCCAGCGCACTGCCGACGGGCAACAACAGGAAGAGGGCAAGTAGCCGATAGCGATTTCTCATTGCCGTAATCCTTGTGTCTTGTTGTGCCTGATGAGGGAGAGCATTTTCTATGTCCACTGAAGGACTATCGGCATGCACTGAGTGGTGCAAACTGCTAAGTGACAACCGGACGGCGGTGAAACGCGTATTAATTTAGGCGCAAAAAATTACAGTACAGTGACGCTGGCTGAGAGTTTGCTAGCAGAGCTTGCGATTGAAGGACGGGGGGCTGGTCATGCTAAGGGGCATAGCCCGTTATCGACACACTGTGCATCGCTTTTAGTTCACATTCGTTATGCGTGTAGCGGGCTCTGCAAAAGGCTGTATCCAGAAAACCAGTAACTCAGGGGGCTTGGTTTATTTATTCGTTAGCGGCGCAGAGCGCCGCGTGTATTTTGTCGTCACAAGCGCCCCGGCAGAACGTTCGGGACATCCTGCTATCGCTGTTCGGATGGCCGATGATGGGCTCGCTACTGTTTTGTCGGTGTTGCTGATCAGGGTGGGCATTTACCCTTGCCGATACACACGACTTCCGGTTCGTGCAGACGGTTTCAGGGTTAATTGCCGTCTTCCAGAAAGCGATCAGGACAGGATGATGGTGTTAGCCGCTAATTAGCGCTCTCTCCTTTAGCAAACCCTCAATTTCCGGAATACTCGCTGGATCATCAATGGTGGATGGAATGTTGTATTGCTCGCCATTGGCTATCTGGCGCAGTAATTTACGCAGGATCTTGCCGGAACGGGTTTTGGGTAGGCGCTGGGTGATGAGAGTGTCTTTCAAGCAGGCGACAGCGCCGATCTCTTGGCGGATACGGGCGACCAGCTCTTGGTTGAGGGTGGCGGCGTTCACGTCTGTACCATCTTTGAGTAATACCAGCCCTAGGGGGACTTGGCCCTTCAGGTCGTCAGCAATACCGATTACGGCGCATTCGGCCACGGCGGGGTGGCCGGCGAGCACCTCTTCCATTTCGCCGGTGGAAAGGCGGTGGCCGGCTACGTTAATCACGTCGTCGGTGCGGCCCATGATGAACACGTAGCCGTCTGCATCTTTGTAGCCACCATCTCCGGAGGTGTAATAGCCGGGGAACTGTTCTAGGTAGCCTGCGAGGAAGCGAGAATGATTGCCCCAGATGGAGGGTAGGCAGCTGGGAGGTAGTGGCAGTTTGATCGCCACGTTGCCCTGCTGGTTGGGGCCTAGTTCGTTGCCGTTGTCATCTAGGATGCGTATATCGTAGCCGGGGGCGGGCAAGGTAGCGGAGCCGGGCTTGCAGGGCTTGGGATCAATGCCCATGAGGTTGGCGCAGATGCCCCAGCCGGTTTCAGTTTGCCACCAGTGGTCTACGACTGGCAAGCCGGTGATCCCCTTAACCCATTCGTAGGTGGGCGGGTCCAGGCGCTCGCCGGCCATGAAAATTGTTTCCAAGGCCGATAGATCATGTTGCTTGATGCCTTCGGCGTTAGGGTCTTCTTTCTTAATCGCGCGAAATGCTGTGGGCGCGGAGAACAGGGCTTTTACCTTGTATTCTTCTGCTACCCGCCAGAAAGCGGCGGCGTCGGGTGTGCGTACCGGTTTGCCTTCATAGAGCACGCTGGATAAGCCTGCGAGCAGAGGGGCATAGACAATGTAGGAGTGGCCGACTACCCAGCCCACGTCTGAAGCGGCCCAGAAAGTGTCACCTGGGTCCATATTGTAGATGGCTTTCATACTGTAATGCATGGCCACGGCGTGGCTGCCATTGTCGCGGATAACCCCTTTAGGTTTGCCGGTGGTGCCGGAGGTATAGAGGATATACAGCGGATCGGTGGCCAGAACCGGGGTGCACTCTACGGGGCTAGCGGCGGAAACAACCGCTTGCCAGTCCAGATCCCGATCGACCTTCAGTTCGGCTTTGGCCTGGGGGCGTTGGTAAATAATGTTGTGTTCCGGTTTGTGCTCTGCCTGCTCAATAGCAGCATCCACCAGCGGCTTGTAATGGATGAGCTTGTTCACTTCCACTCCGCAAGAAGCCGAGACAATGACCTTGGGTTGTGCGTCATCAATACGCACGGCCAGTTCATGGGCAGCAAACCCGCCAAATACTACGGAGTGAATGGCGCCAAGGCGTGCAGTGGCGAGCATGGCCACGGCGGCTTCGGGAATCATGGGCATGTAGATCAGCACCCGATCGCCTTTTTTCACCCCTTGTTGCTGTAGTGCGCCGGCGAAGATGGCCACCCGGTCGGTGAGCTCGGCATAGCTGATGGCTTGTTTGCTGTTGGTGACGGGCGAGTCGTAATAGATGGCCACCTGGTCACCACGGCCTGCGGCCACGTTGGCGTCTAGTGCCATGTGGGCGGTGTTCAGCACGCCATCGGTAAACCAGCGATCAATGCCGTTTTCATCTTTGCCGAGAATGGTAGAGGGAAAGCTGAACCAGTCCAGTTGGCGGGCCTTGGCGGCCCAGAATGCTTCCGGTGTGGTAATGGATGCGGAATATTCTTGTTGGTAGCTCATGCTGGACCTCTTTTTGTAGCCAGTTTCTCCCCCCGTTCTTATTGGGTAACGGGGGAGTCAATCTGGCGGGCATCGGGGCATTGTTGGGCAACTGTCGGTCAGAACACAGGGTTGCGTTGTGTGATCTTATGCTAGACGAGGGTGGACCTGTAAAAAATTAGACTTAAGTTCAAAATTGAGGGCTACGGTGGGCGGGCTCGTGAAAAAGTAGTGCGTGTTTACGTCAATGCACTTTTTGCGCGAGTGCGTCACCATGGGGCCACATTCACAATGACGGAGGGTGAGATGTATATCGCCATGAACCGCTTCAAGATCAAACTGGGCTGTGAGCAGGATTTTGTAGAGATTTGGAAAGGGCGCGACACTTTCCTGAAAGAGGTGCCGGGTTTCAAGAGTTTTCACCTTCTGCAGGGCGCGAGCAATGAGGAGTACACATTATTCTCATCCCACGCCACTTGGGAATCGCGTGAAGCATTTGAAGGCTGGACTAAGTCCGAGGCGTTCCGCAAGGCCCATGTCAACGCGGGTGCACGCCGGGATATCTACCTGGGGCCGCCGCAGTTGGAATGTTTTGAGGTGGTGCTGTAAAGCTGACTCCGCCGTAGGCGGCGCGATCCCCCTTGCAGTGAACTCAGCCAGCCATCGCGCCGCCAGCGACGCGCCTATGCTACGGTGATTATTTCGGATCCTTGGTCTGATTGGATTTGCCGTCGTTGGCATCCGAGGGGCGCGCGGTGGTGTCCCCACTGTCTTCAGCCGAATGGGTTTCCAGGTTTAGTTGCTCGCCGTTGCCGTTGCGGATATGAATATCCAGCTGGCTGAAGGCAATTTCCACGCCATGTTCGTTGCACATAGCATCAATGTGGCGGTTAATCTCATCGGTGGCGGCCAAGCGGTCGTTGATATTATCCACATGGACGCGCAGTTCGTGGTCCAGCGTGCTGGCACCGAAGCCCATAAACAGCACTACCGGTTCAGGGTCGTGTAACACTCGGCCATTTTCTTTGGCCGCTTGTAGCAGGATGTCGCGGCACTTCTGTAAGTCGGAACCGTAGGCAAAGCCCACCTTGAGGATGATCCGAGTCACGGTGTCGGATAGAGACCAGTTAATTAGCCGCTCGGTGACGAACACCTTGTTAGGAACCAGGATTTCTTTGCGGTCGAAATCAATCAGCGTGGTGGCGCGAATGCGAATGCGGCTGACCGTGCCGTCCAAGTTGTTAATGGTAATCACGTCACCAATGCGGATGGGCCGTTCGAATAGCAGGATGATGCCGGAAATAAAATTGGCGAAGATTTCCTGCAGGCCAAAGCCCAGACCCACGCCTAATGCCGCTACTAGCCATTGCATTTTGTCCCAACTGAGCCCTAGGGCGCCAAGGGTGAGTATGATGCCGCTGGCCACAATGACGTAGGAGAGCAGGGTGGTGGTGGCATAACTGGTGCCTTGGCGCAGGTCTAGCCGTGATAGCACTAACACTTCCAGGAGCCCAGGTAGATTACTGGCCAGCAGAAAGGTCACTACACCGATGATCAGAGAGGTCATCACATCGCCAAGGCTGATGGGCGAGGTGGTGGTGGCTTGGCCTGTGCCTTCCGCGGTTTCCCACAGGACAATGTTGTCGGTATAAGCTAAAGCATATAGCACATCTGACCAGACCCAGTAGACCAATAAACCAATAACAGCGACTAGTGCTAAGCGGATAAGACGCAGAGACTGCTCGTTGACTTGTTTTAGGTCCAATTGCGGCTCTTCGACTTCTACAGCTTCAGCGCTGCTGGTCTCTTCTTTTTGTTCCGCTTCGCGCTGGGCCACGGCCCGCTTATAGGATAGCCGCTGCGCAGCCACGGCGAGCCCGCGTACAGCGGTAGCATCTAGGATGATCCACAACGCAATCAGATAAAGGCTGTAAATCATGTGTCCGGTGAGCCGTACTGATGTGTAGTAGTAACCCACGCCAGTGAGCACGATGAGAGTGAGTGGGGCAAGAATACATAGCCCCGTGGCGAGGGTGCGCATGGTGCGGCTGTAATGACGGCCGGGGTATGACTGGGCCACCCAAGGCAAGCTCACCATGATGGTGATCATGGCCACCATCATAATCACTAGACCTAGCCGATCGTTGCTGAGTTGGGCAGGCCACTGATCGCCGAACGCGACCAGTAACGTGAGGGGGATTAACGCCAAGCCGGTTACTAGCAGGCGCCGGCGCATTTGTTGGTTGTATTCCCTACTCCAGCGGAACTGGCGTTGTGCGATGCCATTGTTCTTGAGTAGACGATAGAGCACTTCAAAAACTAGCCACAGCAAGGCGACTTGGGCCATGGCGGCGCCCATGACGCTAGTGAACGTGCCGGGCTGTACCCATAGGCCAGCAGCCAGCAAGACAAGGAAAAGCGGGAATGGGGCAGCAATTAAAAAAGTATAAAGCAAACTCAGGGGCGTATGGGCCTGGCTGTCACGGCGCAGGAAACCCACATCCTTATTCATTGTATCAATGCGCGTTTTCAGTTTATTGCGAATCAGCATCAACAACGCCGCCGGGAGAATTAGGCCGATCAACCAGGCCCATTTGCGAGTGAGCAGCTCGCTGGTGCCCTCCTGCAGATCAGCCCAGGGAATGGCTTTAAGTTGTTCCATTAACTCCTTAGGTAGCTTGCCGAGCCATTCGAAACTGAGAGGTTGGTTGCTGGGCATCCAGAAGGTTTGTTCGGAAATGGTGTTGTGTAAGCTGCGGGTGATTTTACGTAGTTGTTCATGGCTAAGCTGGGTACGCGTCAGGATCGCCAATTGGCGGCTCAGTTCTTGATCCAGTTGATCGTAAATGGCCAAGCGCTCTTCGCGCAGAAGGGCAAAGGCTTCCTCTAGGGCCGGGCTCAAGGGGGCGTCTATTTTAGCCTGTGAGGGCAGGGGCGCATCATTTAGATCTTGCATGGCCTGTTGGATTTCGAACTGATTCAGGCGGGTATTGGAAATCTCCTTTTCCAGGTTCAGCTCACCCTGATCCTGAGGCAGGCTTTTTTGTTGTTCGTAAAGAATACGCGATAACAGCAGGCTGCCATCGAGCATGCGGATTTGGTCGTTAACGGTGGATGAGAGAGAGCGGGCCTTGTCCAGTTCGGTTTTGGTCGTGACCGCCTCGCGTAACCGGCTGTTTACGCGTTCGCTGACGCGGGCCAATTGCTCGCGCAGCTGGCTATTTTTTGCCATGGCTTGCTTGACTTGCGGGTGGTCCAGCACGCTTGTGGGAAGGTCTGTATCCGGTGATTTAGCGGTCAGCTCCAGTTGGTTTAGGCGCCGTTCATTAATCAGTGGCTGCAGGGCATCCAGTTTTGCCTCGATGATGAGTTGTTTTTGTTTGTCGCTCTGTTGTCTCAGCCGGGCAATGTCCTGTTGCTTGTCGACGATAGCCAATTCCTGGTTGTAACGCTCGATGCGTGATTCCAGGGCGCTGATCTCCGTGTTTAGGCTGCGTGTCTGCAATTCAGATAAGGGCTCGCCATCTTCATCTATACCCTGATTGAGGCGTGAGCGGATGGTGTCGAGCCTGTCCATAGCTTTGCTGATTACGTTTTGAGCCTGCTCCGGAAGGGTCTGGGTACGGGTCAGGTCGCTGTTGGCGTCGGCTAGATCTTCTTGGTTCGTTTCCAGAGCGTTTAATTCATTGACCAGCGTTTGTACCAGTGTTTCAAGTGTTTCGCCGGCGTAATGCTTGCTCCAATCGGTTTCTCTCTGTTGACGCAGGCGTATAAGTTCCGCGTTTAGTTGCCGGCGCTCGCTAGCTGCTTTATTGGAAAAGCGTTTTAGCTCCTCGATTTTTTTCTGGTTGCTATCGATTTCCTCTCGGAATTTCAGTGTTTGCTTGAGCTGTTCCTTTTCAGGGTTTTGCGTGCCGTCGGATTGCTTGTCGTTGGTTTCAGTAAGCTGTTTTTGTAGGTCGCCAACACCGGGCAAGGTGAAGCTGGCGGACTGTGCCATGGCGAGAACGGGCAGCAATATCAGCAAGACGAGAGGCAGGCGTCGATCCATAATAAGGAGGGCTCTTGGAAAGTATGGGTATCTTTGTATCACAGGGTCGGGGCTATTGCTTTCCCTGCGATGATAATCGGCGAAGTAATTGGCGAACCAGGCCCAGTTCCCGGTCGTTAGCCAGCGGTAGTAATTCATCTACCCATTGGTGCAGGTTTTCATTGGGTTGTATGTGCAACGAGGCAAGCTGCTGATGCACGGCCTGACGCGTATGGGAAAAAGTGGCCGGGTCCGGTTCTGTTATTTTTACAGCGGGTTGCTTGCGCAATTCCCAAGCGTAGATCATTACCGCCTGCGCGAGATTCAGCGATGGCTGCTGCTGCGCCAGTGGAATACTGCTAGCCAAGTCGCAAAGGCCCAGCTCGTCGCCGGTGAGACCGCTGGCTTCCCGGCCAAAAACGATAGCCACCCGCTGTACGCTGTTTCCCTTGCCGGCCACCAGTGCGGCACAGTGATCTGCATCCACGTAGCGATCTTTTTGCAAGCGGTGCCGGGCGGTGCAGGCGATGCTTAGGTCTACATCAACCAGGGCCTGCGCCAAGGAATCCACGATCATGGCTTGTTCCAGCACGTCGTTGCTGTGGTGCGCCACCCAGTGGGCGGCGGTCATATCGCCGGGGTTTACCAGCCGTAACTGGGAGAAGCCCATGGTTTTAATAGCACGGGCTGCGGCGCCAATGTTTTCCCCGCGAGCGGGTTCCACCAGAATAAAAACAATATCCATTTATAGTCACTTGTTCAGGCTGTGTGTAACGCGAACCATTCTATACGAGCCGTTGGTACGGTTTGCAGAAAAGAGGGTTGTAGATAGAGGGGGGATAAAGCCCATGCTCAGACGGGGATTGTTATACGCATCTATTTTTGTGCGTAAATAATAGGGGGAGGGCTTCCACGGCGACGCTGGCACTCACTGGCCACGAATATAGCAACCGGCCGAAATCCTGCATGAACGGCGTGATCAGGGCGTGACACAGCAGCCAGAACCTTCGTTTTAAGGCGCCGCCGAAGAGGAGGGCGGCTCGCTGGTCTTTGGGCAGGGCTGGTTGCCGATTTCGCGGGCACTCGCCTGGATCTCTGGATCGTCCGGAGCCAGCGCTAAGGCCTGGCAGAGACTTTTGCTAGCCTCTTGTTTCTCTCCCATTGCCAACTGAGCATAGGCCAAGTTATTCCAAGCAGCGGCCAATTCAGGTTCATTGTGCACGGCCTTTTCAAAGGCTGCTCGCGCCTGCGCTTGTTTATTTTGTGCCCACAGGGCATTGCCATAGCCAAACCATAATGGGCCGTTTTGTGGAAATGCCTCTACGGCCGCTGGCCAGAAGTCGATGCTATTTGGTAATGCAGAGATGGCGCGCAATAGCGCATCCGGTTCGGCGCTGGCGGGGAGCTGGCCGGGGGCGACCAAGGTGAATCCCCATTGATCGGCTCTTGCCCAAGTGCGGATAAAGCGGTTCCAGTGGCTGGTGTCGCTCTGCGTTGCACCGCTGTGCAATACTACAGTATCGCCCTGGTTACGGTAGCCGGTAACCACCGCGAAGTGCCACTTTGGCCAGTTTGGCAGCGCCAAATTCTGCATCACCAGCACCGGCCGGTTAGCCTGCAACTCCTGGAACAGGTGGTCGGCAGATTCCACCGGGTAAGCCATTAAACCGCGGCTGCGGGCGGCGGCACGCAGTTCAATACCCAGCGATCCTTTGCGCTCCGGTAGCCAGACTTCGTCCACTAGGGCGTCGGCGCTGACAGGCTTACCCGCCCATTGCAGCATCATTGCCAGTGCGGCCGGGCCACATTGATAGGCGTCTTGGGGGACAAAGGGAACCACGACCTGCTGGGAGGTTTGCACTGTGGCACTTTGCGGAGGCGGCACACTCTGACAGCCACCCAAAGCGAGCAGGGCGGCTGTCAATAGAATGGCGAGAGATCTGGGCAGCGCTGTAGTTATCATCAGCTTGCCGGTCGCTTAATTAACCGGGTCGATTACAGGGAAGACATCGGTAGCGCCGAGCAAATCCAAAATCACCAGCACTAGAATGATAGCAAGCACGACGCCGAATACGCCTTGGCCGGCGGGTAACGCTTCGGATTTCTGGGCTAGCTGTTGCAGTTCAGTATGGGTGAGGCGATCCAGTCGCTGGCTCACTTGTTCTTGGTTGACGCCGTATTCGCTCAACGCCTGGGCGGCCACTTTATGATCCATTAACCGCATGACCTGCTGCTTCATGGCGGCGCGATCCTGTTGCTGGATTACAGTGTCATTACCAATCATGGCGGCCTGCGAGGCGGGTACAATGAGCACCTGCATAAATAGCAAAACAAAGGCACTAAGCATTCCGGTAACGCGTTTGGATGGGGTCATGAAGCAATCTCCTCAATGGTTGATGGCTATACTTTACCAGTGTGGCCGCTATTCAAAAGAATGGCGGCATCATTAGAAGGTTTTTTTACAAGAACTTTACCGATCTCCGCCGCTGCAATGCCTTTGCTATCAAGCCGTTGCAGTGCCTGTTTGGCATAGTCAGCGTGCAGGCAAAATAACAACCCCCCAGCGGTTTGCGGGTCGCACAGCGCGGTGAGTAATGCTTCGGCCACTGGTTGTTGCTGTTGGCAGTGCACCAGTATTTGGCGATTGGCGTCACTAAGAGTGCTGGCCACACCCTGCTCAATTAACGAGAGCGTGCCGGGTAGCAAGGGGACCTTGTGGCAGTCCACGGACAGACTAACTTGGCTTTGCTGGCTGATTTCATAGAGATGACCCAGCAGCCCAAAGCCGGTGATGTCGGTGCAGGCATTTACCGGTATCCCCTGTAGCGCTTGCTGAGCAAGATGGTTGCTGATCAGAAGATGGCGCAGGGTGGTGTCCAGCCAGGGGCCGTGGAACGCGGAGCTCGGCTCGCGGCTAACCTGCATCAAGGCGGCCAATTGCACCCCGCTACCCAGCGGCTTGGTGAGGATAAGGCGGTCGCCGTCACGGGCGCCGTGTTTGTGCCAGAGCTGTGCTGGGTCTGCCTGGCCATTGACGGTGAACCCGGCGGCCATCTGTGGCCCTTCGATGGTGTGCCCACCTACCAGGGTGCAGCCTGCGGCATTCAGCTCGCGAACCGCGCCTGCCATCATCCGTTGCAGGTCCCGGCTCTGCAGTCGCGGGTGGTGCCAGGGCAGGGTGATGTTGGCCAGAGCCGAATGGGGTTGGGCATTCATGGCGTACACGTCGCTGAGGCTGTGCAGCGCGGCGATACGGCCGAACAGGTAAGGCTCATCGATAAAGGCGGGAAAGAAATCCAGGCTCTGCACCAGTCGCTGCCCGGCAGGCCAATCAATAATGGCCGCGTCATCGGCGGCATCCACCCCGGCTTCGATGCCGGGGTTCACCACCGGTTGCAGCTCGGCCAGTGCTTCATGCAAGGCGTCACTGCCCACCTTGGCGCCGCAACCGGCGCAATGCAATGTATCTGGATCAGCGGGACCAGGGGGCATGCTCGGAAGCTGCTGATCGAACTTGGCCATGAACGCCCGGTCGATGTGATCCTTCCAGCGCCATACCCAGTGCCCGGCCACAGACAGCCTGCCGCCACGGCTGGCAATGGCGTCTTTGCCGCCGGTGGACAGCAGCGACAGGAAACGGGATTGCGGGCGATAGGCGACTAGCGGTTGCCCTTGAATGACGGCGCGTAGGTTGGTGGCCAGGGTGCGAGCCTGGCGAACAGCATAGACCCCGGCCTTGGGCAGCGGCGTAGGGAAGGCGGCACAATCACCTGCGGCAAAAATGCGTTTATCAGTGGCCGTTTGCAGGGTTTCCGTGACCCGCACAAAACCTCGTTCGTCGCACTCAAGGCCGCTGTTTTCCAGTATCGGTAAGCCCCGTACCCCGGTGCACCAGAGCACCCATTGGGCGGTGAGTGGCTGATCTCCCATATGCAGTTGCTGATGAGCATCACAATGAACGCGACTGTCGGTATGCAGGGTGACGTTGTGGGCTTGCAGCCGCTTGTGCATTTTCTCGCGCACGCTGGCAGGAAAGCCCGGCAGTAGATTGCCGCTGGTGATCAATTGAATCTGTGCCGGTTGCTGGTGGCGCTGGAAATGTTGGGCCATGGCCAGGGTCATCTCGGTACCGCCGGCCCCGGCGCCGATCACTGCCAACGAGGGCGATTGCCGTTCGGCGTGTTGGCAGAGTTGCTGCCAGCGGGCATAGAAACTGGCCACTGGCTTCACCGGGACCACACGGGGGTGGCTGCCGCCCAGAGGGCTCAAATCCGGGGTGGCGCCCACGTCCAGGCTTAACCAATCGTAGGCCAGTTGGCTGCCATCGCTGAGCTGTAATTGTCGCTGTTGCGGGTCCAGCTGGGTGACGCTGGCTTGAATAAAACGGCAGCCGCTAGCCTGGCACAACCGGTACACATCCACGTGGGTGTCATCCAGGGTGTAGTGGCCGGCGATCAGCCCTGGCAACATGCCGGAGTAGGCGCTAAGGCTGTCCGGTGAAACCAGAGTCAGGCGCACGCCGGGAATCGGCTTCATGGCCAGCATGCGCAGGGCCAGCGCGTGGCTATGGCCAGCACCGACAAAGACCAGGTCGTAGTGGGCGGAGGGACTTATCACAGTGGCATCATCACAGTTGCAGTTCACCTTGCAGGTAGCAGCGTGCGGTGCCGCTAAGTGTGACGCGGTCGCCTTTTAACTGACAGTGCAATTCTCCGCCCCGGGCAGATAGCTGGCGGGCATGAAGATGTGTTTTGCCGAGTTTTTCCGCCCAGTACGGCACCAGAGTGCAATGGGCAGAACCGGTGACCGGGTCTTCCGGAACGCCTTTGGCCGGGGCAAAAAAACGGCTGACAAAATCACAGTCGTTGCCGGGGGCGGAAATCATTACTGCGAAGGTATCCAGTGCCGCGATGGCGGTGAAGTCGGGCTGAAAATGACGCACCTGATCGGCGTTGTCCACGATAACCAGCGTGTCACGAGCCTGTAGCACCTCGCGAAGGGGTAAATCCAGCGCTTGGGAGAATGGGGTGAGATCGGTGAGCGCATGGGCCGGCCGGGACGGAAAGTCCAGGCTCAGTGTTTGCCCACTGCGGGTGACGAACAAGGGGCCGGAGGCTGTGGAAAAGCGTACCCGTTCACCGGGAAATCCCAGAGCATGGAAGACCACCCAAGCAGCAGCGAGCGTGGCGTGGCCGCACAGATCCACTTCGACTGTTGGGGTAAACCAGCGCAGCGCGTAGCCCTGTTCGTCGGGCACCAGAAAGGCGGTTTCCGAGAGGTTGTTTTCCAGTGCGATGTTCTGCAGTAGGGCGTCATCTAGCCAGTGTGTCAGCGGCACCACGGCGGCGGGGTTGCCGGCAAACAACGCATCGGTAAAGGCGTCCACTTGGTACAGTTTCATAGTGTGACTCGTGTTTGCATGTTCCGAGTGTGTTTTGGTTAGCGGCGTGCCGGGGCATTGCTTGCTGAAACACCGTGGCCCGGCTGCAGCCTCAGGCGCCGTCGCAGTGTTCGCGACAGAGTATCTACGCCTAGATTGAGCAACACCGTGGCCAGGATCAACAGGGCGGTTCGGTCAAAGCGGAATTCCGCCACGCTAGAGTCAATATAAAAACCCAGAGTGTGAATGCCAAGAATCCCCAGCACCGCCGTTTCACGCATGATCACCTCCCAACGATAGAGCAAGAACGCGAGCAGATTAGGGCTGATGCGTGGCAACACTTCGTAGGCGTAGCGGTTGATGCCGGTGGGAGCATCTGCGCGCAAGCGCAGTGTCTCACTGAAGCGGCCGGTCAGGTGAGCGACGATGGCGCCGGTATGCAAAGCAAGAGCGAGAATGCCGGGCAGCATGGAAGGGCCGAGCAGGATAAGGAAGAAGAAGGCGAGAAAGAATTCCGGGGTAGTGCGTAGTACCACCAGAATGCCCTGGCCCAGAGAGCGGCTGGCTCGGTTGCCGAATAGCGGTGAGGTGAGCGGGAACAATAACAGCGCAAGGATGCCGGTGAGCAGGAGCGCGGCGAGACCCAGCACCACTGTTTGCCATAGGCCGGGCCACAGCTGTTGCTGCCAAAGCATGGCAAACCATTGGCTCAGTTCCAAGAGGCCACCACTTTGACGTAGAGGGGCGGGCACCAGATCTACGGTGATGAAGCGTACCAAGGTATCCAGGTTGCCGGTAAAAAGGGGCGGCGCCCAGGCCACGGCAGCAATTAGGTAAAGCGGAATTAAGCCAGGGCGTAGCCACCAGCGCAGGGTGAAAATCAGGGCAAAGAAGAGGTAGAGCAGGGCGGCGCCCTGGTCGTAGACGCCTTCACGAAACGCGGTTTCCAGGTGGAAGCCCAGGGTAGGCAAACCGATAAAACCCAGAATGGCGGAGGCGCGCAGGGCGCATTCTAGCCGGTAGCTGCCATAGGCTTTGAAGGCCTGCCAGACCAGTGGCAGGCGCGCGAAGAAAAAGCGGCTGATCGTGGTGGTGCTGGCGGGTAATGCATGGGAGGGGGCTGGGTCTGCCTCTTCGAGAAATTCCCCAAATACTTTGGCAAAGATGCCCGCATAGGGAATGGCGATGGCCAGTACCCCGGTAAGCGTGCTCAGCCCGGCAACCTGCAATAGCAGCAGGCCCCAGAATAATTCATGGATGGCGCGGATGCTGGCGGCGAAACCGCGCACGGCACGTGAAGACCAGCAGATCGCCATAAAGAAGCCGAACAGGGCGGCCAGCGCCGTGCCTTGCCAGGCAAAGGCCAGTGTATTGGCCAGTGCTTTGCCCAGTTGTTCGGTGGCAAAGAAGTCCGGGGCGAGAAACCCCTTGCCCATGCGCAACAGTTCTTGGCCGGGGCTGGAACGGGCGATTTCCATATCGGCCAGCAACAGTGCCAGCAGGCCGGCCAGGGCGAGGCCACCGGTGGTGCGTCGCCAGCGACTGGCGGTGGTGTTCAATGGGGCGCTGGCCGGTTTCATGGTGGGGTGTTCACTGATACGAGAGGTGTTGGTATGAAGCGTCCTGATATAACGCATCCAGATCGCTGAGTGACAGCGAATGGGTGGCGGCATCGAGTACGACTTTGCCGTGGTTCAGGCCAATGATTCTATCGCTGCAGGCCAGCGCCAGCGCTCGATCGTGCAGGGCGATTACGGCACTGTCATGGCGGGCCAGCGACAGGGTCAGCAAGGCAAGGCCTTGATGTTCGTCCAGGCTGGATACCGGTTCATCGGCCAGTAGAATCGGGCGTTGGGTATAGAGCGCCCGGCCCAGTGCGGCGCGTTGCGCCTGGCCGCCGGAGAGCTGGTCGATACTGGTGAACAGTTTGTCGTGCAGAGACAGATCGGTGGCCAAGGCGCCAATTTGTTCACGCTCATGGCGACTAGGAGCAATCAGATTTCGCAGATTAGTGAGAGTGCTATTGCGTGACAGGGCGCCCATGTAGATGTTGTGGAACACGCTAAGCATGGGCACCAGGGCGCCAGCCTGAGGGCACCAGGCACAGGCGCTCTCCTGCTGGTTGCGCAGGGCATTAAGCAGGGTGGATTTGCCGGCACCAGAGGGGCCGAGCAGGGCGACTTTCTCGCCTTGCTCGATGGTTAGCGTCAGGTTAGAAAAGACAACCTGATCGCCATGCCCCAGCTGAGCCTGCTGAAAATGGAACACGTCAGTGCTGACCGTGGCCGTTAGTCCAACAGACCAATGGCGCTGGCGGTTTCCTCGATGGGGGCGTAGTCCGCATTGGACGCGGGTACAAACTTCTCACGGGGGAACGCTTTCAGCAGCACCGGATCGTCGATGGCCAGTAATACCTCGGTAACGCGCTGGCTAAAGCCGTCGCCAAAACGCTCATTCAGATCACCACGTACTGTCCAGTGGTAGTCGGGGTAGCTGGGAGTTTCCCAGATGACACTGACTTTGCTGGTGTCAATTTTGCCTTCCGCCAGCTCACGCTCCCAAACCTTGAAGTTCACCGCGCCAGTGGCGTAGGCGCCGCTTTGTACCAGTGCAATGGTGCGGCTGTGGTCGCCGGAGAAACCGACTTTTTCGAACAGCGTGTCCGGCGCTTCATTGAACGTATCGCGCAGATAGAATTCCGGCATCAGGCGGCCCGAGGTGCTGCCTTTGGAACCGAAGGTAAATGACGGTTGTGCAATGAAGTCTTCACCCAGTGTCTCTACAGGCTTGAGCCCGGTGCTGCTGTTGGCGATGAAGTAAGACTTGAAGGCAGTGTCTTCCTGGCCCTGTGCAATGGCCTGGGAGCCGGGGACAAGACGACGAGCCTGAACACCGGATAAACCGCCAAACCAGGCCATTTGTACCTCATCGTTGCGAAAGGCGGTAACGGCGGCAGCGTAGGATTTCACCGGAACGTATTTCACCGGTACGCCCAGTTGGTCTTCCAGATAAAGGGCGATGGTGCCGAACCGTTTTTCCAGCTGAGACTCATCCTGGTCGGGGATGGCGGTAAAGATGAAGGTGCCGGTGTGGGGGTCATTGCAGGCAGAGAGCAGCAGGGCAGCAACCAGTGCAACAAGAAGTTTCAAACGCATCGTTGTCTCCGTTCAATAGGGAGGCTTAAGGAATGTTGGATTCGGCAAGGAACGCTTATGCAGTATAGCGGCCTGCCGGTGATATTGCTCAGCGACTGTTAAGGAAAGCACTGACTTCAGCTCGGCTGCCCTGGAACAGGATAGTGCCCGCCCGGCGTGACAACATGTAGTCGTACATGGGGTCGTAATAATCGGCGAGCAGGCTGTGGATCCATTCGCGGTGCAGCTCGGTATTGCCGCAGTTTGCTTGCACGGCCAAGGCTTCCTGAAGCTGTTGACGAAGTTGCTGGTGGCGAATGCCACCCAGGCGGCGGCGAATGCGATCCATGGACGCCAGTAATTCGTCACCGAGTTGTTTGAGAGCGTCGTGTTCACCGAAGTAGCGGGCATATTCCTGCAGTGGGCCAATGACGTAATCTTCCAGCGTTACCTGAACGCGGGACTCCAGCGATTCTTCAATGATGATACGTGGTTGCGACTTGATCTGGTCTTGGAGGGAAAAAGGCAGGTGGCAGCGCCCGATCAGTTTGCTTTCGTCTTCCACCAGAATGCTTACAGGCTGTGCGGCACGTTGTTTGATCAGAGTAATGGACAGGCTATTTTCGAAATCAATTTGGCTGGGCTGGCCACCTGGGCGACGACCAAAGGATGAACCACGATGGTGGGCAAGGCCTTCCAGATCGATAGCGTTGGGTTGTTGCTCAATGACTCGTGTTTTGGCGCAGCCGGTGCGGCCACACAGGACCTCCAGCGGTAGGTTGGCGATGCAGGCTTCCATTTCATCGATCAGAAAACGGCGCAGCGCCTTGTAGCCACCAGTCACTAGCGGGGCATCGATGCCGATTTCGCGCAGCCACGCCTGGGTCGTCTGGCTACGCAGCCCGCCACGAAAGCAATATAAGTAGCCGTTGGGATTGGCTTGCCACCATTGCTGCCATGCGTATAGGCGCCGCTCTCGCTCCTCGCCACAAACCAGCGTGTTGCCCAGATCAATCGCCGCCTGTTGACCATGCTGCTTATAGCAGATGCCTATGCGGTGGCGTTCTTCATCGTTGATCAGAGCGAGATTGGTGGTACCAGGAAAGGCGCCTTTGGCAAATTCCACGGGGGCACGCACGTCCAGCAAGGGTGTGTCATTGAGGAACAGGGACAGGTAATCACAGGTATCGTCGCGCATGGTTGGCGAGTGTAATCCAGCGACACGCTACACGCTACACGCGAGGAAACTGGATGTGGAACCGAGGATGGTCGCCAGTTTTCCTTTTCAACGGTTCACTCAGAACATTCAGCTGACTTTCGTGGGCAGGGCGGTCCGTGTGGCGCCGCGCCAACCCACGTTGCAGCTTGAGGGTTGTAGCTCTCTGCTACTTTACTTTGCCGGGCGGATCTGGCCGGCCAGGTGCGGCTTGATGCCGTCTTTGGCGAGCAGGCGGAAGTCGCTGCCACCGTTGGCGGGCTTGTTCTCGAACTTCACGGTGGCAGGCACGAACATAGGTAGCTTGAATTGCACATTCACGGTGAAGGCGTTTTCCGGCAGCTGGTACTGCAGCTCGGCCAAGCAGCGGGCTTTAGACCACATGCCGTGGGCGATCTGGCGTTTGAAACCGAACAGTTTGGCCGACAGCGGGTATAAATGAATCGGATTACGATCACCGGAGACAGCACCATAGCGACGACCGATATCGCCAGGCACCTTCCATTCCACGGTGTCGGTGGCCGGCTGTGGTTTGGGGGCGTTTTTCTTTTTGCTGCTGTTACCGCCACCGCTGCGGAAAAAGTTCACGGATTCACTTTCCCAGACCCGTTCGCCGCCGGTGCTAACACTGGTGAAAATGGAAAATTCGTAGCCCTTGTCCACTTTTTGCAGGTTGCCCAGGAAGCATTTCACGTTAAGTTGTTCACGCTCGGCAATGGGGCGGTATTGGGTGATGCTGTTGCGTACATGCACCAGACCCATGGCAGGGAAAGGAAAGCCATCGGTAAGAATCAGCGCCATATGTAATGGGAAGGCGTGCATGTGCGGATAGGTCACGGGCAGCTTGCCGTCGGCGGCAAACCCACACACTTTTCGGTAAGCGGCCAAATGCTTTTCATCAAGGGAGACATCATTCAGGCGTAGACCCACGTCCGGCAGGGTGGGGTTACTGCCCGGTTTAACTGTGGCACGTAATACGGCCTTGGCAAAGTTGACCACCATGGGCGGTGTATTACGTAGCTCGCGAAATTTGACCTCACTCATGACTCAATCCTTTCCCGTTGATAGCGTTGCAATGAAAGGCAACGGTGACAGTGAAAAAGAGTATAGAGCAGGGCAGCCGGGTCGCTATTGGCCGTATAGACAGGGTGGCTGGTGAGTTAAGCACAGGGTGCTCGACACAGTGCCAGAAAGGATGAAACTTGTTCAGGAACGGTTTTTGTCTGAACGCCACATGCCCACGCCGAAGTAAATAAGGCGTAGTTGCTTCTCTGCGGTAATCAGCACTTCTTGCTGGCCCGTTTCATCCGTTTCTTCCAGTTCCAACATTTCCTGTGTCAATGCGGTGACATTGTTAACAACCAAGCCTGCCATCATTTGTAGGTCTTCGGCATTAACGTGATCGAGGAAGGGGAAGCGTGCCATGTCCATCGCCAGTTCGTTGGTGAACATGCGGATTTCGCGGCGAATGGCATTGCGCATGGTGGGGGTGCCACTAGCCAGTTCCTTGGATACGAACAGGAAGTGGGCGCGGTTGTTACGCACATAGGTGAAGTAAGTTTCCATGGAGCTGCGCAACATGTGCTCGTTGGGTAATTCCTGCTGGCGTACTTGGCGCATCATCTGACGCAGAGTACGGAAGGATTCGTCCAGCAAGGTGAGGCCCATGGCACTCATGTCCGAGAAATGGCGATAAAAGGCAGTCGGTACTACCCCGGCTTTTTTGGTGACTTCCCGCAGACTCAGGGCAGAAAAGGGGGCCTTTTTGACCACCAGCTCCAACGCAGCCGTCATCAGTGCTTCCCGGGTCTGTCCCCGTTTAGGCTTGCGAGTTCTGCTGGTGCTTTCCTTTGTCATCGTTTTTTGCCTCCAAAATCAGCTGCTTATTCTCTTCTGTGCGGGCTTGTGATGCAACCAATTCCCTATGGCGGGTTGTAACACTATGATAAAAAAAGACTTTATCTTTTTTGTGAACACGTGTTGACTGTGGGTCAGGCGGTGTGAATAATGCCTACAACTGTTCACTTGAAGGGCCTGACCCATGAGCTCGATAACACAAACATCCAATCGTTTTCAGCAAGGCGTTAACCGTCTTCTGCAATCCCGTGTGGCCACCATTCTGGCTACTCCTCACGGTGTGGATCGTTATCTGGAAGTATTGAATCCGATGTGGTCGGTCGATGAAGTGCGCGCTGAAGTGGAGCGCGTGGACTATCTCACCGACGACAGTACCACCGTGACACTACGCCCCAACAGTAATTGGCAGGGGTTTATTCCCGGGCAGTTTGTGCAACTTACCGTGACAATCGATGGCAAGCGTCAAACACGTTGCTACTCCCCGGCAAACTCTGTGCACCGCGCAGATGGCCGCATTGAGTTAACCGTGAAGGCTCATGCCAACGGTTTTGTTTCGCGCTACCTGCGTGAGCAGATGTCAGTGGGGGAAGTGGTGACCTTGTCTCAGGCGGCGGGCGAATTTGCGCTCCCGGCAGAGCGACCTAAACGGGTGTTGTTGATCAGCGGTGGCAGCGGCATTACCCCGGTAATGTCCATGCTACGGACACTCTGTGATGAAGGGTTTTCTGGCCCAGTGACGTTCTTACACTATGCCAACAGCGCGGCTGACATGATCTATGCCTCCGAGCTGGAGAGCATTGCTGAGCGTCATGACAATGTGACTCTGTTGCGTTGCTTCAATGACGAAAGTGAACACGGAGAATTAACGGGCTTGTTTAGCCGTGAACATTTATTCCGTTCCGTGCCGGACTATGCCGAGGCAACGGTTTTCCTGTGTGGCCCGCCGCCGATGATGGCCACAGTTGAAAAAATATGGGAGGAAGACGGACTTGGCGACCGGCTGCATAAAGAGCAATTCACCTTGGCCTCACCGGATCTGCAAAGCGACAACGTTGCAGGCGAAGTGCGCTTCCTACAGAGCGAACGAGTAGAAGTAAACAGTGGTGCGACTCTGCTTGAGCAAGCAGAAGAGGCCGGGCTAACTCCCCAATCCGGTTGCCGCATGGGTATCTGCCATACCTGCTCTTGCCGCAAGACGGCGGGCAAGGTCCGCGACATTCGTACTGGTGAAATCAGCGATGCCAGTGAAGAAATCATCCAAATCTGTGTGACCGTGCCGGTGGGCACGGTCACACTGGATATCTAAATCGATCAAGGAAGGCGAGACATTATATGAGCATTTTTAGCAACCTTACCGCCGAACAATTCGAGACGATTGGCCAGCAATTAGACGAGATCCGTAACCGCGAGCTGGCGGACTTGGGTGAGAAAGACGAAAAGTACATCCGTAGCGTAGTGAAGCGTCAGCGTCAGCTGGAAGTGGCTGGCCGTGGCTTGTTAATGTTGGGTTTCTTGCCACCAGCATGGTTGGCCGGGGTGGCTTGCCTGTCCGCCTCAAAGATCATTGATAATATGGAAGTCGGTCATAATGTGATGCATGGCCAGTATGACTGGATGGGTGACCCGAACCTGAACTCCAGGACATTCGACTGGGATAACACCTGTACTAATAAAAACTGGAAACACACGCATAACTTCGAGCACCACACTTATACCAACGTGCTCG
This sequence comes from Alcanivorax sp. 97CO-5, assembly GCF_000524665.1. NCBI lineage: Bacteria > Pseudomonadati > Pseudomonadota > Gammaproteobacteria > Oceanospirillales > Alcanivoracaceae > Alcanivorax > Alcanivorax sp. 97CO-5. The sequence continues at coordinate 103,519 of NZ_KI965905.1, forward strand.
ATATGGACCACGATATTGGTTATGGCCTGCTGCGCATGTCTGAAGATCAGAAGTGGGAGCCCCGTTTTCTGTTTAACCCGGTGTTGTCGGTGATTCTTGCCGTGTTTTTCCAGCACTTTGTGGCCGTTCAAAGTCTTAAGTTAGAAGACTATTTGATCAACAAAACCAAGAGCAAAGAAGACATTAAGGCTGAGTTTAAGCCGATTTGGAAAAAAATGCGTAAGCAGTTGGCTAAGGATTATCTGCTCTTTCCCGCATTGGCAGGCCCGTTTGCGCCGCTGGTGTTTGCCGGAAACCTGGCCGCAAACGTGACGCGTAATCTATGGTCCTGCGTGGTGATTTTTAACGGTCATTTCCCTGAAGCGGTAGAGCAATTCGCCGAGTCCGTGGTGGAAAATGAAACTCGCGGCCAATGGTATGTGCGACAGATGCTAGGCTCTGCCAACTTTGAAGGTAGCCGCTTGATGCACTTGATGAGTGGTAACTTGAGCTTTCAGATTGAACACCATTTGTTCCCCGATATTCCGGCGCATCGCTATGCTCGAATTTCCCTTGAAGTACAAGCCATCTGTGAAAAACATGGGTTGCCTTACAATACGGGCTCTTTTATTGGCCAATCGATCAGTACTTGGAAGAGGATTCTCAAGCTGAGCCTGCCAGGCAAGCGCAAAAAAGATGGGCAAGGCCCTGGTTTGCTGAAAGGGTGGCAAGCCAAGGCAGAATCACTGACTTCAACGCCAGAAGCAAAAAACCGTAGCGCGGCCTGAGCCAATACGATTTCTTGGGTAGGCCGGAATGCTGTTCTGGGCCTGCGTCCTTATGCTACTCTCAGGCCCTCTGAGGCTAGTTTTTTTGTTTGGAGACAAGCAAGCGCATGGCAGAAATGACGGATTCCGGTGTGCTGTTACGAATGGCGTACAAAGCCATGGTAAAAGCCGGTATTGATGCTGATGCCGTGTTGGCGGAGGTCGGGCTGGATAAGTCCATTTTGCAGGTTCCGGACCTGCGCACTCCCCACGATGCCCAAGAATGGTTCTGGCAGGCGCTGGAAAAAGTGTCCGGTGATGAGTACGTCGGATTACATTTGGGCGAACATATTCCCGTCTACAAGGGCCAGGTGCTTGAGTACTTGTTCCTTTCCAGCCCGACCTTTGGTGAAGGGCTGAAACGGGCCTTGGACTATCAGCGCTTGCTTTCTGATGCCGCTCAGGGCGAATTGTTTGAGGAAGGTGACCGAGTTTTTCTTAAGCAAAAAATCTGGAGTGTTCGTCTCAGCCATCTCAATGAATGCATGATCATGGGTTTGATCAAGTTCTTCCGCTTCGTCACCGATGATGCATTTGAGCCATTAGAAGTGCATTTCGGCCATCCCCGCCACGCGGATCAACGTGAATACGAGCGCCTGTTTGATTGCCCGGTGAAATTCGACATGTCCAGTGTGGGTCTGTATTTCGATGCCAAACTCATGAACTTGCCTTCCGCGCATCACGAGCCAGAGCTCTTGTACTTGCACGAACAGCTTGCCAGTGAACAGGTGGCCCGGCTTGAGAAGCAGGACTTGGTGGCGCAGGTAAACCGGTTAATTGGTGAATTGCTGGAATCCGGTCATGCCAACCTAGAAGAAGTGGCGGAACGGTTGGGTATTAAGGCACGCCAACTTCGCACCCGGCTGGCGGATGCGGGCACCAACTTTAATCAGTTGGTGGCTGACTACCGTTGCCGTCTGGCAAAACGATTGTTAGCTGGCACCGACGAATCCATCGACGAAATTGTCTATCTCACTGGGTTCTCAGAACCGTCCACCTTTTATCGTGCATTCAAACGCTGGGTCGGGATGACCCCTATCGAATACCGTAAACTGAAGGCGGAAGAGGATGCGATGGGGTAAAAGCCCCCGTGTCCTTGTAAATACAAAACTGAAAAAGCGTAGCTGGCCATTACTGCTACACGGTTGGCGGCGTGATAAAGCGAATCTCATCTGAGCTTCGCTTTTTTTATGTTTGTTTAGATGCTATGGATTAAGCGTTTTTCCGGGCTTTGCGCCCCGTAAGCCGGTTGGGTGTGTAACACGCGAATGATGTTCTAGACTGCCCCGCCTTCACGGGAAAAGCGATCAGCAGGTGAGTGATTATTGCAATCCAGACGTGGGGGCGCATTGCATGAGGTGCCCATATGATTCTTAATCTGTAGGTTCTGTTTGATCTCTTTAGAATTAAGAAGCATCCGCTCTACCGGATAACGGAAGAGCTGACGATGGGCGCTTCCGGTTGCTATTGGTCGGTGCGGTGGGATTCGCCCTCAATGGTGTCGCCGCCGGTAATGGTGCGATCATCATTGCTGGTTGGGCGTTGCTGAAATGGATTGCTTCCCCCGTTTGTATAGTGGGTGCGGGTGTAGGCAAACCCGGCGCCTTTGACGGTGGTGAAACTTTGCAAGGATCCTTTTTGAATCACCTTGTTTGCCATCCAGCGGCGTGAGGCGGGTAACAGTAGGGCAAACCCCACGGTATCGGTAATAAATCCGGGGGTGATCAGCAGTGCGCCGCCGAGTAGCAGCATCATACCTTCGACCATTTCTTGGCCGGGCATTTCACCCTGTTGCATACGCTGATTCAGTCGCACCCAAGTATCCAGCCCCTGGCGACGAAATAGATAACTACCCAGCAAGGCTGTTATCACCGTAGCGAGGATGGTAATGGGCCAGCCAATAGTGCCGGCCACCTGTGCCAGCACCAAGACTTCCAGTAGGGCGAAACCGAAGATAAAGAAGAAGACGCGACCAAAACCCATGGGGTGTCCTGTTTGCTGTTAATAATCAATATGTGGTTATGCTTAGCTCGGAATTCAAGGGGCGGGTTCTTCCGGCAGCCTTTCTTTGCGCTGCTAGAGCGAAAGCCGCGCTCTTTAGGCTATTACCCATATGAGATCAATCACAAAAAAACCGCACCCTAAGGCGCGGCTCTTTTGTTGATATGTGGCTCGGCGTCACACGGGCTGCGTGAAACGTGTCGCCTACCGCGGACGTTTACGCCCCCAAGAGCATCTGCCCACACACACGTACTACGTTGCCGGTCAGGCCTTGAGATGCCGGGCTAGCAAAGAAGGCGATGGTTTCTGCCACATCTACTGGCTGACCGCCCTGGTTCATGGCGTTCATACGACGGCCTGCTTCACGGATGGTGAAGGGGATAGCGGCGGTCATCTGAGTTTCGATGAAGCCCGGCGCCACGGCATTGATGGTGATGCCTTTCTCGGCGTACTCATCTTTAAAAGCATCGACCATGCCAATTACTGCTGCTTTGGAACAGCCGTAGTTGGTCTGGCCCAGGTTGCCGGCAATGCCCGCGATGGAGCTGATGGAGATGATGCTGGCGCCTTTGCCCAAGCCGCCGCTGGAGAGCAGGGCCTCGTTAATGCGTAGTTGGCTGGCAATATTGATGTTCAATACCATGTCCCAGAATTTTTCCGACATGTTGCCCAGCATTTTATCGCGGGTTACACCGGCATTGTGGACAATCACGTCATAGCCGCCAATGGCCTTCGCTTTTGCGGCGATGGCTGCAGGGGCTTCGTCAGCGGTGATATCCATTTCAAGGGTGTCACCACCGATCTGCGCGGCTACCGTATTTAGGTCATCGGCCATGGGAGGGATGTCCAGCACGGTGACAGAAGCGCCGTCGCGGGACAGAACTTCAGCAATGGCGGCGCCAATACCGCGGGAACCACCGGTAACCAAGGCTTTCTTGCCTGCCAATGGCTTGTCCCAGTTGAAGTTGGCGGCTTTGAAGCCTGCGTCTGAAACACGCACCACCTGGCCGGACACATAAGCAGATTTGGGTGATAGGAAGAAATGCAGTGGGGACGCCAGCTGCGCCTCAGCGCCTTCATCTACATAGATTAGCTGGGCAGTGGCGCCTTTCTTGATTTCCTTGCCCACGGAGCGAGTGAAGCCTTCTAGGGCGCGCTGGGCAACACGCACTGCGCCAGCCTGTTTTTCTGGAGTGCGACCAATAACGACAACGCGGGCGCATTTATCCAGCTTGCGGATCACCGGGTGGAAGAACTCCCACAGAGCTTTTAGCTCATCTGGGCTCTGGATGCCGGTGGCATCAAATACCAGACCTTTGAATTTAGCATTGTCTTCACGGTTAGCAGTGTAGTTGCCCGCATCAACACCCAGCTTCCCGGCTTTCTTCTGCAATTCGGTGGCGTTGGCGGTGTTGGCAAGAACGGCAACCTGCGCGTCGGGGGCACCTTTAAGGGTTTTCAGTACATTGTCGATGGCTGTGGAGCCCTGGGCGGCACCTACCAGCACGCGTCCTTTGATAAAGGATGCCTGGCCCGGCTGCCAGCGCTCCAGAATAATCGGGATCGGCAAGTTGATGGCACCGAATAGCGCCTTGCCCATGGGAGAGTTGGCAATCGTCTGATAGGTATCGCTCATGGTCCTGTCCTTTTTCCATCAAATGATGAATGTGTTCATTTACCTTAGGGTAAACGAAACGGGTTTAAAGGGGTGCCGCGCAAAGACGGGGTGAAAATACGCCGTCTTTCGTAGGGCAGGAAATCTGCCCCTATCGCACACTGGCGCGTATTGAATCACTGCAGTGTGACGGGTGTATTGACCGGCCCTGACCGTCAAACAGTCGTTTGAGCCAATGAGGCCGGCACGGTAGGGGGTAGACTGCGCCCTGTCGAGTGAATACCGTGGCTAAATTCGCCACCGTTGTCATCGTTGATGACCGTCCATCTCTAGAGGAAAAGATTATGCTGGCAGGTAAAGCCGTTCGTAAGGTCGCCATTATTGGTGGTAACCGTATCCCGTTTGCCCGTTCCAACAGCGCCTACATCGACATCAGCAACCAGGACATGCTGACCGCAGCACTGGATGGTTTGGTGGATCGCTTCAAACTGCATGGTGAGAAAATTGACGAAGTCGCCGCTGGCGCCGTGATGAAGCATGCCCGCGATTTTAACCTGGTCCGCGAATCCGTATTGGGCTCCAAGCTGGCTCCGGAAACCCCGGCCTACGATCTGCAACAAGCCTGCGGAACCGGCCTGGAAGCCGCTATCCTGGTCGCCAACAAGATCGCTTTGGGACAGATCGACTGCGCCATCGCCGGTGGTGTGGACACTACTTCTGACGCGCCGTTGGGTGTGAACGAAGATGCCCGGAAGGTGTTCATGGCGTTGAACCGCGCCAAGACCAATGGCGAACGTGCCAAGCTGGGTTTGAAGCTGCTGAATCCGAAATCTCTGATGCCCGATGTTCCTAAAAACGGCGAGCCGCGTACCGGCCTGTCCATGGGTGAGCACCAGGCAATTACTGCCGCCGAGTGGGGCATTTCCCGTGAAGCGCAGGATGAGCTGGCATGGCGCTCTCACCAGAACTTAGCCAAGTCCTATGAGGATGGCTGGCAAAATGATTTGGTCACGCCTTTCAATGGCCTGGAACGCGACAACAATATGCGTGGCGATTCTACCTTAGAAAAGCTGGCGACTCTTAAGCCTTGCTTTGGTGGTCCTAACGGCACCATGACCCCGGCCAACTCCACCCCGCTAACTGACGGAGCGTCTGTTGTTTTGTTGGCTTCTGAAGAGTGGGCTAAAGAGCGTGGTTTGCCCGTGTTGGCTTACATGACTATCGGCGAAGCTGCAGCGGTAGACTTCATTGGTAAAAAAGAAGGCCTGTTGATGGCGCCGGCGTATGCGGTGCCAAGCATGCTAGACAAGCTTGACTTGAGCCTGCAGGACTTCGATTTCTATGAAATCCATGAAGCCTTCGCTTCTCAGGTACTGTCTACCCTGAAAGCATGGGAAGATGAAAGCTTCTGCAAAGAGCGCCTGGGCCGCAAGAAGGCATTGGGTAGTATCGATCGCAGCAAGCTGAACGTGAAAGGTTCCTCACTGGCTGCGGGCCACCCGTTCGCTGCCACCGGTGGCCGTATTATCGCCAACGCGGCCAAGTTGCTGAACGAAAAAGGCTCCGGCCGCGCACTGATCTCCGTGTGTGCTGCTGGTGGCCAGGGTGTGGTTGCGATTATCGAGAAGTAATCCTCCCTTTTGCTAATAAAAAAACCGGCCAAGTGGCCGGTTTTTTTATGCCGTTCTTTATACCGCCCTGCGGCTGCCTCAGGGTTCTCGTAACAGGAGAGTGCGATGACACTCGCCCTCTCTTTCTCTCGGCCCCGCGTTAATCCTCAATAGATCCCTCGTGTCGTTGTTTCAGGCGATCTGGCCGGTGTGGTGGTTATGTCGGGTTCTCCTCTGAGTTATTCATAGAGCGAGAGGTGTTAAGCGATAGAAGGGTATTGGTGGGTCAGGGAAGGCGTGTGCAAATCCTGCCGGTGGGTTCAGGTCGGTGTCAGCCTGCATTCAGGTTCCATTCAGCTTGGCCAGTTATGGTTCACCCGACCTCAACGAAAAGGAGAGTAAACATGACTTTGACCAAGACAACCTTGATTGCCGCCGTATTGGGTGTGGCTTCTGTCGGTGTGCTGCAAGCTGATGACGTGCCTCATAGCAAGATCGATTCGCTAGTGAAGGACGGGACTATCCAGTCGCTGGATAAACTCGATAAGGTAGCATTAGACAAGCACCCTGATGCGAAAATCACCGATACGGAGCTGGAAAACGAGTATGGCCGTTACCTCTACCAGGTTGAGCTGCGCGACCCGCAGGGCGTGGAGTGGGAACTGGACATTGATGCCAGCAACGGTGATGTGCTGGGCGAAGAGAAGGACTGAGTCCTTGCTTGTTCACACCTTGCCGGGTCAGCGGCCACGTAACAGCAGGGCGATACTTGTCGCCCTGCTTTGCGTGTGTTCATTGTCCAGTGCGGCTGATGACATTAGCCAGGATGAGGCCTTGCAGTTACGTCAGCAGGGCGAAATTGTGGCGTTTTCCTCTTTGTTGGAAACCCTGAAGCTGCGCTATCCACAAGGGCGTGTGCTGGAGGTTGAACTGGAGCGCGACGATGGCCAGTTGATCTATGAGATTGAATTACTGACCGGAGACCGGGTGGTCCGTGAGATTGAGATGGATGCCCGCACCGGCCAGGTTCTTGATGACGAGCGTGACGACTGATGCGCATCCTGTTGGTGGAAGACAGTATTCCGTTGGCGGATCAACTTATGCCCATGCTTCGCGAACATGGCTACGCGGTGGATTGGTTGGCGGATGGCCGTGATGCCTTGCCGGCACTCAATGATGATCCGTTCGATCTGGTGATTCTGGACCTGGGATTGCCGGGCCTGGATGGCCTGCAGGTGCTTGAGCAGTGGCGTGTAGAAGGGCAGGCGGTCCCTGTGCTAATTCTCACCGCCCGTGATAGCTGGGCTGAACGCATTGAAGGTTTGCAGAGCGGTGCCGATGACTACCTGGCCAAACCGTTTCATCCGGACGAGTTGTTATTACGGGTGCAGGCTTTGTTGCGACGCACTCATGGCCGCGCCAATACATCTCAGCTTACCGCGGGCACCTTTACGTTGGATGAAAATCGACACAGCGTCTGGTCAGGGGAAGAGGAAATTAGGTTGACTGGCGCGGAGTTTCGAATGCTTCGTTACTTCATGCATAACCCTGACCGGTTACTCTCGAAAGGGCAGCTGGCTTCTCACTTGTACGATAACGAAAGCGACCGCGATTCTAATGTGCTGGAAGTGCATGTGAATCGCCTGCGCCGCAAGCTGGGTAAAACTGTGATTGAAACCCGCCGTGGCCAAGGCTACGTTTTTACCGGTAAAGCACAATGAGATCCATGGGCCGCCGGCTGGGAATCAGCCTGTTCGTCAGCTTGCTGCTGGCAGGTGGTTTGATCATCCAAGGAACGCTGTGGTGGCTGGAGCGCGATCAACGCCAGACCCTGAGCCTGCAATTGCGCGATGACGCCGCTGGGGTGCTGGCGGCATTAGTGGCTGGCCCGCAAGGCCACTTGAGTTTGGATACGACACGTCTGCATCCCGCCTATCGGCGCCCCTTGTCTGGGCGTTATTTTGTGGTGTTGCTGGGCGAGCAGCGCTGGCGTTCCCGTTCGTTGTGGGATCAGCAATTGGCAGCGCCTTCGCAAGTGGGCGTACACCCTGATTTGCAACCCGGGCCGGCGGATCAGCAACTATTGCGTTTTCGTGGTGAGTACCAAAAAGAAGGGCAGGCTGTCACCGTGGTGGTGGCTCAGGATTACACGCCGGTTCTGAAAACCTATAACCAGACGCGCACCGTGGTGTTGGTGGCCTGGGTGGTAGTGTTGCTGCTGCTGGCGGGTATTCAGCAGTGGCTATTACGCCGGGGGTTGGCTCCCCTGCGCCGGGCGCGGGATGAAATCGAACAGCTGCGCGGCGGTGAACGCCATGAGTTGAACGAACAGGTAGCGCTGGAATTGCATCCTTTGGTGGTGGAGATCAATCGCCTGCAGCGCCATACAGAGCAACAGCTACAGCGTTCCCGCCATGCCCTGGGCGACTTGGGGCATGCACTGAAAACCCCGCTCGCCATTCTCAAAAACCGCTGCACACAGGAGCTGGCCGCGTCTGATCCGGCGCTATACGCCATGCTGACCGAGCAGCTGGGGCAGATGGAAGCTAATATTCGTCGTGCTCTAGGGCGCGCTCGGGTCGCGGCCGGAGTGGCAACCCGTAACCGGTTTTGTCCGGCGGAGGATATTCCCTTGCTGCTTGGCACGCTGGAGCAGGCCCACCAGCGGGATCTGGACATCCATCTGGACATGGCGCCGCTGCCGGCCCAGCCGTTTGACCGTGATGACATGCTGGAAGTGTTGGGCAACCTGTTGGATAACGCCTTTAAATGGGCAAATCAACGTGTCAAGGTGATCGCGAAGAGCGACATGGGTGACGACGGACACAGACAGTTGATTCTGTGTGTGGAGGATGATGGCCCCGGCATTCAGGCGGAGCGTCAGGATCAGGTTTTGCAACGGGGGCTGCGCTTGGATGAGCGCGCCGCCGGCCACGGGCTGGGGCTATCCATTGTCAGTGATACAGTGGCGGCCTATGGCGGCTCATTGGTGCTGGATGATAGTTCACTGGGAGGCTTACGAGCTTGCTTACGCTTGCCTGCTCCGCACAGTGAAAGCACTGGTTTTCAGAGAGAACAGAAAGCGTGATGTGCATTCACCACGGGTGAATATTCAAATACATATCTGAGCAGGAGGGGTCATGAAGGGGGAGTCCATGCAGCGTCAATGGGGTAGGGGGCTGGCTGTGTTGCTTTGCCTGTTGTTGAGTTGTTTGGCCTTGGCAGAGCCTGTGGCTCTGGATGCACAGCTCAGCAAGTATGCCTATCCCTACCCGGTTCAGAGGTTAACCGTTGCCGATCAGCAGCAGCGCCTGGAGATGGCCTACATGGACGTGCAGCCGCAAAAAGCCAATGGCGAAACGGTCCTGTTATTGCACGGCAAGAACTTCTCCGGAGCGTATTGGAAGAGCACCATGGATGCGTTGCTGGAACAAGGGTATCGCGTGGTGGTGCCCGACCAGATCGGGTTTGGTAAATCATCTAAGCCGGACCGTTTTCAGTACAGCTTTCAGGTGCTGGCGGATCAGACTCGCCGGCTGCTGGATTCCCTCGAGATAGAGCGGGCCTCTGTTGTCGGTCACTCCATGGGTGGCATGCTTGCCACCCGTTTTGCACTGATGTTTGCGCAACGCACAGACTCGCTGACACTGGTCAATCCCATTGGCCTGGAAGACTGGAAACAAAAACAGGTGCCTTGGCAGTCCGTGGATGCTTGGTATGCAGGGGAGCTGAAGAAAACCCCCGAGAAGGTTAAAGCGTACATGACGCGCAGTTATTTTGATGGTCAGTGGAAAGCGGATTACGAGCCGTTACTGGCGTTGCAGCAAGGCTGGATTCGCGGCCCTGACTATCCGTTGATTGCCTGGAATTCAGCCCTGACCTACGACATGATTTATAGTCAGCCGGTGGTGCATGAATTTGACCGCCTGGCCGTGCCAACCCTGCTGATTATTGGTAATCGTGACCGCACCGCATTGGGTAGCAATCGCGCTCCTGAAGCAATGCAGGATAAGTTGGGGTTATATGGCGCGCTGGGTCGGCAAGCGGCACAGAGCATCCCGGAGGCAAGCTTGGTGGAACTGGACGGTATTGGCCATGTGCCACAGTACGAAGCGTTCGAAGATTACATCAAGGCACTGACAACGTTCTTGGCCAGTAATCGCTGATGCCAGAATCCAGCACCGTTTGCAGGCAAGCGTTCAGTGTTGCTTTAGGGCGGAGACCCTAGAAAGGGATCTCCGCTTGGCTTCTGGGGACCCTGATTCTTTACACGCCAGAGAGAAAGACGCTCCGTTTATACCTTTGCACTAATCTCGCGATAAACCTTATTTGAGCGCCGCCATAATCAGCGATACCGCCTGCTGGCTCACCGCTTCCATGTCGTCCCGGTTTACATAGACCCCATCAATGAACAACTTGCAGAGGCCGTGGATAGTCGCCCAGCTGGCCTGAGCCACCCGCAGCGGGTCTGTGTCAGTGGGCAGGCGCCCCTTAACCAGAGGCTGTAACCCTTCGGCATAGCGACGAAAGCTGCGGTAAGCCACCGCTTTCAGATCGTCTGTGGGGTTGCCGCTTTTCCAGATGGTGCGCCCGAACATCAGCTCATATTGTTCTGGGTTTTCGGTGGCGAAACGCAGGTATTCGACTACGAAAGCCTGGATGTCTGGTTTGCTGGCGGCGGCTTCTAGCTGGTGCTCAATAATGGTGTCCAGCTGCGCAAAGGCTTGGGCGGCAAGCGCGCAGAGTAGTGCATTCTTGTCGCGGAAATGATGGTAGGGCGCAGTACGCGAAACCCCGGCTCGTTCGGCCAGCTTGCGCAGTGACAACCCTTCTATGCCCTGCTCATTGAGCAGGGTGTTGGCTTCCTGCAGTAGGGTGTCATGCAGGTCTCCATGGTGGTAGCGAGCGCTTTGGGTCATGCGTGTCCTGTCTTTAGGCGATATATTGATTTTGTGTCTTATGCAGACGGCATAGAGATGCTTGTAGGCTGGGTAAGGTGAATTGTCTCTCGTGCCATCTTGACACTGTCAAAATAACGCCTAAGCTTGACACTGTCCAGATTAATCAACGCGTAGCCATCTGTGGTGCAGATGCCTTTGGAGACAACACCATGACAGCCAACCGCTATTCCAATCTGCTTTCCCCGCTGGATCTGGGGCATACCCAAATCAAGAATCGGGTGATCATGGGGTCTATGCATACGGGTCTTGAAGACCGTTTTTGGCAGTTCCCCAAGCTGGCGGCCTATTTTGCCGAGCGGGCCCGCGGGGGGGTTGGCTTGATCGTGACGGGCGGTTTTAACCCCAACAAAAAAGCGTGGTTCTATCCATTTGCCGGGTTGTTCAACAGCCGCTTCGATGTACGTAATCACCGCAAGGTGACCGATGCGGTACACCAGGAAGGAGGCAAAATTGCCCTGCAAATTCTCCATGCAGGCCGTTATAGCTATCATCCATTCTCCCGTTCGGCTTCGGCGATTAAAAGCCCGATCAACCCTTTCAAGCCCAAGGCTATGTCCACCAAGGAAGTGGAGCAGACGGTCAAGGATTTTGCTCACACGGCATTGTTGGCCAAGAAAGCCGGCTATGACGGTGTGGAAATCATGGGCTCCGAAGGCTATTTGATCAATCAGTTCACTGCGCCGTGTACCAACAAACGCACTGACAAATACGGTGGCAGTGCCGAAAACCGTCGCCGTTTCCCTGTGGAAATTGTTCGTGAAGTACGCAAGCAATGCGGTGACGATTTCATTGTGATGTTCCGTATTTCCGTAGTCGATCTGGTGCCGAACGGGGCGACCCGTGAAGAAGTGTTAGCGCTGGCTAAGGAAGTGGAAGCGGCGGGTGCAAGCTTACTCAATTCCGGTATTGGCTGGCACGAAGCACGCGTGCCCACCATCGTCACGTCTGTTCCCCGCGCCGCCTTTGTGGAAGCGACACGGCAAGTGAAAGAGGTGGTCTCGATTCCGGTGGTGGCCTCCAATCGCATTAATGACCCGGATGTGGCGGAAGCGATTTTGGTCGCTGGCCAGGCAGATGCCGTGTCCATGGCGCGCCCATTGCTGGCGGACCCGGATTTCGTCAAGAAAACCGAACAAGGCAAGGCGGATGAGATCAATACCTGCATCGCCTGTAACCAAGCGTGCCTTGACCATACGTTCCAGCTTAAGCGGGCTTCCTGCCTGGTAAACCCCCGTGCCTGCCATGAAACCGAGTTGTTGTACCTTAAAACGGCAAAGCCGAAAAAAATTGCCGTTGTTGGTGCTGGCCCGGCGGGCTTGTCGTGTGCCACGGTGGCGGCAGAGCGTGGCCATGCGGTGACGTTGTTTGATCAGTCGGGGGAAATCGGTGGCCAGTTCAATATGGCCAAGGTGGTCCCAGGTAAAGAAGAATTTCACAACACCATTCGTTATTTCAGCAAAAAGTTGGAAACCACCGGTGTCACCACGAAGTTGAACACCCGGGTGGAAATCGCCGATCTTGAAGCGGCGGGCTTTGACGAAATTGTTATTGCCACCGGTGTGCTGCCGCGTACGCCGGACATTCCTGGTGTGGATCATCCCAAGGTGTTGTCCTATGTGGATGTGTTGCGTGGCAAAGCCAAAGTAGGTGAAAAAGTGGCAGTCATCGGTGCCGGCGGTATCGGTTTCGATGTGTCTGAATTTTTGGCCGAACATCCCCGTGAAGGCGAGCAGCCGTTACCGGAATGGATGAAAGAGTGGGGCGTGGACATGGCCGGCGATACCGCTGGTGGCCTGGTTGAACCCGCCCCTGAAAAGCCGGCACGCCAGATTACCCTGCTGCAGCGCAAGCCTACGCCATTGGGTAAAGATCTAGGCAAAACCTCTGGTTGGGTGCACCGTGCCACACTGAAATCCCGTAACGTGGAAATGCTGAAGAACTGCAGCTACGAAAAAATTGATGATGCGGGCCTGCACATCAAGATCGGTGAAGAAAGCCGAGTGCTCGACGTGGATAACGTCATTCTGTGTGCCGGCCAAGAATCATTGCGAGAGTTGTACAAGGAAGACAGCAGCAATTTCCACTTGATTGGTGGTGCAGATTTGGCCGCTGAACTGGATGCCAAACGCGCAATAAAGCAAGGGGCGGAAGTGGCTGCGAAGCTTTAAGCGCCCCGACAAGCTGTAAGCGAACAGGAACATAAAAAGCCCCGATATTCGGGGCTTTTTATGTTAGCGATTGATAAAAAATGTGCGCCATCCATGCGCATCATTTTCTTGCAGCTGTCCGTTCAGATGTTGGCCCGTAACCGGCGGGTCTTGAAACTGCCAACGCCCATGGTTGCGATAACCTTGAACAGGGCGAGTAATACGCTTTCGTTTGGTTTGGGCTCTTTGCCGGCACCCATGCGGTGTAGCTGACGGGTATACCAGGACACTTCCATCATGGCCATTTCATCAATGGCTTTAATGCCGGTTTTACGCGGGGTGACGCGGCTGACAACACCTTCTCGGCCAGCTTGAATGGCGTTGGGTAGGTCGGGTTCAACGGCTAGAGGACGAGCAATGCCGATGACGTCGGTCGCGCCACTATTTACGGCTTCGGCCATGGCTTTGGCCGAGCGGAAGCCTCCGGTAACCATCAGCGGAACGGAAACCCGCTTGCGAATTTCATTGGCGTAATCGAGGAAGTAGGCTTCCCGGTTGACGGTGCTTTCGCGCACGCCTTTGGCGCCTGCCATGACCGGGTTTTCGTAGTTGCCGCCGGAAATTTCCAGCAGGTCTAGGCCTTCATCCGCGAGGGTTTTGGCTACGGTCATGGATTCTTCTTCGCTGAAGCCCCCGCGCTGAAAATCGGCGGAGTTGAGCTTGATGCTTACCGGGTAGCCCTCACCCACCTCCTTACGAATAGCGCGGTAGATTTCCAGTGGGAAGCGCATGCGATTTTCCAATGAGCCGCCCCATTGGTCTGTGCGACGGTTATGGTGGCCGGACAGGAATTGGCTTACCAAGTAACCATGGGCACCGTGAATTTGTACGCCGGTGAAACCGGCTTTCTTACAGATGCTGGCGGTGCGGGCAAAACGTTGGATGATGTCTTGAATTTCTTCTTCAGTCAGCGCGCGGGGAGTTTTAAAGGCACTTTTCAGTTCCTTGCCAAAGGGTACGGCAGAAGGAGAGAGGGTATCGCCGCTGGCCAGCATACGAGGGATTTGCTTGCCGGGATGATTCAGTTGCACCCAGATAGCGCCGCCCTGAGATTTGCCTGCCTCTGCCCAACGCTTTAGTAGTGGCATGTCACGCTCATCTTCCACCACCACATTGTTTGGCTCACCGGTATGGCGGCGATCAATCATGATGTTTCCGGTAATGTTCAGGCCGGTGCCGCCCTTTGCCCAACGGGCATAGAGACGTTCCAGCTTCGGAGTAACATGATTATCGATAGTGCCCAGTGCTTCGCTCATGGCGGATTTACCGAAGCGGTTGGGTAGGGTAACGCCGCAGGGTAGTGTCAGAGTCTGGCTCAGGGTATCAGCGTGGCTCACAGTGTTTTCTCCGGTGGTGACTAACTGTGACGGCAAGGTTTGCCGCAACGGTATAGTTTGATGGTGGTCAAACTATAAGCTAGTTTTATAATCGTCAAACTGTTTCTCGTGGGGGGTGTGGGTTTTGGCACAGGAAGACACGGTGACGGCGGATCAGCTTGCTGTAGCCTTTCGTGCACTGTCGAACCCCAATCGGTTGAGGATCTATCAGGTTATTGTGGATCATTGCCGCGAGCATGGTCAGGCGGACCTTGCCAATGTGCCGGCAGGCTGTGCCTTTGGGGATTTCATGCAACGATTAAATATTGGTGCGTCAACGGTATCTCATCATGTTCGGGCATTGTCGGATGCGGGTTTAATTCGGGTTGAACGCGAAGGCCGCCGTCGGTTTTGCCATGCGGAGTCGATGATGCAAAGTCGGTTGGCGCATTTTTTTGAAATATAAGGGTACCAAGTACCAGGGGTATGTAATGGCAGTAAATCTATGGGCTCTTTACGGTTGATGACTTAATAAAGTATTTAGCTGTTATCGCTGTCTTGGAGTGACGCCACTCCCCTCCGGCCACTCCCCACCCGCCATTCCCCGCCTCGTTGCTGTTTGAATAATGTCGGAGTGCAGCAAGGTTATGCCTTCTATATTCGGTTAATCAAAAAAGCCGCTTCTGACTAATATCAGAAACGGCTTTTTATCAGAAGGTATTGCTCGGGCAATGTTACTTCAATTCTTTGGAACTAAGCCCCAATATACGGCGAGCGATAACGAGTTGTTGAATTTGTTGGGTGCCTTCAAAGATATCTAGGATTTTTGAATCACGGGCCCACTTTTCTAGCAGTTCATCTTCGGTGTAACCCAAACTGCCTGCTAATTCCACACAGCGTAAAGTAATGGCATTACCAACACGCCCAGCCTTGGCTTTTGAAATGGAGGCCTCCAAGGTGTTGGCTTTCTTATTGTCGGCCATCCATGCCGCCTTCACAGCAAGCCAGTAGGCCGCTTCCCAGTCAGCTTCCATCTTGTAAATTTCCGCTTCTACTGCGGAGCAGTTGTCTACCGGTTTACTGTAATCGTAGTTGATACTGTCTTTGAGTAACTCCTTGATGCGCTCTAGGGAGGCCTTGGCACAACCAATGGCCATGGCCGCCACCAGCGGGCGTGTATTGTCGAAGGTCTCCATGACACCCGCAAAGCCTTTCTTGGTGTCGATCTCCGGGGTGCCGAGCAGATTTTCTGCTGGTACCCGGCAGTCCACAAAATTTATCGCTGCGGTGTCGGAAGCACGGATGCCGAGCTTCTTCTCAAGGCGTGCCAGTTCCATGCCCGGGGTGCCCCAGTCTACGACGAAAGACTTGATGGCCGCGCGGCCCAGTTTTGGGTCCAGTGAGGCCCATACCACCACGCAGTCGGCACGTTCTCCGGAGGTCACAAAAATTTTCTCACCATTGAGAATGTAGTGGTCGCCGTCCTGTTTAGCGGTGGTGCGAATGGCTGCGGAGTCGGAGCCGCAGCCGGGCTCGGTGATGGCCATGGCGGCCCATTTGCCTTTAAAGCGTTCCAGTTGTTCGTCGTTGGCTACTGCCGCGATGGCCGCGTTACCTAGACCCTGGCGGGGCATGGCCAACAGGAAGCCGGTATCGCCGTAGCACATTTCCATGGCACCCAAGCATACGCCCATGTTAGCGCCATTTTTGACGCTGCCGTCATCTTGAACCTTGCCGCTACCGGTGGTGGCGGCGCCAGCGGAATTGGCCGGGTCGCCTTCGTTAAAGCCATCCAATACCGAGGCGAGCATATCCAATTCTTTCGGATATTCGTGCTCACCGCGGTCATACTTGCGCGACAGCGGACGGAGAGTGCTTTGGGCTACCTGATAGGCGTTGTTAATTAGGGGTTTAAACTTCTTGGGAATTTCAATATTCATGGTTGTCTCCCTCCTTACAGGTGCAGGCCGCCGAAGGCGATACCCACAGCACGCAGATCCCGATACCAGCGTTCCACCGGGTACTCTTTAGTGAAGCCGTGGCCACCGAGCAGTTGCACGCCGTCGGTACCGATTTTCATGGCTTTATCTTTGACTAAGGTGCGCGCCAGGTGGGTTTCTCGCTGGAAGCTTTTGCCCTGTTCGGCACGGCTGGCGGCGCGGTAGGTGAGCATGCGCATGGCATCTAATTCGATGGCCATATCGGCGATCATGAATGCCACAGATTGACGGTGGCTGATGGGTTCGCCAAAGGCGGTGCGTTCGTTGCAGTAGGGGCCAACGTAATCGAGTACCGCCTGGCTCGTGCCAATGGCCATGGCACACCAGGCTAGAGTGCCCAGATCTACAAAAGCGCGATAATCAAAATCGTCATTGCCCAAACGGTTGTCTGCTGGGATGCGGACCTCGTCCAGTTTCAGTGGGCGTTGGCTGCTGGCGCGGATGCCCATGGAGGGATCGTTACCGGCAGTGAGCCCGTCGTTGCCACCTTCCACAATGAACACAGCCGGGCCGCTATCGGTTTGTGCCGCTATCAGGAAGATTTCTGCTTCGGCCGCCAATGGCACCAGAGATTTCTCCCCGTTAAGAATGTAATCGTTGCCATCTTTGCGTGCGCTGGTGGCCAGCACCATTGGGTCGAACAAGGGACGCGGCTCGCATACAGCAATGGTAGCTTTGGGCGGATTTTCTTCCGCGAAGCTGCTTAGATATTTGTCTTGTTGCTGCGCGGTGCCCCACTGGGTCAGGGCATTGGCCACGCCCATGGGAGCAAGAATCGCTACCGCTTGGCCCATGTCGCCGTGGGCCAGGTCTTCTGCCAGCAGCATGCTGGTAACGGTGGATCTCTCGGTGGCTGCACCCCCGAGCGCTTCCGGTACCGCGAAGAAGTTAAGGCCCAACTCTTGAGCCTGACCAATAACCTCATCACTAGTCTGCTGTGCGGCGTCGGCGTGTTCGGCCTGCTCACGCAGCACGTCCATGGCAAAGCCTTGAACGCTGTCGCGGATCATCTGTTGTTCGTCGGTAATGCCAAGGTCGAACAGATCGCGGGTATGGCCGGGCGCGGCCAGGCGCTGGGGCTTGTTGCCTGAGCTAGCCGATTTGAACGCACGGGCGGTGGTGGTGAGTACCTGGAACCCGCTTTTGGTGAGGGTGTAGGCAAGCCGTTCGACACTTTTGCGCATGCCGATCTTGTCGAGTACTTCCGAGCAGGCCAGGCGGTTAAGCGCGGTTAGCGCATACCCCACTGCATTTCTCGCCATGGTGAAACCTCATTGTTGTGTCTATGGATTGCACTCGATTATGGCGAGATGGGGCAGAGCCACATTGACCAGTGTGACTGGCTGGCCGGGCATAGTGGCAACAGCCCGGCGCCACAGGCCTAGCCATTGGTAGGATTAGAGGGTATGGGAGGTAAGGGGCAATAGTAGCGGGCCACATTAGATGTGTTGTTTTAAAGAAAAAAGCAAAAGCCGTTTACGGCAGAGATTGCGGAATAAGCACGGCAATCTGTTTTTTTCGGAGGAAAAATGTCTCCTGCTCAATGTGTTACTTTCAATTAGATCACACGGAGAGGGCAGCTGCCGTATGGCACTCATCCCTCCCGCGTGGTCTTGTTATTGCTGCTGATGCAGTTTTTTCAAAGGTTTTCGTACCGGTTCATATCGAGAATGCCAGCCTGGGTTGGCTCGTGCTTTTCCAGATACTGGTTCAGCGCATGGAAGTATTGCCAAAACTCAGGGTGAGTGCGGCGAATACCATAGGCATCCACTAGTTCGGTAAAATCTTTCTCCGTTTTCACCGCTTCCATTTGAGTAACGAAAGCTTGCAGCTGATCTTCCTGCACCAGGAACATGAAGTTGGGATAGCTCGCCAAGACGCCGGGATACAGGGTTAAGGTGTCCAGTGGCGGTTGGTAGCGCAGAGATTCACCCATCATGAACGCGACATTGGTGTGTGCCCGGTTTCGGAATAAGGAATAGATTTCCTGTTCACCCTTGTTGCCCCTTACGTGGATCATGCTGACTTCCGGCATGAAATTGACGGCTTGCAGGTTGGCCGCGCGCCGTGAAGAGATACTGCTGAGGATGTGGTCTGCGTCCTGTTTCCAGGCAGAGACATTGGGCCGTTGGCAGTTTTCACCGTCACAACGGTTTATCGGGTCTGGGCGGGCGTTTAGTTTGGCAAATTTAATCAGCAGATTATTGTTGAACTCGTTCATTGGGGTGCTGGTATCGAACTGGATACTCGTGGGCAGATCCGTATCTACGGATTCATAACTGATCGCCAACCGCAGTTTCCCGGTGTTTTGATACCAGTTGGCCAACACGAGTTGGCGCAGTTTTGCTGGGAGGTAGCGGAGCGTGTTCTGTTCTGCGCCATTACGGATCAGATCAAAGTAGAGGCGAGTCTGCGCCTGATGGGACACGGATCCGAAAACATTAAAGTTCACCACTAGGTTGTAATAGCTGCGTTCGAATAACGGGTAATCCATCACCCAGGTCGTTAAAGGCAAGTCGCCGATCAGGCCTTTGCGTACCGAGGAGTTATCGTGGTGACGGAAGATGGTTAGTAGTGCATTGCGATTATCCCCATCGCCATCCCACAATGAATCCCAATCTGGGCCTTTGGGTTTATTGGTGCCATAGGCCTGTTTGCGAGCTTTCAGGTAGTCGTTACGTTTTTCACTGTACTTGAGCCACTGTGGCCCTAAAGCCAATAGGTCATCGTCTTGACCGGGTAAGCCCAACAGATCACTGACTTGCGCGCGGTAATTGTTATCGGTGATGTAAAGGTCCTGTTCCGGGGCCTGAAACACGGCCCAGAAATGATCGCGAATTACATCGGTGGCTACTTGCCCGCGACAAACCGGACCGCGAATGAAGGTACGAACAAAGTATTCGGCTTCATCCAGCATAAACTGGTAGCGGGCCCGGGCTGGGATAGCGGAAAAGGTAACAAAGGGATTGGCACGTTGTTCGTAGCCATAGCCTGGTAACGTTTCCACGCTCCAGTCAGTGCTGAAGAAGTGCTCTTTGGTCCTAGCCAGTTTGTCCTTGGCTAGGCCAAAGGTAATGTGTGTTTTGTGCACTAAGGTGCCGGGCACAGGTGCAATACGGTACCAGAAATTTTCCGGTGGCATGCCATTGGGGCGATCGGTGGCTACTGGCTTAATCGGCTCCCCGGGAGGGGTGCTAGAGCGATGAAGTTTAAAAAAATGTGCCGGCTTGCTGTCTTGACCTTTGTCCAGGTACAGGTGGGCAAGAAAAAGGTGTTCGTATAGCCAGCGGGCCACCAGCTGGTGTTTTAGGTCTCTTTGGTTGAGAAAAGCTTCCCAGTCGGCAATCAGTTGCTGCTCTTCGTTGGTGGGAGTAATTATTTTAGGCTCCAAAGGGGCCCCTTGCTCCAACCATTGACGGATGGTCGTAAATTCGCTGTCGGTCAGCCCTGCGACCGCCAATGGCATGCCTTCCATGGGGTGACTTTCGGCATAGTCATCGAATTCATCTGGTGCGGGGCATTCGTTCTGCCGAGCTAGGCCCAAGACAATATCGTCTGGAAGTTTCTGGTTCGGTTTAAAACTGTGTTTTTTTCCTAACGCCAGCATTTGATAAAGCAAAGAATCCTGCAGGCCAGAGGTGCTGTCGATGACAGAATAGAAGCCCTTGTCACGCCATTGTGCCGTGGTTTGTGCATCCTTGAACAAGCGCGTTGGGGAGATGGTTTGAGTACGAGCCCCATCGTAAACGTTTTTCTTGCTGGCCCCCCGGTCTAGGCCTTCTACCGCTTCAAGTTTCAATTGGCAGGGGGCGTCATAGCAGCCATGACAGGCTAAACATTTCTTTTCGAAAATAGGATGAATGTCGTCATGGTAATTGGGTGAGGTATTGGTGAGGTACTTGGGAGGGAGCGGGGCGCTGGTAACCGGTGCAGACAGAGCGCAAAGCAAAAAGAACAATATCCCTAGTGAAAAGGGGCCATGTGAATCCCAATGGTTTTTCATATTCCCGAATCTCCCTATAACGGATTGACAGTGTAGCGGGGGCGGACAGAGCCGGCCATGGCTGGCCCCCTATCAGCATCTGTTGTTTTGTAAAAAGCCGAAAATTGGCGGTTAGAAGCAATGCGCCCTTTATAGCATCCAGAACATAGTGGCAGCCCAACCGATCAGGACGGCGATAACGGCGGCGGCGGTGAGTTGATGCCTTAGGTGTCGATACCAAGTGGGGAGTGTGTCATTGAATACCATCTGTTCTGTGCCCCACACGAACATAAGCCCGGCGGCGAGCATGGGCAGCGATAGTTCCAACGGAAGTAGCAGGGAAAGCCATGCCAATAACGCCGGTATCAGACCAAATAGTAGTGTTGGGTACTGGTTGCTGTAGGGCATTTTATCGAGCGCCCTGCCCCAATGAATGGCGCCGAGAAAGGCCAGTACAATGGCGGAGTAGGTGGCCAGAGCATGCAGTGCCCAGCTGCCGGTTTGGGCAAACCAAGATAGCCCAGCCATGCCATAAAAGGGGATAAGTCCAGAGTAGGACAGGGCTTTGGCACGACGGATATTTTTTTCCTGACGTGTGCGCACAGTGTCGATTCCAACGGATGGTTTTTTCTATTATCGATGATGCAGAGTGAAGGTTAAGGCAAGGAGGGGTAGCCAACCCAGGGTTGGGCTTTCAGGTGGCGGGGGAGGTATAGCGGGTGTGCCGGCTCCCCGGAGCGATTAAGGCGAATGTAATGCATGGTAGGCAATTGGCGGACCACCTGCACGGCGCGGTCGTTAAAGCGTCCATGGTTGCCCCAAGCCGCCACGACTAGGTCGGCCTGACGGGCCAAGCGGCGTAGCCAGGCGTCATTTTGTGGGCCCACGGGGTCTGCGGCAGAAAATAGATCCTTTGGGTAAGTTGCCCGATATGCGAACAGGTTGGCCACGCACAGTCCTGAGTAGCCCCAGTCCTGGGCAAAGCCCATGCAGCGACGAATGGTGGGGTTGTCTTGGTGGGGATCAGTGGTGGAGGGGTTGAGGCCAATCAGCAGCATAAAATCATCACCTTCCCCCCACTGGCGCCAGAGCGCATAGCGGTACTGTCCACAGCGTGAAAAGTTGGCGTGACGTTGCAGATTATCGGCTGTCTTGGTCATGGCTGCGTATTATAAATCTCTGGCACAGTGAAGGCTAAGGGCACTTAAACAGGCTAAGAGTATGGAATTTAAAGATGTGATGGCCCGGCGCCATAGTGTACGGGCATTTACCGACCAGCCAGTAAGCGAAAAGGTGCTGAACAAACTGCTCAGCACTGCCGCCTCGGCGCCGAGTTGGTCCAATACCCAGCCTTATCAGATCGCGGTGGCGAAGGGCGAGGTGCTGGAGGATTTGCGGCAAACATTGCCCCCTATGTTTGATGAGTTAATGGACCTAGCGAAGGGCTCTAAATTCAAACAGCTCAAGGCCATGGTGACTAAAAAAGGCATGCCGGACGGTGATTTCAAACCGGTTACCGATTACCCCAAAGACTTGCAGCCACGCCGTAGTGCCACCGGTTATCAGTTATATGAATTGTTAGGCATTCAGCGTGACGATAAGCAGGCTCGCCATCAGCAGATGCGCGAAAACTTCCGTTTCTTTAATGCGCCGGTGGCGGTGTTTATTTTTGTCCATGAAGGGCTAGATGTTTACAGCGCATTGGATGCGGGCATTTTTCTGCAAAGCCTGATGTTAGCGGCCACGGATGCCGGGTTGGCAACCTGTGCCCAAGGGGCTTTGGCAATTTGGCGGTCGCCCTTGGAAAAACATTTTAATATTCCGGAAAACTATAAATTATTGTGTGGCATGTCGCTGGGCTATGAAGCGGATGAAACCATCAACCAGTTCAAACCGGAACGTCAGCCGCTGGAGGCACTATTGGTGCCAAAAAAATAATGGCGGAGTTGCTCTGAACGATTTGGGGTAGATAGATAGACTACAAACCCGCATCCAATCTGATGAAGCCAATGCCAAGGTGTCATCTTGTGCATATCCATCGCTGGTTCTCCTCAATGAATAGAAAATGATCGACTGTTTTAGTTTCAGCGCTGAAGGATGTTCGCGGGGCCTTTCAATGGAGTGTTGTTGTTTTTTTGATCGACTAGACATGGGTCTTCCCTTGTAATCTGCCCATTTCGATGCCACAGATGAAAGTAGATGGAGGGCGGCGTGCTTAAACTAGGGCGTGGTCGCTCACACTCAACGGAACATGTGCCGAAAAGGAGAGCAGTCATGTCTGATGATCATGTTTACAAGAAAGTGGAACTTGTTGGGTCTTCGCGTACCACGATTGAAGATGCCATTGAGAATGCGTTGGTAACGGCCAATGAAAGCTTGGAACTAATGGAGTGGTTCGAGGTAACGCAAACCCGTGGCCATATTGAAAATGGAAAGGTGGGGCATTATCAGGTGACCCTGAAAGTAGGGTTCAGGATTTCCGGCTCCTGAATCGCGACAAGCACGAGCTACAAAAAAACCGCACCCGAAAGGGTGCGGTTTTTTTGTAGAGAGCCCAGCGTGGTGCTGGCTGGGCAGCTCAAGCCAAGCATAACTTGGCTTTGTGTTGCCGTGCAGCGTGAAGCTTGCTGCTTCTCTTTTTTATACCATTTCTAGGTCTAGAGCCTGCTGGCAGACCCGCGCGGTACGGATAACGTGCAACTGCTTTGGAGACAGGTCTTCTGGCAATTCCACGGTGCTGTGGTCCTGATGGATCTTGATTGGACCAATCAGGCGGCTAGGCAGTTTAGCTTCATTGGCAATGGCACCAACGATATTGCCCGGCTTCACACCGTGATCGTGACCTACCTTGATCCGGTAGCGACGCATGGTTTTGTCTGTGCGACCTTTGTCGCCGCGGTTGCGCGGGTTACGGTCTTCGCGACGGCCACCCACGTGGGCGGATTCGCGACGGCGGGGTTCTTTGACCATCTTGGGTTCTTTCAGAATCAACGGTTCGCGTTTGAACATCATGGTGGCCAGTGCGGCCGCCATGTCATTGTCGCTGATATCCATGGCGTCACGTAGTTGATTCACCAGCGCGCGGGCTTCATCAACGTTGGCTCCAGAGGTGAACCCGGCCAGTTGCTCCTGAAAGCGGGCAATCCGCTTGGCATTGAGGTCATCAACGGAGGGAAGCGCCATCTTTTCGATGGACTGGCGAGTAATGCGTTCGATTTGACGCAACACGTGTTGCTCACGACGAGCCACAAACAGGATGGCGTCACCCTGGCGACCGGCCCGGCCGGTACGGCCGATGCGGTGCACGTAGGCTTCCGGGTCGCCGGGCATGTCGTAGTTCACCACGTGGGTGATGCGCGGCACGTCTAGGCCACGGGCAACCACATCGGTGGCGATCAGCAGGTCGAAACGCTTGTCTTTCAGACGCTGTACGGTTTTTTCCCGCTGCTGCTGGGGAATATCGCCGTTCAGGGCTTCGGCACGCAGGCCGCGGCGGTTGAGCTGCTCGGCCAGTTCCAGTGTCGCCTGTTTGGTACGCACGAAAACCAACACCGCATCGTGTTCTTCTGCTTCCAGAATCCGGCACACGGCGTCCAGCTTGTTCAAACCCGCGACGGGCCAGTAACGCTGGCGGATGGTGGTGCCAGTGGTGGCGCCGCCATTATCAATGCGAACCAGTTTGGGTTGCTTGAGGTGCTGGTCGGCAACCTTGCGAATGACCGGCGGCATGGTGGCGGAGAATAGCGCCAGCTGGCAATCATCCGGAGTACGCTCAAGTACCCATTTCACATCGTCGATGAAGCCCATACGAAGCATTTCATCGGCTTCGTCGAGCACCAGAGCCTTCAGATTGTTTAGCTTCATGGAGCCGCGGTCCATGTGATCCATAACGCGGCCGGGGGTGCCGACAATCACCTGGGCGCCGCCGCGCAGGCCTTTCAGCTGGGTGCGGTATTCTCCACCGCCGTAAATGGGCAGAACCTGCAGACCTTTAATGTCTTTGGCAAATTCTTCACACGCAGTGGCAACCTGAATAGCCAGCTCGCGGGTTGGGGCCAGGATCAGCATCTGCGGTTCACGCAGAGACGGATCGAGACGGGCCAAAAGGGGCAATGCAAACGCAGCCGTTTTACCTGTGCCGGTTTGTGCCTGGCCCAGAAGATCGTGTCCATCCAGCAACAGCGGGATGGCTTGCGCCTGAATCGGCGAAGGCTGCTCGAAGCCCTGACGGGCGATCGCAGTGAGCAGAACCTCGGGCAGGCCTAAAGAGGCGAACCCGGAACGGGAATCTGACATGTAGTACCTATGAATTAGGAGGGGAGGAGCCGAGCATGGGTCGGCGAGGACGGCGGAGTATACATAGGTGGGGTTGAAATTGCACGTTTTTTCGCCAGTTGCTGTTAGCGCAGAGGGGGTGCTGTGTTCGTGATGGTGAAAAAATAGAGCGGCTGATTCTGAGCAGGCAGCGATCGGAATCAGCCGGAAGCCGGGTAAAGCAAACCCGGCAAACTTCTATGTGGAGGGGGTTACATCGGTAGCACTTCAACGGTGCCGAGGTATTGCAGGTAGCGTTCCGTGGCTTTGGGGTTGCTAACGTTTTTGTCGCTTGTGCCCGCTTCCAGGAAGTAACGGCCAGCGGCAGGCCATTGGATGCTGACAATGCCTTTATCATCGCTGGTCACGGACCAGCTTTCTTGGCTGTCACGGTAGCGGGTTCCACCCGGAACCAGTTCTACCTTGAGGCCGGAGGTCGGCTTGCCATCGACCAGCAGTTTCCACTGAGCGGTTTCGCCCGCGTAAAGGTCGTTGGGGTGAGTGAGTAACTCAAGTTCCAGGCCCTTGCCGGTGGGCTTCAGGCCGGTTTCGTTTGGCGCCCCTAGGGTGACATAGGTTTCCAAACGGTTGAGAACCTCACGCAGTTTTACTTTATCGGCCCCGCTGGGCACTTCGGCCAGCATCGTATCCGCATCTTTGCCGCGGCTGCGTTTGCGCTCACCGTTGATCTCGTAGGAGATAAAGTAGCTGGGTTGCGCCACACTGATCCGGTAGCTGCCTTCCTTTTCCAGCTGTACGTCAAACACACTACGTGTGTGCATTTTCATGGCGTTATCCACGGTGGCTGGCTTGCCATCCGGGCCGGTCACTTCCATGCCATCGACAGGGTAGGCTCGCTCGAAACCAAAAATTTCATTGGAGATGCTGGCATCAACGGTAATCCACTGGGGCTCAGAAACGGTGGTGTGGCTGGGCAGTAACCACAGCTTGTGGGCATGGGCGGGTAGGGCTGTGGCCAGCACCAATGCGGCCAGTGCAACTTTAGGGAAACGGACTCGGGTCATGGTGGCGCTCCTTGAGTAGTCGGTGTTATTGAGAGACGGTGAGGGTGACAGTACCCAGTTCGTCGGTGCCTATTACTTGCTGCTGTTGAGGGCGTTCCCCGGCCGGCCACTGGAACGGTAATTTCAGCACTTCGCGGCCACCGACTTCTCGGGCTGCTTCTACCACCAAGGTGTATTCGCCGGCGGGCAGGGATTTAAGTGCGTCCACATCACTAAAGTCCACAGTGTGAGTGCCAGGAGAGCGGGTGGCGCCAGTGAGACCGTCGTAGGGCGCCGACTGGCTGCGGCCGGTTCTGCGCCACCACTGGCGAATATCTTTGAGCCATTTTTCCTGGTCGTCGTACCACAGGCCCAGTGGTTTTAGGGTGCTACGGTCAACATTTTCCACCCAGAAGGCCACATAGGGAGCATGATATTCGGCGACACTCAAACGCGGCACTTCCACCTCTACAGAAAAGGTATCAGCCATGGCCTGGCTGGTTAGCAGGGGAAGCAGGGCGAGATAACGCAAGCGCATGAAAATGTTCTTCCTTATCTGAATGTCGGGTCTTAATGCATGAAAAAAATGATCAATAGCCAGGGGAGAACTAACCCCGCCAAAGTGACCGGCCAGGTGGCCGGCCGCCGTTTAGCATGAAGCATCATTAGCCCAAGCCCGGTGAACGCAAACAGCAGGCTGGCGATGGCAAAAATATCGATGAACCAAATCCACACCGTGCCGGTGTGGCGACCTTTATGCAGGTCATAAAAAAACGCAATCCAGCCACGGTCCGTGGTTTCCGCGAGTATCGCCCCGTCACTCATATCAATCGCAAGCCAAGCATCGCCACCAGGCCGGGGCATGGGCAGATAAATTTCATCGGCTGCCCATTCCGGCTCTCCATCGGTGTGCTGCAGGTCCATTTTCCGTGCCAGCCATTGCTGAACGGCGGCGGGCAGTTGGCCGCCGGTTTGGTCTGCGAGCTGAAATAGCAGCTCGGTGGGCAGCGTGTCCTGATGTTCACGAATTACCGGTTCGGCGCTGATCTGGCTGGCATGGTTAAGGGTGATGCCGGTGAGGCTGAACAGCACCAAGCTGATCAGACAGATGGCGGAGGTGACCCAGTGCCACTGGTGGAGTTGTTTCAGCCAAAAGGCTTTGCGTTTCTTGTTCACGGAGTGGCTCGTTCATTTACAACGGAGGCAGGGATGTTAATGAGAATTGTTATATTTAACCACGGTTATCTTCGTAAAGAATGTAATCTTAGGGTGCTTGAATGAGGTTTATTCGATAAAAGCTAGCATTTACGAATGATAATTTCTATCATTTCGAAAATGAACGCCGTTGTGAAAATGCCTGCCCGTTTACTGGTCATTGAAGATGATTCGGTACTCAGTGGCCACTTGCTTGATTATTTTTCAGAGCGGCACTATCTGGTTTCGGTGTGTGCCGAAGGCCCGGCGGGGCTGGATGCGGCGACGGCCGGTGATTATGACCTAGTGCTGCTGGACATCCTGTTGCCCGGCCTTAATGGCTTGGAGCTACTTAATGCCCTGCGCCAGCAAAGCTCGGTGCCGGTGATTGTGGTGTCTGCATTGGGCGATGAGCAGGCCCGTATTCAGGGACTTATCAACGGTGCGGATGATTACCTTCCCAAGCCATTCAGTATGGCGGAACTAGCGGTGCGGGTGGATGCGGTGTGCGCTGGAACGGGTGCGTCCGGAAGAGCCGCAATGGGAATCAGTGGGTAAACTGGTGCTGTGCGACCACAGCATGGCGGCCTTTTACCAAGAAACCGACCTAGGGCTGACCAACACTGAGTTTCGTTTGTTGCAGGTGCTGTTGGAGCACCGAGGTGCGGTGCTCAGTAAACCATTCCTCTACCAGGCGGTTCTGCACCGAGGCTGTGGCCGCCATGATCGCAGCCTGGACCTGCACATTAGTCATGTGCGTCGCAAACTTCGTGACGCCGGAGCAGCAGAGTCGGCGGTGAGAACAGTCTGGGGGCAGGGCTATACCCTGATCACTGACAACCTCTGATGTTAAAACGCTACTCCCTTCTTTGGCGCCTGGCGCTACTTCTTGTTGTTACCGTAGTTACCACCATGGTAGTGGGAACGCGTGTTACCAACGCTCTGCGAAATGATGCCCAGCTTTTGAGTGACCAGGCGGTTGCCGTAATGCGCGGTTATGCGGCGGCTGCGGAGCAGGCATGGCTCGCGGAGGGGCGGGCAGGGGTAGACCAATGGCTGGCGGGCATGCGTTCCCGTGAAAGTGGTGATATCGCTGTGATCAGTAACACTGACCAGTCCCTGAGCAGTACTCCATTGACGGTACAGGAGCGTAGCGGGCTTCGCTTTCAGCGGGGTGTTCATAGCCGCATGAGTTTCCGTTACGGCAAGAAGATGCCTTATCTGGGGTTGCCATTTCCTACTGTCCCAGAACAGGGAAGCCTGCTGATGCAGCTGCCTCCCCGGTTTCGTCCGGGTACCTACTGGCCTTGGGTTGAACCTTTATTGTTAGTGGGGGTTCCTACGATATCGGCCCTCATGCTGGGTGGGCTGCTGTTCTGGCGTGCCCGCGTCTTGTTGAAGGCGTTACAAGCGCAGGTGCTCGTATTCAAAGACGATACTGATGCCCGTGTGGTTGGGCCGTTGGCCACCCGTTCAGATGAATTTGGTGAGCTTGCTCGTAGTTTCAACCATATGGCAGAGCAGGTTTGCGGCATACTCGAAACTCAAAAACAGTTACTCAATGATATGTCGCATGAGTTACGTACTCCGCTGAGCCGGTTGTCTGTGGCCTTGGAAAGCGGAATGAACGAACAGCAACTGCGCCAGCGGTTAGAGCAGGAATTGCGCCACATGCGCACCTTAGTCGATGACACTTTGGCGCTAGGTTGGCAGGACACCGATACCAATACCGGTAACGCTGGCCTGCAGTCTTTGTCGGTGCCGGTGTTGTGGGACATGGTTGTCGAGAATGCGGCGTTTGAGAGTGGTTGGAGTAAACAACGCTTCCCTTGCACCTTACCTGATGACACGGAGGTGTATGGCAATTTGAATACCTTAGCTCAGGTATTTGAAAATTTGGTCCGGAATGCCATTCGGTATTCGCCTGAGCAGGGGACGGTCTTATTGCAGGGGCAGCGTGAAGGGAGTGCCTGGCATCTTCAGGTGGTGGATCAGGGGCCAGGGGTGCCTGAAGATAAGCTGCACAGTATCTTTGCGCCATTCGTGCGCCTAAATACCGCGAGGACGACTGATAGCGGTTTTGGGCTGGGATTAAGTATTGCCCGCAGAACAGTGGAGCGGCTTGGCGGAGAGCTTTGGGCACATAACCGGGACCCTGGGTTGTGTGTGCATTTGCGCCTGCCGGCTCCGGCACGTGTATAAAGTGTAAACCTCCTTTTGTTCTAAATAAGAATCAATACCATTCCTTTTCTTCGGCAGATCCATTGCTGCTTTCAGCAGCCCTGTCTGGCCGATTTACCAGGGGGAGCTGTATCGGTTTTTCGCTACCAGGCGGCAAGCTTGAGTGGTGAAAGGGGGCGGTTGGCACTCCGGTTGGATGTTGTTGTTTATCTTCGAGGAGGAAAACCATGGGAATGCGCTTGGGGACTCTAACGATGGCGCTGGCCGCAGCCAGTGGCGCCGTGTGGGGGGAAGAGGGAGGACATGAGCTGGGGCAGGTGTCTGTGACAGCCGGAGGGTACATTCAACAGGTGGACGATGCGCCCGCGTCGATTAGCGTTATTGACCGTGAGCAGATTGAAGCGCGTTTCTACCAAGACACCACTGATGCCTTACGGGATGTCCCCGGTGTGATTGTCACCGGCGGAGGCTCCGGCGACCGTGGCACCGATATCGTTATTCGCGGTATGCCGTCCTCTTATACGCTGATCATGGTTGATGGTAAGCCGGTGTCCACTCGGGAAAGCCGTCCTAATGGTAGTGCCGGGTTTGAACAAAGCTGGTTGCCGCCGCTGCAAAGCATCGAGCGTATCGAGGTGGTCCGTGGCCCCATGTCCACCCTGTATGGCTCCGATGCCATGGGGGGCGTGGTCAACATTATCACCCGCAAAGTGGAGACAGAGTGGGGCGGCTCTGTACAGCTGGACGCGATCATCCAGGACGATTCCCGCTCCGGTGATAGCCAGCAGGGCAATTTCAGCTTGAGCGGCCCATTGAAAGACGATTTGCTGGGCCTGCAAGTCTATGGAGGCTTTTATAACCGCCAGGAAGATTTATTCGTGGATGGTTATGAGCAAAAAGACCTGCGTAACCTGACAGCTAAATTGACTCTGACACCGACAGAAAATCATGACTTTTCAGTGGAAACTACCCGCACCGAGGATAGCCGCCAGAGTTTGATCGGGCGTAGCGCAGATTCCGACGATAGTTTTACTGATCATACCCGCGAAGCTTTTTCGCTGACCCACACTGGCCGTTGGGCCGTCGGCACATCCGATACCTACATTCAGCGAGAAAAAGCGGAAAATGAAAGCCGTGAAATGACTATCACCAATACCCATGCCAAGACGGCGTTGGTCATGCCGGTGGGTAATCATATGGTGACGGTGGGGGCCGATTTCACGGAAGAAAAACTGGACGACAAAACCTCCAACCGGATTTCTGACCGCACCAATATTGAGTCATCAAAATACGCTCTATTTGTGGAAGACGAATGGATGCTCACCGATACCTTTTCGGTGACCGCAGGTGCGCGGATGGACGATGATGAAAATTTCGGCACCCATGTTAGCCCGCGCCTTTATGGCGTGTGGGGATTCAGCCCGCGCTGGACGGTGAAAGGTGGCGTCTCCACTGGCTTCCGCTCTCCGTCGCTGCGTGAATTGACCCCGGATTGGGGGCAGGTGAGCCGGGGTGGCAACATCTACGGCAACCCAGATCTGGAGCCTGAAACCTCGCTTAACCAGGAGCTGGGCCTGTACTTCAACGCGGGTCGCACGTTGCTGGCCAACGTGACGGTGTTTCACAACGACTTCAAGGACAAGATCACCCGTATTACCTGTCCGGTCAGTATCTGTCCGGATGGTCCCAACCAGTTTGGTTCCGACCCCACCTACCGGGTGAATGTGGATGAAGCGCAAACCCAGGGCGTGGAAGCGGCGCTGTCCACCACGTTGGCGAGGGTGGTGTCCATCAACCTGAGCTATACCTATACCGATTCGGAGCAGAAATCCGGGGAGTACAAAGGCGAGCCGTTGACTCAATTACCCAAGCATCTGGCCAGCCTGAACCTGGATTGGCAAGCGACAGATACGGTGTCGCCTTGGGCCACCGTTCGCTATCGGGGTGAGGAGAGTCAGCCAAACACGGGGCCGTCCAGCTGCGCCACCATCGTGCCGTCGAATACCCTGGTTGATGCCGGTATCGGTTTCCAGCTGACACCGCAGACCAAACTCAATACGGGAATTTATAATCTGGCCGACAAGGAAATTTTCTACGACGAATATGGTTACGTGGAAGATGGTCGGCGTTACTGGGTAGGGGTGGTGACAAACTTCTGATTGTCAGCCCGACGTGGGAACAGGTCATGTAAAAACAACAACGCCGGCGAATGCCGGCGTTGTGTGTTTTGCTGCGTTCAGGATTACATTTTTTCCTGAATGCGGGTGCGGAAGTCCGCATCGTATTGGGCCAGCTGAGCAATCTGGTTATAGGTGCTCAGCTCCAACCCACTCTCTTTAACGGCTTCTACCATTTTCTCCTGTGCTTCTTTCTGCACTTTCATGGCTTCTTCAGGCTTGTCTTTGTTCGCCTGCAGTTGCTGGGAGTATTTCTGCTGGATGCCAGACATGTCTTTTTGTGCATCGGCAAAGGCATCAAGCTGTTTGTCGCTGAATTCAGAGGCCTTGGGCAGCTGCTGCATCTGCTGTTGCTGCATTTGTTGCTGCTGGGTCTGTGGGGTTTGTGACGCGGGTGCACCAGGCTGCTGTGCGGCTACCGTGCCAGTGAAGGTAGCGGAAATCATCAGGGCGCCGAGCGCCATCATCCGTTTGCTCATGCTTCATCTCCTTGTCAATCGCCCCGAAGCGGTCGGGGATTACGGTGTTACCCAAAGTGGCCGAAACCAAAATACGGCGACACTGCAAAGTCCGACCACCATCAGCCTGTAAGTTCGACGAGAAATGTTAAATCATGATTCACAGTGACGATGCGTATCGCATACTGATGTGAACAAGCCTTTTCTAGGTTCTTACGTGCGATTAACTACAGCGTTGGCAGGCCCTATGTGCTGTGGTTGATCGGTTTGGGCGCGGGTTACCCTTTTTGATGGTGCACGGCGAGGCAAAATGGCCGTGCTGAGTTACTGCCTCTGTTCTGTTTTCATATCCCTTTTGGTTATAAAAGTATCACTATATATTACTTTATATTCCTTTTTAGGCCCCTATTATGGCAGCTTGAAATTTCCCTTTTGAGGTGCTGCAGATCATGGGTAATGCACAGCTGATTACACGATTTGGTGACAATACCGTTGGCTTGTCCAAAGAGGCGTTGGAGGAGCTGAATCGTGTCTATCGTCCGCTGAGCTTTGCGGAGCGCATTCGCCGTGTCTACGAAGACTTTGCGCCGGATCGGATCATGGTGACTTCGTCTTTTGCCGCGACGTCGGCTTATTTTCTGCACATCATCTCTACCATCCGTCCTGAGCAATCGGTGCATTTTATTGATACCGGTTATCACTTTGCGGATACCCTGAAGTACAAGGATTACCTGATCGAGCGATTTGGCCTGAATGTGGTCGATGTGACGCCGGATCCGGATCACCACCAGGTATCCCAAGAAAATCGTATGTGGGAAACGGATCCGGACTTGTGCTGCCAGGTGAACAAGGTTAATCCGTTGGAAGAAGCCAAGGAAAACTACGATCTGTGGATTTCCAGTCTGATGGGTTGGCAAACCGAACACCGTGCCGGTCTGGAGGTGTTTGAAGAGCGTCGTGGCATGATCAAGTTCAACCCGATGATTGATGTCACCAAGGAACAGCGTGACGCCTATATTAAGGAGCACGACCTGCCGTTTCACCCACTGGTGGCCCAAGGGTTTGACTCCATCGGGTGCAGCCACTGCACCTTCAAGGGCGAAGGCCGCGAAGGGCGCTGGAAGGGCAACAAAAAAACCGAGTGCGGTATTCATATGTAGCCGTGCGCGAATAGCCAGCTACGCAAACTTCGGTGAAGGGGTAAGTCTCGTTTAACAGCGGGTGTTTAGGTTGCTATACGCGCCTTACCCTTTCGCAAACCTGCTATGTCTTAACATCATGCCGGGCATCTACAGCCTAGCCCTCCCGATTACTTCCTGAAAAGAACCCTCAGCATGTATTGCCCATTGTAGTAACGCCTGTGTGTATGGGGCCTTACACTGCGTTGGCTAGCCTGTGGTTGAAGAATGGGCTGGCCTCGGTCGGCAGAATTTGCTTTTCTTATGAGTAACACCTGGGAGCCGGGTCTCGGTGTCTAGAGCTATAGGGGGAAAGCATGAAGCGATGGGTACAGCAAGCGCAGCGTTGGCGGAGGACGTTGTTGGTTAGCTTGGTACTGTTGATGTCAACGAATGGGATGGCTGCGCCGGCATTGGGGCCGTCATCTGCCGGTTTACGTTTAGATTTGCGCACCAATGTAGGCTGGGAAATGGCCTATTTCCGTTATATGGGCGCGGACTACGGTGAGGCATTGTTGGCCCAGGCTGGGCAAGACATTGGCCTTACCATCCTTACTCACAAGATCGTTCCTCATCACTGTATGCTCAATTTTTCCCATGAGTATTGCGATGACAGTGGGTATCCAGACACTTGGCAGCGAGCGGTGGAGCCGGTGGTGTGTTCTGGGATCACTGCGGCCTCCAGGGCGTTGTTGTCAGGGGACCATGCCCTTGCCGAGCAACTGTGTGTCACCTTTCGTGGGGGCTTTTCTTCTCCAGCAAGTGGTGCGCATACGGCGCCAGATCTTGCCAGCGACTACCTTGCTCACATTGGCCAACCGGAAAGTGGCGATGACCCAATGACGGTAGAGCTGACAGTGACTTTAACGTTGGATAGTGAGCAGCCGCTGCAACGCTTGTCGCCGGGCTGTTACGGTTCGGTTTGTGTTGGCGATACCTTGTCCAGTGCGCAGGCGACCAGCAAGGCGCCGCTGGATATTATTGCAGGGCAAGGTAGCTGTGGCCGTGTGCGCAGTGCGATGTGGCCCGCGGGGCTATCCGCCCAGTTCAGAAACAATCGTATTACCCGATGGGAGGTCACGCCGCCTTCGGATATTCGTACCCACAGCAATGTGGCGTTGGGCGAATCACTACCCTTATACGCACTCTATGAGGGCGTGTTGGAGGAGACCTCGGAGGCCGGGCCAGGGGTATCGCCGATTAAGGCGGTGTACTGGCAAGTACGAGGCAAGAAAGGTCTTCAATACACGCTCAACAGCGACCGGCAGATTATCGCCATGGCTTCGGGCGGTGAGGCGTTAATGGAGGATTGGCCGTGCCAATAGTGTGCTCACCATTGCCAATGGCAGGCTGGAGCGTGCGATGACGTTGTCAGCAACGACTCCTCAGACGATGTTCAATGGCATTATTTTTGATCTGGATGGCACCCTAGTCGATTCTCGTCTGGACTTTGCTGCCATCCGTAAGGCTCTTCGTTGCCCGGAAGATGTAGGTGTTCTGGAATTTATCGACACGTTACCACAGCGTGAGCAGGCAGCCGCTCACGCTGTGGTGCTTGAATATGAGCGTGAAGGGGCGCAACGGGCCACCTGGATACCCGGCGCAGAATCCTGCCTTGAACAATTGTCGGTAATGGGTATTCCTACGGCTATTCTTACCCGTAATGCCCGTGTCATTGCCGAGCTCACCGTTTCACGGCTGAATATTCCTGTGGAGCGTGTGCTGGCAAGGGAGGATGCTGCGCCCAAGCCGGCTCCAGACGGGCTGCTCGCTATTGCCCGTGAATGGAATATGGCGCCTGCCACCATTGCCTACGTAGGGGATTTTAAATATGACCTGCTGGCAGCGCGCAATGCTGGCATGGTTGGGGTTTACTTGGACATGGACGGCCTCAATACCCATGGCTATCTTGCGGACCGGGTTATCCGCCGGTTTGATGAACTGTTGATAGGGTGAATTTTAACCGCGGGCCGCTTGGCGCCAAACTCCAGAGAACGCGAAATCCTTTTCATCATCCACGTGAGTGTTGTTTTTGAGGGGTATTTTTAACTGCCTGTGCCCGTTATAGAAACCTGAGCGGTTTTCCTGCTGGGCTGCCGATGACCTGCTCGTCGAGCATGACAATTTGCCCTGCAATAATCGTGGCCGAAGGCCAGCCTTGCAGCATCATGCCATCGTAGGCGCTCCAGCCTGAAGGTGAGGCCAGTTTGCGGTCATCCACCGCTTGTTTACGTTGCATGTCTACTAAGGTCAAATCAGCATCGTACCCCACCGCAATTCGCCCTTTGCCAGCCATGCCGAACAGCCGCGCAGGTCCTGCGCATACCATATCCACTAATCGCGGGAGGCTGAGTCGTCCCTGGTTAACATGATTGAGCATCAAGGGTAGCAGTGTTTGGGTTCCGGTCATGCCGCTGGGTGAATTCGGATAGGGTCGCTGTTTTTCTTCTCGAGTATGGGGGGCGTGGTCGCTGCCGATGACATCCACGATACCGTTTTGTACCGCTTTCCAGAGCGCATCTTGGTGGCGTTGATCGCGGATCGGAGGATTCATCTGTGCCAGCGTGCCGAGCCGTTCGTAGCACTCCGGTGCCGATAGAGTGAGATGTTGGGGCAGCACCTCTACCGACACGCTGGACTTGTGATGTTGCAAGAACGCCATCTCCTCGGCGGTAGATATGTGCAGCACATGCAGGGGTCGGCCAGCTTCTGCTGCCAGTGCGACAATGCGATGAGTGGCTAACAGGGCGCTGTTTTCATCGCGCCAAACGGGGTGGGCTACAGGGTTTGCTGCTTCTTCAGCAAGGTGTCGGCGAGACAGTAAGCGGGCTTCGTCTTCAGCATGAACCGCCACTCGCCGGCGACCATGGCGGAGTATATTGCGTAACACGTCATCGCTATCGGCGAGCAAATCGCCAAATGAACTGCCCATAAAAATTTTTACACCGCTGCAGGCGGGTAAACATTCCAGTTCTGCCAGCTGCTCGGCATTGGCGGCGGACCCGCCGATATAAAAGGCGTAATTGCACCAGGCATCCCGTTCTGCAATGGCAATTTTGGCCTGCAAATCTTCCGCGTAGAGCGTTAAGGGCTGAGTGTTAGGCATCTCGAAGACACTAGTGATGCCGCCGATAATGGCACCGCGTGTGCCAGCTTCCAGCGTTTCCTTGTGTGTCATGCCCGGTTCGCGGAAATGGACTTGGGAATCCACGGCACCGGGTAAGAGGTGTAAGCCGCGGGCCTCGAAGATCGTGTCTGCCTGAAAGGGCTCGCCAATAGCCACAATGCGGCCATCACGACAGGCCACATCGGTTTCTTCAGGGCCACCAGGCAACAGGACCGTGGCACCTTTGATTAATAGGCTAGAGCTGTTTTCACAGTTCATTTTGAATCCTTTTATAGCCCTGAACGAGTTGCTGATTGGTATCGGATACACTTTCTGAAAACGCGGTGATGTCTTGGCTCACACGGGGAATGAGGCTGAGATCCGTGTCGGGTCCGATACGGCTGGTGGATGGGATATAAAAATTTGCGGGAAGCGTCATGCCG
This sequence comes from Alcanivorax sp. 97CO-5, assembly GCF_000524665.1. Taxonomy (NCBI): domain Bacteria; kingdom Pseudomonadati; phylum Pseudomonadota; class Gammaproteobacteria; order Oceanospirillales; family Alcanivoracaceae; genus Alcanivorax; species Alcanivorax sp. 97CO-5. Next base: position 140,072 of record NZ_KI965905.1, read on the forward strand.
TCGATAACCGCATTGTGACGAATGGCGCAGCCGTCGCCGATAGTGCAGTTGAAAAGCACGCTGTTGAAGCCTACAAAAACGCTGTCTCCCACCTCACAGGGGCCATGCACGATGGCTCGATGGGCAATAGAGCTGTGCTTACCAATCGTGATGGGGCCTCCATCCTTGGAGTGCATGACGACGCCATCCTGAATGTTGGTTCCTTCGCCAATGAGAATGGGGTGAAGATTGCCTTGATCATCCGTTTCGTCCGCTCGAATGACGGCGTAGGGGCCGATAAAGACATGGCGACTTACGATGACTTTGCCACAGATGATAGCGGTAGGGTCGACGAAGGCGTCCGGATGAATATCCGGCAAGTCACCATTAGGGTTTTTACGAATCATTTGTTTCTTCCTTCGTCTTTCAGTGCCTGGTTAAACCAGGTTTTCGTCTGTTTCCAGTGCTCACGGCCGTAAAGCTCAATGAACTTGCGGGTCATGTGGTCATTGTCGTCGTCTAAAGCAATCAGCCTTTCGCGGATAAAACTCTCGGCAAGAGGGATCCCGCATATTTCGGTAATGCAGTGTCGCCATTCGGTGTAGGAGCCGGGCAGGGGCAAATTCACGGTTCTTCTCCACGAAGGTTGTTGATTATTGATGCAATGTTATAACATAACATAAAAGGAGAGCATCATGCCTCATACCATTAGTGAAGAGGCGTTGTTGGCGATGACAGCGTCGCAGTACATGAATGCGAGCCAGCGGGAGTTTTTCCGCAAACGTCTCCTTGCTCTGGCTCTAGAGTGCGAACAACACCTTGGGAACGGTAGAAACAATCTGCAGACACCGGCCCAGGCAGACCCACTGGATGCGGCTGTAGAAGAAGAGACGTGCCGTCACCAGCTACGTTTTATGGCGCGCCAGCAGGCCTTGTTGGGAAAAATACGCGGTGCGTTGAGGCGGCTGCAAAACGGAGACTACGGTTACTGCAAAATCAGCGGTGATCCTATTGGTTTACCGCGTTTGCTCGCTCGCCCCACCACGGAATACTGTGCCGAGGTGAAGGCTCGCCTTGAACAAAATGAACGCCACTATGCCCATCAACGAACCGGATAAAGACATGACAGGCCAGCAAATCAATCCCATTCGCCAGCTTCCCGTTACCGTATTGTCAGGGTTCCTGGGTGCCGGAAAAACCACGGTGCTGAACCATATTCTTAACAATCGAAGCGGGCTGCGGGTTGCCGTTATCGTTAACGATATGAGTGAAATCAATATTGATGCTGCACTGGTCAATCAGAACGTTTCTCTCAATCGGGCAGAAGAGAAACTGGTGGAAATGAGCAATGGTTGCATCTGTTGCACCCTGCGCGAGGATTTGTTGGTGGAAGTGGATCGGCTGGCCAGAGAAGGGAGCTTCGATTACTTGGTTATCGAATCCACAGGGATATCTGAGCCTTTGCCTGTGGCAGAAACCTTTACCTTCGAAGACGAAAACGGTGAAGGGCTATCTTCTGTAGCACGGCTGGACACCATGGTCACAGTGGTGGATGGGGTTAACTTTCTCCGCGATTACAATAGTTGCCGTACGCTCCAGCAAGAGGCAGAAAACCTGGGCGAAGAAGATCACCGCAATGTGGTGGATCTCCTGGTGGAACAGGTGGAATTCTCTGATGTGATCCTGATCAGCAAGACGGATTTGGCCACGAAAAAGGAGCTCGATGCTCTGCAAGCCACCTTGCGGTTGTTGAATCCGGATGCCCGTATTCTACCGATTAGCCACGGTGCGGTGCCGCTGGATGATGTGCTTAACACCGGCCTGTTCGACTTTGAAAAAGCCCAGCAGGCGCCGGGGTGGTTAAAAGAAATGCGTGGCGAACATTTGCCCGAAACTGAGGAATACGGCATCAGCAGTTTCACCTATGAAGCTCGGCGCCCGTTTCACCCGCAACGTTTCTGGGACTTTTTGCAACAGCCTTGGCCCTACGGCACGTTGTTACGTTCAAAGGGTTTTTTCTGGTTGGCCAGTCGGCCCCAATTTGCGGGTAACTGGAGCCAGGCGGGCGATGTTGTTCATCACGGCCCGGCGGGCATGTTCTGGAAAACCGTGCCGGAACAACAGTGGCCCACTGACGAGGAATACCGGGCCTTGATCATGGAAAAGTGGCAAGAACCGTTTGGTGATATGCGCCAGGAGTTGGTGTTTATCGGCCACAACCTGCAACCAGAGGCAACTCGCCAAGCGCTGGATGCCTGTTTGTTGACGGAAGCAGAAATGCTCCAAGGTAAGGCGCTTTGGGAACAGTTGGATGATCCGTTTCCGCAATGGGAGATGGCGGGGTGATGACGATGGCAGTGGCGCAAGCGGAGATTACTACGTCGCAATGGCATTGTTCGCCAGATGCAGCGGTGCTGGCGGACATCGTTCAGGATGATATGGAGGTGGCCGTCTGGGATCGTCCCAGTCCTGTGGGCCAGGACGTGGTAGCGTTGGCCTGCCAACAACGGCTGGCACTAAAACACTGGCTTGAGCTTTCTCAGCTTGAGGGGGCTATCGAGCGAATGCTTCCGGATGAGCGCTATGGGGCGTTGCGGGACGATCTAGTTTTGCTTGCCGACATGACTGCGTGTCTATTTGGCGTGTCTGGCCTAGGGTTACGTGTTACGGCTTTGCAAGCGCCTATGTGCCCACGCTTTCATGTGGACCGAATTCCGGTTCGGTTATTGTGCACCTATGGCGGCCAGGGCAGTCAGTGGCTGCCGTTTGATTGCGTGGACGATCAATTGCTCTCGCCTGGCATTAACCAGCCTTTGCTTTTTCAGCAAGAAAACGTCAAGCAACTTGAGGCCGGGCAGGTGGCGCTGTTCAAAGGCGAGTCATGGCGGGATAATCCGGGGGCAGGCGTGGTCCACCGGTCCCCGCCCATGTCTCCCGGTCAGCAGCGGTTGTTGATCACTCTGGATATTTAGGCTGAGAACATGGCAGTGAGTCGAACAGAGCAGATTCTTAATAGCGCTGAGCAGCAATGTCGAAAGCTGGGTGTGCGCATGACCCCCCAGCGCAAACAAGTTATGGCGCTAATACTGGAGCAAAAAACCCCGCAAAGTGCCTATCAGCTACTCGACCAGTTCAAAGCCCGCTATCAGAGCAATGCACAGCCGCCCACGATTTATCGAGCGCTGGATTTTCTGGTTCAGCAAGGGTTGGCCCACCGGCTTAGCTCCACCAACCAGTATCTGGCCTGTGATCACATTACCTGCCAACACGGCCATCGCGGAACGGTGTTCTTGTTATGTGATCAGTGTGGTGGCGTTCAGGAAACCCCCATGGCGGGGGCCGCTGTTGACGAATTACAACACACCCTGGATGAAGTGGGTTTTGTAATTCAGCAAGAACCGCTGTTGGAAGTGCATGGCCGTTGTGCCGATTGCGCATCGCTAGCGGGCAGCTAAACAACACTCTTCTCGGGAGACAGTAATGCAACGTTTTCGCCTAGACGTGATGGCTATCGGCCTGTCTAGCCTCTGCATGATTCACTGCGTCGCCAGCGTGGCGGGGCTCTTTGCCATCGGATTGTTATCCGCGTTTGGCAGTGTGGATGAAATATTTCACTTGGTCATGCTGGCCATCATCGTGCCGGTAAGCCTGCTCGCCATTGGCGTAGGTTACCGGCGACATCGTCGTCTTTCCGTCTTGGTTCCAGGCGTATTAGCCTTGGCGGGGTTGTGTCTGCTAACCGTTTTTGAACATGCTATGCACGGCACTTTTTGGGAACCATTGCTGACAGTTCTGATCGGACTCTGTTTGGTGGGAACCCATGTGGGCAATATTCGAGGCTGCAATGACTGCGAGATAAATCATGAAAAACCCTATGCAACCTAAGTGGCTGGCTGCTCTATTACTGCCATTGAGTGTGGCTGGCTTCGCAGCAGATGTGCATCAGCATGGTCATGCCGAGGCGGCGGTTGTACTCGAAGGCGATCAGTTAACCGTTAGTTTTCGGGCGCCGTTGATGGATATTTTCGGTAGCGAGCAGCCACCGGCCGATGCCTCAGCGCGATTGCGTTACAGCAAGCGCTTGGCGCAGGTTACAGAACCTCAGCCGTCCTCAGCTGCCCTGTGTGAATTGATCAATGTGTCCTCTCGTTCCGTAGCCGATTTGTTTCCGGAAAGTAAGGCGCATGATCGTGACGACCACGACCACGACCACGACCACGACCACGACCACGACCACGACCACGACCACGACCACGACCACGATGATGATTCCCATGAAGCGGTCAATCATCATCAGGACATCGTCCACGAATGGACGTTTGCCTGCGAGGCTCCTCAGCAGCTGCAAGCCGTAGATCTGCCGTTTCTTAGTACCTTTTCGAGCCTGACCACAGACGTGGTGCTGTTGTTACCGGCCGTCCAGAGCGCTTCGCGTCTGGCTCCGGGTCAAACTCGAATACTCGTGGAGTAAGGCCGTAGTGGGTTTGGTACTGGAGCTCAACGAGCTGGAATACCGCCATCCCGGCGACCTGCGGGCCTTTCTGCAGGTGCCGCATTTTTCCCTGCAGGCGGGAGAACGTGTGTTGCTCCATGGCCCCAGTGGTTGTGGCAAGAGCACCTTGTTGTCCTTGATTACCGGCATTCGTCCGGTGCAGCGTGGCCGTATCCACATTGCAGGCCGGCCCTTTTCCTCGTTGCCCCAGCGCCGCCGAGATGCATTTCGCGCCGATCACCTGGGGGTGATTTTTCAGGCCTTTAATTTGCTTCCTTACCTAAATGCCGTGGATAACGTGTGCTTGGCTGCCGGTTTCTCCCGTCAGCGTTGTGACCGGGAAGGGATTCGCAGTAAGGCCCATAGACAATCCACTGCCCGGGCTTTGCTGGCTCGGCTGGGCTTAGATGACAGCACCGTTACTCTGCCCGCGTGGCAGTTGTCTTTCGGGCAGCAACAGCGGGTGGCCGCAGCCCGTGCTTTGTTCGGTAAACCGGACCTCATTATTGCCGATGAACCCACCTCCGCGTTGGATAACCACAGCCGCGATATTTTGCTTACATTACTGTGTGAACTGTGCGAACAGTCCGGCAGTGCCTTGCTGATGGTTAGCCACGACAAACAGGTGGGCGATCATTTTCAACGCAGTGTGGATTTTGCCCACCTGGCAGGGGAGGCAAACCATGCTAGCTAAGGTGATGCTTGCCTCCCTGAAAACCCGGCGAACATCAGCGCTATTGATCGTTGCTGCCATTGGCCTGAGTGTGCTGATGATCATCGGCATAGATCGGGTACGGCATCAGGTGCGTGCCAATTTTTCCAGTACCATTTCGGGTACAGATTTGATCGTCAGCGCCCGTGGTGGGCCGATGAACATTTTGCTCTACAGCGTCTTCCGGCTCAGTGATCCCACTGCAGGTATTAGCTGGAAGACGGTGGAACATTTGGCTGACCACCCGGATGTGAAGTGGTGGATTCCCATTGCCTTGGGTGATTCCCATCGTGGTTATCCGGTGGTGGCCACCAACGACAGTTATTTAGCGCATTACCGTTATGGCCGAGATCAGCGCTTGGCCCTGCAAAGCGGCGCTTGGTTTGCTCGGGCGGATCAAGCCGTGCTTGGCAGTGCCGTGGCTGCCCGGCTTGGCTATCAGCAGGGTGAGCACATTGTGTTGGCTCACGGTGCCAGCGGGCCGGCCATTGTGGAACATGATAACCGCCCGTTTACGGTGGTCGGTATTCTCGCGCCCACCGGCACCCCTGTGGATCAAAGCGTGCATATCTCTCTGGAAGGCATGGCGGTGATTCATCGCGGGGGCGCGTATAGGTCGGGCCTGCCTCCCATGCTAGGCCAAGCACGGGATAAACCCGATTCAGTGAATGCGGTCATGTTGGGATTGAAACGCCGCATGGCCGTGTTGAGCTTGCAGCGGGAGTTGTCCCGTTATGAGCGCGAGCCGCTTACGGCCATTATTCCCGGCGTGCAATTGCAGCGGTTGTGGCGAATCACTGCCGCCGGCGAAAATGCCCTGCGCGCCACATCGCTGGCGGTGCTGGTGGTCGCTTTGCTGGTGCTGGTGTCCACGGTGCTGGCGGCGCTGGAAGGGCGCCGCCATGAAATCGCTGTCCTGCGGGCGACAGGTGCCGGGCGGCTGGCCGTGTATACGGTAATCGTCGGTGAAAGCCTGTGTCTTACCGTGTTGGGCTGCTTGTTGGGTCTGGGGGTGTTATTTTTGGCGCAATGGGGGTTAGCGCCGATGGCGCTGGCTGAATGGTCGTTGCGACTTCCTGAACACTTTCTCGCGTGGCGGGAATTACCGGCCATTGGCGCTATTCTGCTCGCCGGCTCTCTGGCAGGGCTGATCCCGGCAGAAAAGGCCTTCCGTAATAGCTTGGCCGATGGCCTGACCCCAAGGAACTGATCATGCGTTATTTGCTTGCTGTGCTCTGTTTTAGCTGGAGTCTGTCTTCCATGGCGGCCAATGAGATCGAGTGGGAGGCGCTAGTGCCGGAAGGTTATGACCCCTCGGAGATTTATAACACTCTCTTCGATGATATTTATGGGGAACAGCAAGCGCCTGACTCCATTGCGGATGGCGACGCTCGAGGCAAGAAAATGTTAGACGCCATCGATAAAGCCTGGCGCGAAGCGCCGCTGAAACAGTCCTTAGACAATACTGCCGTGCGCTTGGCGGGTTACGGCGTGCCGCTGGATGGCGATGAAGAATATGTACGTGAGTTCCTGCTAGTACCGTATTTTGGCGCCTGTATCCACACGCCTCCGCCGCCGCGCAATCAGATTGTGTTGGTGAAAATGAAAGGCCGGGGCGTGCCGCTGGATCTGGCTCTGGATGCCATGTGGCTCTCGGGCACGCTTACCGTTAGCAGCCAAGAAACGGAATACGGCACGGCCGGCTATGTGCTGGAAGGAGAAAGCGCAGAGCCATTTACTGGCTATGACCAGTAACCCGGCCTTATTTTAATGCGCTTTATGACAACAGTGTATTAGGCTCGCGATTTGCACTGCCGCAACATGGCCCAGTGTTGTACCGACGTGCCGGGGATATCGCCCTCATGCACAACCTCAAACCCAAACCGTTGATACAGAGAAACATTGTTCGGGTTATGGGTATCGAGATAGCAGGGCAAGCCTTGCTGATCGAACAGGTCTAGCGAGGGTTGCAGTAGCGGTGTGGACAGCCCGCGCCCTTGCTGCGAGGGATCAATACCCAGCAGTAGCAGGTACATATGCGGGGTGGTGAGAACCCGGTGGTGCACTGCCTGCATGGCATCTGCAGCCACCATTTGGCGTTTTATGGCGCCGGGGCCTTGCTTGAACAACGCCCGCACCGCACCAAAACGCAACATATCAATTACGCTGTGTTCAATGGCTGACGAGGGCAACCAGACTGCGGCGCCATTAAGGCTATTATGGTCATCGACAGGCTGCGGCGTGGTGTCTACTTGACCGTTGTGGCGAGCATGGGCGACCAGAAAGCGAAAAGTGAAGAACGCCAGTGCTTGCCGTTGCGACGGGTCCGCAAAAAAGTATTCAAACAGTGGGTCATGAAAAAAGGCCCGGCTGAACACGTGGGCAAGGTCATCGAGTGGTGGTTGTGTGGTTGGCATATCTGAAATATCCGGCTGCGACAGGCAGAGCATACCGTAAACTTAGGGCTTCGGTGAGCCTATTAGGCGCACCTAAGTGAATGGCTCAGGCTGGGCGGGTTTGCTCGTTGGCGGGTTCGCCGCCGAGAAAGGCGCAGGCTCCCAGTGAGTGCGCAGGTTGCACTGCAAACCGCCACAGCTAAATCACCGAATGGCAGCTTACTACCAGGGTGCGGTGGGTATTCTTCCCTTCAGGATATAAGCGCCGTCACGACCAAGCAGGGAAGCCAATCCCCCGTTGCGAATGGCCTCTTCTCGTGGCCGAACTCTTCGAGTTTTTATCCGTTAGAGGATGATGCGCGATTGATGGCTTTTCTTGTTATTTCCCCGCGCCCCCGTTTGCCATCGGCGGTGACTCAGATGCCGGTGTGTACAAGGTTGCCAGCTCTACGAAACAGTTAAAATCCTATGGGAAAATACGATGAGGCTTACAGACGTTGGGCATATAACAGGCAATGCTTTGACGATGCTGTAGGTGGAAATAACGGTTTCTCTTCTGGTGATCTATTCTGATGGTATTGGGGGGGCTCAGCGAGGGTCTTCAAAAAGCCGTTTTCTGTACCTTCGCTACGTCGAACACGAGAATTAAATTCTGTTGCTGCTTCTGCGTTTACCCCGGCTTTGCCCGGGGTTTTTGTTTTCTGGGTTATCGCTAAGCTCCCGCAAAAAAACGCCTTCATGCCCTGTGGGTGCGTTGCCTCTTCTAAGATATAAGCTTCAACCGTCCCTGAAGTAATAACGAGTGCAATAAAGAAGGGTTATGGCGCTCACGTCGCTACGTTGTGAGCTATGCTAGCGTCTATCCGCTAATCGGCATCTGCTCGATAGCGCAACCCGACGGAGACCCCCATGACCAACACCAAACAACAATGGCTGCAGGCTTTCACCGGTGGATTTATTGCCACCCTGTTGTTCCATCAAGGCGTCCTCGCATTGTTTTGGTTGGGCGGCCTTATCCCCACGTTTCCTTGGAACATGACGCCCGTGCCGCCGTTGGGCATTCCTCAAGTGCTCTCTCTGGCATTCTGGGGGGGTGTTTGGGGTTTGCCCGTATGGTTGATCATTCGCCGCTGGCAGGGTATCAATTTTTGGCTTAGCGCCATGATTATTGGCGCCATTGGCCCGACCCTGGTGGCCATGTTGCTGGTTTTCCCTATGAAAGGATTGGACGTGAATGCCACCAAGGTCGTGGGCGGTTTAATCGTGAATGCGGCTTGGGGTTTGGGGTTGGCAGTCTGGATGCAATTTAGCCTGCACCGGTAAAGCTCCCTTTGGGGTTTTCGATGGCGGTGAAGATCCTCCTTCATCACGTGTCGGTGTCAATCACTGGCCCTGCATCAGGTATACTCGCCGCTCCTTGAGTTTTTCGGTGATTTTCCATGCAGGCTACGCCTTCCTCCGTACCCGCTAATGCTTGGCGCCAGCGTCTGAGTGCTTGGCTTAATTCTTCGTTATTCGCGAATAGCATCACCGCGTTGATTCTCCTGAATGCCATTATTCTTGGAGTGGAAACGTCCTCAGTAGCGCAAGAGCGAGTAGGGCAGTGGTTGACCTTGGTCAACCAAGTGATTTTGTTTGCCTTCACGTTGGAAATTGCACTCAAGCTGGTGGCCTTTGGTCCGCGCTTTTTCCGTTCCGGTTGGAACGTATTTGACTTTCTGATCGTCGCTATCTCCCTGACGCCAGCCTCAGGGCCGTTGGCTATCTTGCGGAGTTTACGCATCCTGCGGGTGTTGCGCCTGCTGTCATCGGTGAAACGACTGCGCATGCTGGTGGAATCCTTGATGCAAGCCTTGCCCGGTATCGGTTGGACCGCAGCGCTGCTACTGATGATGTTCTACATCTTTGCAGTGATGGGCACCGAGCTGTTCGGCGAAGCGTTTCCGCAGTGGTTTGGCAGCTTGGGCGCCAGCATTTATAGCCTGTTTCAGATTATGACCCTGGAAAGTTGGTCCATGGGGATCGCCCGACCTGTTATGGAGGTGTATCCCCTAGCGTGGATCTTCTTCGTGCCCTTCATCCTCATTTCCAGCTTTATGGTGCTCAACCTGTTTATTGCCATCATTGTGAGCGCGACCCAAGAAGTACATGAGAGCGAGCAGCGCGCAGAGCGGGAAGCCAATAATCTGATTGCCCACGATGAGCGCCAGGAAATGCTGGATCTTATGCGCGCAATGCACGCAAAAATTGTGGCGCTGGAAGCTGCCCAGCAGGGCAAGGCCGGCCAGTAAAGGTTGGCGATTTACCTATCATGGAGCGGCTCTGTGAGTCGTGCACGGTTGTCTTCTGGGCTGTTCAGTTGAGGTGACCTCGACGTGAAGTGGCTCGCTGACAAATAAACCGAGACCGAACGCCGGAGAGTAAACATGAGTAAGCCTGTCGCCACATTTGTAGACACAGCCGAAGACCCGTCCTCGTTGTGGAAAACCATGGGTGGGCGCAACTGGGTAGCTTCCCAGCAGCTGATTGATTATTTGTTCAAGCCCATCGAAGTGCTGCTGGCCGAAGCGGTGCAGGCCCAATCCCCGCGCCATGTTCTTGATATAGGCTGCGGTACCGGTGGCACAACCCGCACGATTCATCGCCATACCCAAGAAGGGGGCTATGCCACCGGCGTGGACGTGTCCGAGGTAATGATCGACGCCGCACGACAGAGTAGTGAGCAGGATGGTGCGGACAAGGAAGGACCCGGCCCAGAGTTTATCTGCGCCGACGCCGCCCGCTATGATTTCCAAGAAGGCTTGTTCGACATGCTGGTGTCGCGTTTTGGCATCATGTTTTTCGAAGATCCCGTGCGGGCCTTTCAAAACCTCAGGCGCGCCGCTAGCAAAGAGGCCACGGCGTTGTTTTTTTCCTGGCGCTCCCCGAAAGAAACCCCCTTTATGACTACCGCTGGCCGGGCGGCGAAGTCTATCGTCACCTTGCCGCAACAAGACCGGAACGCGCCCGGGCAGTTTGCATTTGCAGACCCCCAACGGGTAGAGAGCATTCTTGAATCAGCAGGTTGGCACGACATCAGCATTGAACCGCTGGATTTCGAATGTGCGTTCCCCGAGACCGAGCTGGTGAATTTTTTCACCCGCATCGGCCCGCTCGGTCGCATTCTTCCCGGCCTGGATGAAAAAACCCAAGCACAGCTTATTACGGTGGTCAGAGAAGCCTTCGAGCCTTTTGTGTTCGGTGATACCGTGAAATTCAACGCTGCCTGCTGGCAGATCAAAGCAAAAGCATCGTGAGATAAGAGGCCACTCTGCGAACGGCATGTGGCTGCGTCTCAGGGGCGCGGCCCTTTGCGTTGATTTGTCTTGCGCACACCAGAATCAAAATCCTGAATAGCATTCATTTATTTGCGCCGTAAGGTCGTGTACATTCGGAACTGAAGCACAAATAAAACGCGGTTAATAATAATGAGCCTGCCAGGATGGTGGGCAATAAAGCAATGAGGGCAGGATGCTTTTATTCCGAAGAACGCAGAAGCAGACAATCTGCCGGATTACCCCTCAGCAATGCCGAACGTTCTCCATGCTGTGCATACTCCTGTGCTCTCCGTTTGCCCATTCAGCCCTGTTCCTTGGTGTCTCACCCGGTGATTCCTGTCTTGAAACCTATGAAATGGAAATTGACAGGGGAGCGGAGGCTGACTTCCCTCTGCACACGATGCTGGAGCACGAACTTCTGGCGTTTTACCGCGACACCCCGGAACGTTCTGAAGTGACTGGGTATCAATGCGGCGAAGACCGTATCTCGTTGGTTTATTACGGAGTCTGGTTCAATAACGAGGAGCACCAAAAGGTTTTCTTTAAAACCCATCAAGCAGCAATAGAGGCAGAATTCGGAGATCCATCATTTAATGCTTTTAATCTCGGCTGGATGGCGAGGCTCGTTTTGTGGTTGGACGGGAAAGAGGACATAGAGGAGACGCTGCCACTGGTTCAGTGGCAGCAAAAAAGTGGCGACAAGCTCATGCTTCAATATTCCTCCTTGCAGATTGATGGCAAAGCCTATGGGGTCACCATGAGCTGGGAGCGATAGTTACCATGGCCACCGTTATACCCAACCTCAGCACCCTGCGTGGCATGACGAAAGGCGAGAGGCGCCTGGGGCAGCGCTTAGAAACGCTATTAGAGGATGACTACACCGTCTGGTACGACACACCGGTGGGCCGCAATCGGCGCTATCCAGATTACATTATCCTGCATCCCGGCCGTGGCTTGCTGTTTCTGGAGGTAAAAGATTGGAAGCTAGATACCCTCAAGACGATCACGCCCCGCGATGCGGAAATTTTTACCTCCGATGGTTTGAAGACCGTCACCAATCCTTTGCAGCAGGCCCGCCAGTGTGCGCTCACCGCCATCAAAAAACTGCAGCGCGATGCGCACCTGCAACAAACCTGCGCACAGCACAAAGGCAAGCTCTGCTTCCCGTGGGGCTATGGGGTCGTGTTCCCTAATATCACCCGTAAGCAATGGAACGAGGCCATTAGTGAGGAGCATCAGGAGCTGGTGTTACCCCCACACCGTTTGATCTGCCGGGATGAAATGACCGCCACCATTGACCCGGAAGTATTCCAGGAGCAGCTATGGGCCATGTTCGAATACACCTTCGGCGACAAACTCACCCTGCCGCAGATTGATCGTATCCGCTGGAATCTATTCCCTGAAATTCGCATAAACGCGCCCCAGCAAGGGCTGTTCGATGCGGAGGGTGAAGACGATGAACCAGAGGTAGGGCAGGGCGGGGCCAATGAGGGCAAGCCGGTGGTCGCGAGCCAGCCAAGTTACAACACCATCCCAGACATTGTCCGCGTGATGGACCTGCAGCAAGAACAGCTGGCCCGGAGCATGGGTGATGGCCACCGGGTTATCCATGGCGTGGCCGGCTCTGGCAAGACGCTGATCCTCGGCTATCGTTGTCTGCACTTGGCCCAGGCCGTCACCAAGCCGATTTTGGTGTTGTGCTTCAATATCACCTTGGCTGCCCGACTGCGAAGTTTTATTGCCGAAAAGGGCATCGAAGAGAAAGTGCAGGTGCACCACTTCCATGAATGGTGTGGCCGGCAAATGCAAACCTACAACGTGGACCCGATCGCCGCCACACCAGAGCTAAAACCCTGGGAACGGCAGGTGGAAACCGTTATACAGGCCGTGGATAAGAATCAGATTCCTCGTGCCCAATACAGCGCGGTGATGATCGACGAAGGCCATGACTTCGAGCAGGACTGGCTGGCCTTGATTGTGCAGATGATCGACCCGAACACCAATTCCCTGCTGCTGCTCTATGACGATGCCCAGTCCATCTACAAGAAACGCAATCTCAAGTTTCCCCTGTCCAGTGCCGGCATTCAGGCCCGTGGTCGAACCACTATTTTGAAACTGAATTACCGCAACACCCGTGAAATCCTTAGCTACGCCTACGATTTCGCGAAGGACTTCCTGCAAGCTCAAGATGCCGACGACGACCACATTCCCCTCATCGCACCGGAGGTGGCCGGTGTGAGCGGCCCGCCACCGGCGTTTCGCAAATTCGACAACTTCAACGACGAAGCCCACTACATCGCTCGCTGCATTCACAAATGGCACCAAAGCGGCCGCCCCCTCAACACCATTGCGGTGATCTACGGTTACACCTGGCAGGCAGACACTCTGCAACGAGCCCTTAACGCCGAAGGCATTCCCCATGCCTGGTTAAAAAACAGCGCCAGCAAGAAAGCCTACGACGCGAATGTGCAGCGGGTGGCGCTACTTACCCGGCAAAGCAGCAAGGGGCTGGAATTCGATACCGTGGTGCTGGCAGGGCTGGGCGGATTGAAAGACGACCAGGAGAACCTGGAGCGCGAGGTGCGGCTATTGTATGTGGGGATGACGCGGGCACGGCAGCAGTTATTGCTGACCGGGAGTGGTGAGAATTGGTTTGTTGGCCGGTTTGGGCAGTAGTTGAATAATGTAAGGGGCAAACTTAGCGCTATTGTTTTTGTAGAGTACCCGGTGGCGCAAACCACTATGGCAAGTGCAGGCCAGGCCTTCTTTGCCGTCTTTGCCTCGCAATGCCATTACCTAGCGTCGTTCAGATTAAATCTGAATTACTCACATTATCTTTACCTTCGTAACCCGTCCGTAATGAACTACATCACGGCTCATGGTGGCATCGCATTACTGCGGCATTCGCCCAGCAGCGACGACCCCATGGCGCGCTTTGGTGAACAACCCTAGCAGCGATACCATGGCCGCCACATGCGTGAAGGCCGCGCTACCGCGATGCGGTGCTGCGAATGAACCCAACAGCACAGACGGTTAGTGGTGCCTGCGCGAACCTAAATGAGGCATTTATGCATGCGTTTTGAGCACCAATAGCGCGCAGCTAGGCTGCCTACGTGCACGGATACAGGGCCTTAGCTGGCCTTTTTGCACAACTCGGCCAGCTTCTGATCTAGCATATTCAGAATATGGCGGCGGCTGATTACCCCCACCACCTTGTTGGCGGCATTCACCACCGGATAGATTTTCGGCTTGGCGTTCAGCATCTGCTGGGCCAGGTTCAGTACATCGTCGTTCAGCGATACCGTCAGTACCTCGCTTTGCATTAGGTCCCTCACGGTTGCTACGCGCTGGTTGTGATATACCACCTGTAAGGCCGCCTGCAGGCATTCGCGCTCACTGATCCAGCCCACCAGCGTTCCCGCGCTATCGGTAACGGGGCTGCCCAGCATATCCAGTTTGATCAGATTGCTGGAGGCTTCCACCACCGGCATCTCCGGGCGGATAGTCGCAAAACGGGTGCACATCAAGTCCTTGATCGATACAGAATCCATGGGGCTTACCTCTTGCTCGGGTCAGGTACCACAAAGGGTTAAGCCAGCAATATGGCTGGCCACTGAGCAAGATACTGCGGGAACCATGCCAACTATTGGATTTCGCAGAAGTGGTGCTGGAGTCGCGAACGCCTCCGTCAGCCTATTGACCCTAAGAAACACCCCCCGCAATTCTGTTCATTTATTTATACCCCACGATTATGTAGATTCGAACTGGATCGCAAGCCAGCAGCCAGGACATTGCCCTGCTCGCCAGCCTGATCCAAACGAAATGACAAGTAAGCTCCAATGCCATCCGGCAGGCGTATAACAACAGGTTGCACTGTTAGCAGTAGCCCTGCCGGGAGCAGTATTGGGCCGAGCAACGGAGGCAAGCATGCCTGTGAAGAAGGTTGGCTGGCGAGATTTGGTCAAAGGAGTGCGGTACATGGTGCCGCCACTGCTGGATATTCAGCGCAGTAACCTGTTGCGCCTAGCCGGGTTGCGGCCCAGCAGCAAGCAGTCCATTGGCAAGGTTATCCAATACTGGGCCAGTCGCACCCCGCACAACATCGCCTTGCGGTTCGAGGATCAGCAGTGGACCTACGCGCAATTTAACGCCTGGGCCAACCGCTTGGCCGCCTGCTGGCGGGAGCAGGGTGTGGGCGCCGGAGACACTGTCGCGATCATGATGGAAAACCGGCCTGAGGCGTTGGCTTGTGTGGCGGCCACCGTCAAATTGGGCGCCATCGCGGCCATGCTCAACCACAACCAGACTGGCGAGGTGCTGGAACACAGTATCCAGCTGGTCAAGCCGCGGTTATTGGTAGTCAGTGCGGAATGTGCAGCGGCCCTGGCCACCACTCGTTTTACTCCAACGCCAAGCGCGCCGAACAGCTCGCCGCCCGCTTCATCAATTGGCTACCTGTGGCACGGCGGCGATCACGGACAGCCTGCGCCGCCGGGTTGGCTAGATCTGCATGAACACAGCAGCCGGCAATCGCAAGCCAACCCGCCCAGCACTTGCCGAGTGCGCGCCGAGCAGCCGTGTTTTTCCATCTTTACCTCCGGCACCACCGGCTTACCCAAGGCCTCGGTGATGACACATTATCGCTGGCTGGCCGCCATGGCGGGTATGGGCGGCTTGGCCTTGGGCATCCGCCGCAAAGAGGTATTCTATTGCTGCCTGCCGCTGTACCACAACAATGCGCTTACCGTGGCCTGGGGCTCGGTATTATCCATGGGCGCCACCCTGGCACTGGATCGCAAGTTCAGTGCCTCGCATTTCTGGGAGCGGGTGCGCCATTACGACGCCACCGCGTTTTGTTATATCGGTGAGCTGCTCCGTTACCTGCTCAATGTGCCGCCCAGCCACATGGACCGTCAGCACCGTATTCGATTAATCACCGGCAACGGGCTGCGCCCGGAAATCTGGGAGCCCTTCGAGCAGCGTTTTGGTATCCACCGTATCTATGAATTTTACGGTGCCAGTGAATCTAATATTGGGTTTATCAACCTCTTTGGTGTGGCCCAGACTGCGGGGTTTACTCCGCTGCCTTTCGCCATCGTCGAATTCGACAATGACACCGAAACCCCGCGCCGTAACCGTGATGGGTTTATGCAGCGCATCCCTAAGGGTGGGGTTGGCCTTTTGATTAGCGAAGTGACCCCGCGGCGGCCCTTTGATGGTTATACCGACCCTGCTGCCGGGGAGAAAAAACTGCTGCGCGATGTCTTCAAGAAAGGCGATTGCTGGTTCGATTCTGGTGACCTGGTGCGCGACCAGGGCTTGCGCCACATTCAATTTGTCGACCGGGTAGGCGATACCTTCCGCTGGAAAGGGGAGAACGTGGCCGCCGGCGAAGTGGAAGGGGCTATGGCTCAGCACCCGGATATTGATCATGGTGTGGTGTATGGAGTCAGCATTCCCGGCTGCGATGGCCGCGCAGGGATGGCGGCCATTACGCTCAGCCAGGGCGTCGCCCTTAATGGCCGGGGCCTGGCACAGCATTTGAGCCGTGTGCTGCCGGCCTATGCGGTGCCCCTGTTTCTGCGCATCCGTGATCATCAGGAAACCACCGGCACCTTTAAATACCGCAAGGTAGCGCTGAAAAAACAAGGCATAGCGCCCGATCAAGTGGCCGAACCCGTGTATGTACTGCTGGATAACCAGCGCGGCTACCAACCGCTGACGCCCCAGCTATACAGGCAGATACAACAAGGCGAGATACGCCTGTAATCCCAGCGAGAGCGGGTTGGCACAGGGTGGTTACCGGGCCGCACTGCGCGACCACCACCTCAAGAATGGCTCAAACAAAGAGCAGTAGAAAGGGGGCCGGGCGGTGTAATTTGACGGTAATCAGGAATGGTGCATTTTCAACAGGCATATCATTGAAATAGCAGTATGGTAGGAATGGAATATCTGACTCCGGAGAGGTGGAATGGATTTTAAGGACTACTACGCCCTGCTTGGGGTGGAGCCAGACGCCGACGCGGCCGCTATCAAGACGGCCTACCGCCGGCTGGCCCGCAAGTATCACCCGGATATCAGCAAGGAAAACGACGCCGAAGCCAAGTTTAAGGACGTGGCTGAGGCCTGGCAGGTGCTGAAAGATCCAGATAAACGCGCTGATTACGACCAGCTACGCGCCTTTCGAAACCAGCAAGGCGATGGCGGTTCGTTTCAGCCGCCCCCTGGCTGGCAGCCGTCGAGCGGGGGCTTTGACCCGGCCGATGCGGGCTTTTCTGACTTCTTTGAATCCCTGTTCACCGGCGCCCGCCAGGCCCGTGGCGGGCACGCCCCATCGCGGCGTGGTGAAGATGTGGAAATCGAGCTGCCCATTTTTCTAGAAGACACGATCAGCAGCGAATCCAAATCTGTTTCCTACCGGCTGCCGGAGTACGACCAGTACGGCCAGGTGGTCGGCGAAAAGAGCAAAACCCTGAACGTGAAAATTCCGGCCGGGGTGACCGACGGTGAACGCATTCGGCTAAAAGGCCAGGGTATTGCCGGCATCGGTAACGCCCCCGCGGGCGACGTGTACCTGCGCATTCGCCTGGTGCCGCATCCCTTGTTCGATGTGGAAGGCCACAACCTGATCGTTACCGTACCGGTGGCGCCCTGGGAAGTGGCGCTGGGGGCGAAAATTGAAGTGCCCACCCTCACCGGCGCAGTACAGATGACCATCCCGGCACACAGCCAGAACGGCAAGAAGCTGCGTATTCCTGGCAAAGGGCTGCCCAGCAAGGCAGGGAAGGGCGACCTGATTGCCGTGTTAAAAGTAGTCATGCCCGATGCCACCGGCGAAGACATTGACGCGCTGTGGCAACAACTGGCCGACAAGGCAAGCTTCGATCCACGTGCAAAATGGAGACGGTAATTATGGCCTCTCAATTAAGAATCACGGTATGCAGTAACGACATTTGCCAACGGGTGCAGATATCAGAGCAGGATCTCATCGACATCGTCAGCCTCGGCATTATCGAACCCCAGGATAGGCAGGCCAGCGAATGGCAGTTTGACGATGCCGTGCTCGCCGAAATCGCCCGCGCCACCCGCTTGCGGCGGGACCTGGAGATCAACTGGGAGGGCGTAGCACTGGCCCTGGAATTGCTCGATGAAGTGCAGGCGCTACGCCGGGAAAACCATGCGCTGCTGCGGCGGCTAAAACGATTCGAGGCGTAACTCCCAATGGCGCTTTCGCCACCAGGCTGGGAGCCTTTTTCTCTTTGTCGCGGCGCCACTGGAGGGCGGCCTCTGCGTTCTCTCTCCTGCAAAGCAAGCCTCCTGAAGCCTATTCATTTCTTTGCGCCTAAAGATTGTGTACATTCAAAGTAATCGCAAATAACACGATATCAATAACCGCGGCTGGCCAGGATGGCACGGCTTGTAATATGACTCAGGGGAAAGGATGCCAGTCTGGTTATCACCATATTCAGTATGGTTACCCCCGTTTACGGCTAAACGGGGGAGAAGCCCTTGGAATTAGGCGTTCTACTGGTTATTGCCATTGGCGTCATGCTGATCCTGGCCCAACAGAAACGGCCGGGTGGCGGGGCGCCCGCTTTTGGCTATCGCCGCAAACCCTACCTGCTGTCCAAGGCCGAACGCTCCTTCTACGGCGTGCTCACACAGGCCGTGGGCGACAAGGCCCTCATCTTCTCTAAAGTCCGCGTTGCGGATGTGCTCACCCCGCAAAAAGGCCTCAACCGGTCCAACTGGCAACGCGCCTTCAACCCGATTTCCGCCAAACACGTCGACTTTCTCCTCTGCGACCCACAAGACTGCGCCGTAAAACTGGCCATTGAGCTGGACGATGCCAGCCATGGTTCGGCCTCCCGGCAGAAGCGCGATGCCTTTCTGGAACAAGCCTGTGAATCGGCGGGCTTGCCGCTGTTAAGAATCAGGGTGGCTAGGGGCTATGTCGTAGCGGATATTCGCCAGCAGATTGAGGCGATTCTGTTCCCTGGGACGGGTGAGGTGCCTTTGAAGAAAGCTGCCGAGCCAGAAGCGCAAAAGCGCATTGCCCCCTCGGCGGGCACGACTGATAGGTTTCATGCTGCTGCACCAGCTTGCTATAAATGTGGTGAGGCGATGGTGTTGCGAAAAGCGCGTTCTGGAAAACAGGCGGGGCAAACGTTTTGGGGATGCAGTGCGTTTCCGAAGTGTCGGGGAGTTAGGAAGTGTTGAGTTGGAAAGGGTCAGTTGATGCAGGGGGCAAGATCTGACATCCATTTTTCCGGATGTCTCTGTATCTGGGATTGTCCACTCCCCCTAAACTGAGACAGACGCTGATTAGCGTTTTCTGGGAATATCACCTCTCAGGAGACGACAATGAAGAGATCACGCTTTACTGAAACCCAGATCGTATCGATCTTCAAAGAGGTCGATCTGAGCCTGAAAAGGCCGCTCGGAAGAATCTATTGGTCCAGGGTTGGGGACAGCCATCAACTAGCAGATCCGTTGGCGTTTTTTCCTGATCTGGATCAACGTACGTGACCTGAAACAAGGACAGACTCTGAAATAAGCATTCAAAAAGGAGGCTGCCATGAAAACCAATGTGGGTAATACAGACCGTCTTTTCCGGTTAGTGTTGGGTGTGGTTATCATTGCTCTGGGCGTTGTATTCCAGAGCTGGTGGGGGGCTATCGGCATTATCCCGCTGTTGACCGCTACCATGCGTTGGTGCCCGGCTTATTTACCGTTTGGCATTTCCACCTGCAAGACGCCCAAAGTCTAGGCGTGAGGAACGGATAAACAGGAATAGGGCACCTATCCGTTCAACCATTGTAGGCCTTGGTTCTCACTGACTGGGCGTGCAGCGGTTCGCCGTAGGCCGGTGTGTTATCACGTGGCGAAATCCGCCAGCGATGTTTAGCCTGGGCAACCGTTTCTCCCTGTTCATCAACGATATGGGCTTCTCCCTGAACCTTGTGGCTGCTTGAGCAATCTTGCTGATGCAGGATCGTTTCTGTACTCAACAGGCTGCGGCCTTCTTCTGGTATTCGATATCCATGCCGGTAACGCTCTAGCACCCATTATCCGATGTGCCCATCTTCGCATACAGGTACGGACAGCGGCCTTGAGGGATAGCCTTACCGCCAGCGCCCCAATCGCAGGGTTGTGAGGCTTGGCAACCGGTCCCGAATCGTAGATCGGGTAATTTCGCCACTATCAACTTAGGAGCCGAGCGATGAAGAGAGAAGTAATAATCGCGTTAGCGATAGCGACCACATTACCAATGCTTGCTAGCGCAAAGGAGGTTAGCGCTGGCGCACACGGCGCTGTAGCGGATAGCGTTATATCTAGACAAAGAGAAATGCTTGCAGAAAACACAAAGGGCAAAGGGTTTGGGCCACAATCTCCACGTGATATTGATGCGACAGCCGGGAATAATTCACGGGTATTTACTGCTGCTCCTGCACCTACAGAAATGAATCTCTGTAATATCCATTTCCATAAAAATGCTGAGCATAAAGGGGGTGAGTTTACTCAATATGCCGGTAATGGAGATGGCCACGGTTTCCACAGCGGTTACAAATATTCAGGTAAGTTGAGTGCTTCTGAGCTTAAACCCGTCGGTCATGATATCTGCCCTAGCATGCATGGGGGGTTAGCCGCTGGTGATACTATTGAAGTTCACTATGTGCTTTCAACGGCTCAAGCCGAACCAGGCCCAACGTTAGCTTCATGCCTAACGGATGCGATCAATAACCCTCAGCTGCGCGTGGAAGCACAGGTTTATGTTTTGGTTAATGATAAACAGGCTCTTGATTTCGAGAGACTAGCGCAATATAGAAGAAACAATGGTTTGTATCAGGCAACGAATATTCCAAGCAATACGGGCACACCTGTTCAGTATGCTGGTTCAACTACAGGCCCTGGTTACAATGAAAAAGGATCACCGTTTCAGGTTTCATGGAGTGTGCATCCACATGTTGCCAAAGTGAATATCGAGAGCGTTGGCAAATGGTGTAAAGGGAATGTTTTTAATGAAGATCATGCTCATGGAGTAAGAAACCTCATTACCAACCTGGATCTTCTTTCAAACATAACAACAGGCACTCTTTAATTGGCCGATGCTCGATGGTGCGGGTGGGCAGGAGTGAATATGCCCCCCCCCCCGATTAGCCGTTACCGTATGAATTTGAGGGTTGTAAGGCTACAAAGGGTCGGTGGTTCCTGTGTTGTAATGCCCAGGCAAGCTTTGCTTATTCACCTGCAATAGCAATCGGCAATACCCTCAAGGCGGGGTGCTAGAGGTAAAGCCTGCTCACAGCGTATGGGGCTGAAGTGCCGTTTAACTTATGAGCCGTTCTCTTCCACGCGACGAAAAGACGATGAGGAAGAGAAGTTGGTGGCGTTGAGGTTTTCCACAATTTTATGGAGTTTGTGGCGCTGGCGTAACGATACCAGTTGCTTGGTGTCCCACGAGGTCGGGCTTAGAGCAAATTGGTTGGCGTTGTAGGCTAGGTCGAAGCCACGCTCCGCACCAATCGGTTTGTTCTCTGGCCCATAGATGCCGATAAGGCGCAATTTGATATGGTTGAACTCCAGGTCTCCCTTAGGCATGTGCCCGTCCATTTCGATGCCTTCATCTCTGGCCAAACGCTGGACCAGTTCACTGAACGTGCCTATATGCGAAAAACCGCCGGGTTTGACGGGGCCTTGCCGGGTGTTTTCTGTCACATCCATTACACCGGATGATGACCCTGAGCGGTGAGTGCGCTTTTCTGGATCTTCGTCGCCTTGGTTATATTCCTGCTCGAAGTCTGTTACATCCATGGTGATGACGCCTTGTGAGGTGTGCAGTTCGGCGATGATGTATTGAATGAAAACGGATTCGGCGCTCATGTTGCTAATTAGGCAGAGCGCATTGATATCTTTGTTGCGCCCGCGATTAATAATTAAACGTGGGCTACGTTGCCGCCGGAATCCTAGATAAAGCAGCTGTGCATACACCAACCAAATAAGCACCGAGCTGAAGCTGGCGATAACCGATAGGCTTTTTTGATGTTCTGCAATCCAGCTAAGCATGCATTTATCCTCCAGGGGGCAGGTTAATAACGCTTTACCGTTTTGCGTTTTACGGTGATCAGAATTTCATACTGTACCGGAGGCAATGGTGGGAGTGCGAGAGGCAGGGTTTGCGGTGGGTCTAAGAATAACAATGGGTTTGTTAAATAAAGAAAAACCCCGGCGGGTAAGCCAGGGTTTTTTGTTTCCAGCCCTGCCCTTGTGAGGCGGGGCCGGAAATAGGGTGCCGGGCCTGAGCGCCGAAGTGTCTCCGGCGTCAGGTTTTGGGCATCAGGTGTTGGTTAAACCCGTTCAATAATGGTAGCGATACCCTGACCCAGGCCGATACACATGGTGGCAAGGCCGATTTGGCCGTCTTTCCATTCCATGACGTTCAGCAGGGTGCCGGTGATACGCGCACCGGAGCAACCCAGCGGGTGGCCCAGGGCGATAGCGCCGCCGTTCAGGTTCACTTTCTCTTCCATTTTGTCCAGCAGCTTCAGGTCCTTGGCCACCGGCAGGGACTGTGCAGCGAACGCTTCGTTCAGCTCTACATAGTCGATGTCGTCGATGGTTAGGCCAGCACGTGCCAGCGCTTTCTGGGTGGCCGGTACAGGGCCGTAACCCATGATGGCGGCGTCGCAACCGGCTACGGCCATGGAGCGGATTTTGGCACGGGGCTTCAGGCCCAGGGCTTGGGCACGCTCGGCGCTCATGACCAGCATGGCGGAGGCACCGTCAGACAGGGCAGATGACGTACCGGCAGTCACGGTACCGTTGGCCGGATCGAATACCGGACGCAGTTTCTGCATGTCTTCGATGCTGGCACCCGGGCGAATCACTTCGTCGATTTCGCACAGCACTTTGTGGCCGTTCTGATCGTGACCTTCGATGGGTACGATTTCGTTGTCCCAACGGCCTTGCTGGGTGGCTTCCCACGCCAGCTTGTGTGAACGAACGCCGAAGGCGTCTTGTTGTTCACGGGTGATGCCGTGCATCTTGCCCAGCATTTCCGCGGTCAGGCCCATCATGTTGGACGCCTTGGCGGTCACTTTGGACATTTCCGGGTTCAGGTCGATGCCGTGATCCATGGCCACGTGGCCCATGTGCTCTACACCACCGATAACAAAGACATCGCCGTTGCCGGTCATGATGCTTTGTGAGGCGCTGTGCAGTGCCTGCATGGAAGAACCACACAGACGGTTCACGGTTTGTGCAGCGCTGGTGCGCGGCAGGCCGGCCAGCATGGAGATGTTACGGGCGATGTTCATGCCCTGTTCTTTGGTCTGGTTTACACAGCCCCAAATCACGTCTTCAGTGAGCTGGATGTCCCAGTTCGGGTTACGGGCCATCAGCGCCTGGATCAGCTGAGCTGACAGCTTTTCGGCACGCACGTGACGGAACTGGCCATTACGGCTCTTGCCCATGGGGGTACGGACCGCATCGACGATAACAACGTCTTTTGGATTCAAACTCATTTCATTACTCCTGCTTGTCCGTGGCTTAGGCGAAGAAAGACTCGCCCTTGGCGGCCATGTCTTTGAGCATCTGCGGTGCTTCGTAGATGCCACCCAGGTGCGCGTACTTGTCACACAGCGCGACGAATTCTTTAACGCCAACACTGTCGATGTAACGCAGCGGACCGCCACGGAAGGGAGGGAAGCCGATGCCGTAGATCATGGCCATGTCGGCCTCGGCAGCGGAACCTACGATGTTGTCTTCCAGGCAGCGAACGGTTTCGGTGCACATGGGGATCATCATGCGGGCGATGATTTCTTCCGCATCGAATTCCTTGCTGTCAGCCACGTGCGGCTTGATCAGTTCGTAGGTGGACTCGTCGACAACCTTTTTGGTTTTGCCTTTCTTGTCCAGCTCGTACTTGTAGAAACCGACGCCGTTTTTCTGGCCGTAACGATCGTTTTCGAACATCACAGTGGACGCATCTTTGAAGTCGTACTGCATGCGCTCGGGGTAGCCTTCAGCCATTACCTCAGCCGCGTGAACACCGGTGTCGATGCCAACCACGTCCATCAGGTACGCCGGGCCCATAGGCCAGCCGAACTTCTGCATCACTTTGTCGACCGCCTGGAAGTCGGCACCGTCGCGCATCAGCATGCCGAAGCCGCCGAAGTAGGGGAACAGTACACGGTTAACCAGGAAGCCGGGGCAGTCGTTAACCACGATGGGGGTTTTGCCCATTTTCTGAGCGTAGGCCACCAGGGTGCCAACGGTTTCGTCGGAGGTCTTTTCGCCACGGATCACTTCCACCAGCGGCATCATGTGTACCGGGTTGAAGAAGTGCATGCCGGCGAAGTCTTGCGGACGCTTCAGAGCTTCAGCCAGTTTGGTGATGGAAATGGTGGAGGTGTTGGAGGCCAGCACGGTGCCCTCGGTTACCTTATCTTCCACTTCCGCCAATACGGACTGCTTGACCTTCTGGTTCTCAACTACCGCCTCAACCACCACGTTCACGTTGGCGAAGTCGCCGTAGTTCAGGGTCGGACGGATAGAGGACAAAACCTGCGCCATTTTGGCGGGCTTCATTTTCTTGCGATCAACACGCTTGGTCAGCAGTTTGCTGGCTTCGCTCATGCCCAGGTCCAGCGCTTTGTCGGCGATGTCCTTCATGATGATCGGCGTGCCTTTAGAGGCAGACTGGAAGGCGATACCGCCGCCCATGATGCCCGCGCCCAGTACGGCGGCCTGATTGATCTCTTTGGAGGCTTTAGCGGTTTTGCCGTTGACCTTTTTCACTTGCTGGTCTGCCAGGAACAGCCCAACCATGCAGGTGGCTTGCGGAGACTTGGCCACTTTGGCGAAGCCTTTGGCTTCCACTTCCTGTGCTTCTTTGCGGTTCATGCCAGCATGCTTTTGCATGGCGTTTACGGCGGCTACCGGGGCCGGGTAGTTCTTGCCTGCCTGGCCCATCACCATGGCGGTGCAAGTCTGGAAGGCCATCATGTTTTCCATGGGTGGCAGTTTCAGCGGCTCCAGTTTCTCGGCACGCTTGGCGCGGAAATCGATTTTGCCGGCCAGGCACTGCTTGACCAGATCGATGGCCGCGTTCTGCAGTTCGTCGTGGGCAACGACCGCGTCGGCTACACCTACGCTCAGCGCTTTGTCCGCTTTGTGCTGACCGCCAGCGGCGATCCACTCAACGGCATTATCTACACCAATGACGCGGGGCAGGCGCACGGTGCCGCCGAAGCCCGGGTACAAGCCCAGTTTTACTTCCGGCAGACCGACCTGAGCTTTTTCGCTCAGTACGCGGAAATCTGCGGCCAGACACAGTTCTAAGCCACCACCCAAGGCGATGCCATTAACGGCCGCCACTTTGGGAATGTCGAGATCTTCAAGGGCGTTGAAGACTTCGTTAGATTTCAGACACCAGCTGGCGATTTCATCTTCCGGCAGTTTGAACATGTCGGTGAATTCGGTGATGTCGGCGCCAACAATGAAAACCCCTTTGCCGGAAGTCACGATTAGGCCTTTGATGTCGCTGTTCGTTTTAACAGCTTCCACAGCCTTACCGAGGTCTTCCACGGTTTCCTGATTGAACTTGTTAACGGACTCGCCCTGAAGGTCAAACTTCAGTTCGGCGATGCCGTCGTCAAGCAGTTGTACGCTTACGGCGTTGCCTTGATAGATCATAGCTTCTGCTCTCCAGTCCCAAAGTACGCGGTTTAAATGACCGCTTTGGTGTGCCCCAGGCCCCGAAATTCGGGGTGGGCGCGTCGTTTATATGGCATTCATGTGAGTGTTTGCTTACATAAGCGACGAAACTCGTAGGCCCGCAAGTATAGGGAAGCGGGATGACTTTTTTAGCCCTAATTTGTGACTATTTAGTCGTGATAGCCATTGGGAGGTGCTGTATGGCGAAAATTTGATCATTTACTCCATGTGTTCGTGCTGTTCGGGCGGTGCCGTGGCAGACTGCAGGGCGGGTGCCGCCTCTGCCCATTGGGGCATTTATAGTACAGGTATTTAGTACAGGCATTGGTGCCCACAAATCATCGCTCGCTCCACGCCTCACCGTGCAGCTGATGGCTGGGGGCACCCTGCGAGTATGACGAATATCCAATCTGGCCAGAAATCCGCTACTAACGAGCACGTTCATGCCGATCGACACACCTCGCTTGCCCAAGATCACCCGTCGCCCGCAGTACACGCCAGATTGGCCTGATGTGCCGCCCATGCTGGCGCGGATTTTGGCCGGGCGGGGGGTCACCGATCCGGCGTTGCTGGATCTGGGACTCAAACGCCTGCCACATCCTGAACGCTTCACAGGGTTGCGTGGGGCTGTGGCGTTGCTTTTACAAGGGCGAACTGAGCAGTGGCGCATTTGTATTGTCGGTGACTACGACGCGGATGGCGCCACCGCTACCACCTTGATGGTGCGTGGCCTGGAGCGGCTGGGCTATGCGCGCCCGGATTTTCTAGTGCCGGACCGGTTTGAGTATGGCTATGGCCTGTCGCCGGCTATTGTTGATCTGGCCAAAGAGCTGTACGACCCGGACCTGATTATCACCGTGGATAACGGTATCGCCAGTGTGGATGGCGTCGCGGCCGCACGGGCCCAAGGCATGCGGGTGCTGATTACCGATCACCACTTGCCCGGCGAAACGCTGCCGGAGGCGGACGCATTGGTGAACCCGCGCCTGCCCGGTTGCGAAGATTTTCCTGCCACCAATTTGGCCGGGGTCGGGGTAGCGTTTTATTTATTAATGGATTTGCAGCGGGCACTGCGCGAGCAGGGCGTTGCCGCCAGCGCGCCAATAACCGACCTGTTGGATCTGGTGGCACTGGGTACGGTGGCGGATGTGGTGGTGTTGGATGACGCCAACCGGGTATTGGTGGAGCAGGGCTTACGGCGGATTCGCGCCGGTAAAGGCTGCCCAGGAATTCGCGCCTTGTTACAGGTGGCCGGGCGTGATCCTAACCGCGTGTTGGCGGCGGACATGGGTTTTGCGGTCGGCCCACGGTTGAATGCTGCGGGGCGGCTCACCGACATGACTCAAGGCATCGCCTGTCTGTTGGCACAAACCGATGCCGAGGCCACCGAGATGGCCCAGGAGTTGGACACCATCAACCGTGAGCGTCGCTCCATTGAGCATGGTATGCGTGATGCGGCCATGGAAGAGGTGGCCCGTCTGGATGCGGATAACCTGCCCGCAGGCCTGTGCCTGTATGGCAAGGAGTGGCACGAAGGGGTGGTGGGCATTCTTGCCTCGCGGGTGAAAGAAGCCATTCACCGGCCGGTGATTGCTTTTGCCCCGGCGCAGCAACGTGGGCAACTCAAGGGTTCGGGTCGTTCGATTCCCGGTTTGCACCTGCGCGATGCGTTGGATGCGGTGGCCACGGCTAACCCGGGTTTGCTGAGTAAGTTTGGTGGCCACGCCATGGCGGCGGGGTTGTCGCTGGAGCTGGAGAAGCTGGAAGACTTCAAAGCCGCGTTTGAAAAAGCGGTGGGGGAGCTGCTGTCGCCGAAAGCGCTGGAGCGCATTGTAGAAACCGATGGCGAGCTGGACGATCACGAGCTGTCGTTGACCAATGCAGAACTACTCAGCCACCGCTTTCCTTGGGGCCAAGGCTTCCCTGCGCCCAGTTTCGATGGCGAATTCGAAGTGCTCAAGCACCGCATTGTTGGCGAGCGCCACCTAAAATTGACCCTGGGCCTGCCAGGGATCAGTGGGGTGATTGATGCTATTCATTTCAATGTGGCCGTGGAAGCGTTGCCCAGCCGCATTAGCAAGGTGCGTGGGGTTTACCGGTTGGAGGTCAATGAGTTCCGGGGGCAGCGTAATCCTCAGTTGCTGTTCGAGCATTTGATCCCGCTTTGATCGTCCCGATGGGGTGGGAATGTCGAATTACGGCTACGCCTAAGCTGACCTACTAAAACCAGACTCCCCCGTGGTTTTTAGGTTGAATTAGCCTGAAAGGCGTAATCCAACATTGGGCCCACAAATCGAAACCGCATCATGCTGCGACCCCCTCAGGGCTTCCCCTGTCGTCTCCCGGCTAAATTGTCGACAATGGCTGTCGGGGCGCGTGGTTTTTGCTAGGATTGCCCATTGCGCTCAATACTGGGTGCCCTTATTTCTTTGGTGTGCGGCCCAAAAGGCCGTGCTACAACGACTTTGTGGCGTGGCTATCGCTACCGCTGTGGTGTGTCCTTAACGGAGGGGCTCAAATGAAAACGATTCACAAGCATCGACTTAATATCAACACTGACGTGCAGGACATCCGTCTGCCGCAAGAAGGAAAGGTACTGCGGGTGGATTACGTTCCGCAGGAAGCCGTGATTTTCATGTGGGTGGAAGTGGACGCGGATACGGTGATAGACACGCCGAAAGAAGTTCGTCGCTTCAAGGTATTCAACACCGGTTCTGGCATTCCGAAAAACGCCAGCTACATTGGCACGACCATCGATAATATGAAACCGGCGGCGTACCACGTTTACGAGCTGAAAGATTGATCGGTATTGCCGCAGCACAAGCACTGAATAACGTCGCGACTGGTGCAATAAAAGGCTGACTAAAAAGCCTGTTCATCACCGCGCGCGCAGAGTACACAGAGAAGTACACAAAGAGAGCCTCCTTTTCGTAGGCGATTACTGTGTACTTTGTGGTAAATCTGTCTTCGTTGGGGGTTGCGTTATCCAGCCTTAGCGCGTGGCCAGGGGGGAGGTTGCTCGCCCCTCGTCAGTGCCCCCGCAAACCGTTAAACTTCGCCGTTTGCCGAGCACCAATCCGGCTTGGCACCTATTTCTGCAATTTCAGAGAGACGTAATGGAAGTCAATCCGCTGCGAACCCACCTTTCCGACCTCGCCGAGCGTGTCGAAGCGCTCAGGGGGTATCTTTGACTACGTTCAAAAGAGTGAACGCCTGACTGAAGTCGAGCGCGAGCTCGAAAGCCCCGATGTCTGGAATGATCCGCCCTATGCTCAGGCATTGGGTAAGGAGCGCTCTCAGTTGGAGGGGGTGGTGAAAACCATCGACGACGCTAGCCAGGGCTTGGAGGACACCTCCGCCTTGTTGGACCTGGTGGTGGAAGAGGGCGACGAAGATACTCTCTCAGAAGTGGAAAGCGATCTGCGAGATCTGGAAAAGATGGTGGCGGATCTGGAATTTCGTCGCATGTTCTCCGGGCAGATGGACCCCTGCAGTGCCTACTTGGATATTCAATCTGGTTCCGGTGGCACCGAGGCCCAAGATTGGGCAGAGATGATGTTACGCATGTACCTGCGTTGGGGCGAAGCCCACGGTTTTAAAACAGAGCTGGTGGAAGCTTCCGCCGGTGATGTGGCGGGTATCAAATCTGCCACAGTGCGCTTTGAAGGTGATTATGCTTACGGCTGGTTGCGCACTGAAACCGGCGTGCATCGGCTAGTGCGCAAAAGCCCTTTCGATTCCGGTGGCCGCCGCCATACCTCATTCAGTTCCGTGTTTGTGTCTCCTGAGGTAGATGACGACATCGATATTGAAATCGATTTGGGCAATATGCGGGTGGATACTTACCGGGCGTCCGGCGCGGGTGGTCAGCACGTTAACCGGACCGATTCTGCGGTGCGCCTGACCTATCTCTTTAAGGATGATGGGGGCACTGAGCATACCGTAGTCACCCAGTGCCAGAGCGAGCGAAGCCAGCACCAGAACAAAGACAAGGCCATGAAGATGATGCAGGCTAAGGTCTATGAGCTGGAAATGCAGCGGCGTAATGCCGAGAAGCAAGCCTTGGAAAACAGCAAGGCTGACATCGGTTGGGGCAGCCAAATTCGCTCTTATGTTCTCGATGATGCGCGCATTAAGGATTTGCGCACAGGGGTGGAAAACCGTAATACCCAGGCGGTACTGGATGGTGCCCTGGATCCCTTTATTGAAGCGTCCCTAAAAGCGGGATTGTGATTGATACGCTGGGTGCCTGACGCTTGCCGCTTGACGCTAACTCCAAAGCGTCAGGCGTTAAGCGTGCGGCGCCTGGCGCTTTACCGGAAGCACTGAGTTATGAGCCAAGACAACACCACACAGAATGTCGACGCCTCGCAGCAGGCCGCTGCTGAAAACCGTCTGATTGCAGAACGTCGTGCCAAGTTGGCCGAGTTACGCGAAGGCGGTAACCCGTTTCCCAATCATTTTCGTAGGGATTCCCTTGCCGCCGATTTGCAGGCGCAGTATGGCGAATTCACCAAGGAAGAGCTGGAAGAGAAAAATATTCAGGTGGCGGTAGCCGGCCGTATGATGCTGGATCGCAAAGCCTTTAAGGTGCTACAGGACATGTCCGGGCGCATTCAGATTTTCGCGCCCAAGGACGAAACCCGCGATGTGCGTAAAGAAACCAAGAGCTGGGATCTGGGCGACATCATTGGGGTGCGTGGCACGCTGTGCAAATCCGGTAAGGGCGACCTGTATGTGATGATGGATGAGTATTTTTTGCTCACCAAATCCCTGCGCCCGCTGCCCGAAAAGCATAAGGGGCTCACTGATACCGAAGCCAGGTACCGCCAGCGTTATGTGGACTTGATCGTTAACGAGGACACTCGAAAGACGTTCCAGATCCGCGCCAAAATTGTGGCCGGGATTCGCAACTTTCTGGTACAAAAAGATTTCGTGGAAGCGGAAACACCCATGCTGCAGGTGATTCCAGGCGGCGCGACTGCACGTCCGTTTATTACTCACCACAATAGCTTAGACATGGACATGTACTTGCGCATTGCGCCGGAACTGTACTTGAAGCGGTTGGTGGTCGGCGGTTTCGAAAAAGTGTTCGAGATTAACCGTAACTTCCGCAATGAAGGGCTCTCGACCCGGCATAACCCGGAATTCACCATGCTGGAATTTTACCAAGCGTTTGGTGATTACCACGACCTGATGAACCTGACCGAAGAAATGCTGCGCACCTTGGCCGAGACGGTGTTGGGCAGCACGGATGTGGCTTACCAGGGCGATGTGTTTGATTTTGGCAAACCTTTTACCCGCATGACGGTGTTCGATTCCATTTTGCATTTTAATCCTGATATTGATGCCGCCAAATTGGCAGATATTGAGGGCGCTCGAGAGATCGCCACCGGCTTGGGTATTCCGCTTAAAGACGGTTACGGCTTGGGTAAGGTGCAGATCGAGATTTTTGAGAAGACGGTGGAACACCGCCTGAAAGATCCCACCTTTATTACCGAGTATCCCACCGAGGTTTCGCCGCTGGCGCGCCGCATGGACGATAACCCCTTTGTGACAGAGCGGTTTGAATTTTTTGTGGGTGGTCGTGAAATTGCCAACGGCTTCTCCGAGTTGAATGATGCGGAAGACCAAGCCGAGCGTTTCCGTCAGCAGGTGGAAGAAAAAGCCGCAGGTGACGACGAAGCCATGTTCTACGATGAAGATTATGTGGTCGCGCTTGAGCATGGCCTGCCACCGACCGCTGGTGAGGGCATCGGCATCGATCGTCTGGTAATGTTGTTTACCGATGCACCGTCCATTCGTGACGTTATTCTGTTTCCGCATATGCGGCCCCAGGGCCGGTAAGAACGGTATTTTCGGGCGTCATTTTCGCCCGTTGTGTTGCAGGAGCGTCGCAGGGAGAGTGATACAATTTAGGGTGTGATAAAACAGGCTGGCTGTATCCATGACAACTGAAATTCAGTACCAGGGAAGGAAAACCCGCCGAACGGGTAGCGAGCAGCGTCGACAGGCTATTCTTGAGGCCTCGTTGAATATTATTGTGCGCGATGGTATCCGGGCGGTTCGCCACCGTTCGGTTGCCCGTGAAGCGGGCGTTCCGCTTTCTGCGACAACCTATTACTTTAAAGATCTCTCTGATTTGATCGCTGACACCTTCGCATTGTTCGCAGAACGAGCAATAAAGGAGGTGGTTGAACCCTTTAAAGAGCAGGCGTTCGGGTTGATGTCGCAGTTTTCCCGCGACAGCCTGAAAAACCCGCAAGAACGGGGGCGGTTGGTGCAGCTGCTTGCTCAGATGATGGGCGCTTTCATCGTTGATGAGTTGCAAAATCGTCGTGATCATATTGTGGCTGAGCAGGCGTTTATTCAGGAAGCCGTTCTTGATCCGCGGCTGCGGGAAATGGCTGATATGTATTTGGCCCAGCATGTGGAAACCTTGGCCATGGCGTGTGAGCTGTTTGGTTGTAAACACCCCAAGCTGGATGGGGAGTTAATCTTCTCTACCTTCCTGACCATTGAGCAGCGTTTGTTGGTGCACCCGGAAAAAGTCTCCCAGGCGTTTGCGGAGAAACGGATGCACAACTTGATGGAGAAAGTGATCCCCCATGGTTAATGCCTATGCCGTGAACACCCCTGACAGCAAAGTTGTGCCGTTGGAGCCGGGCTGGAAACAGCACCTTGAGGGGGAGTTTCAACGGGACTATATGGCGCAGTTACGCCATTTTTTAGCGCAACAGAAGCGTGAAGGAAAAACGGTTTTCCCGCCGGGGCCAGATATTTTTAACGCCTTCAACTTGACGCCCTTTGACTGTGTGAAAGTGGTCATCCTGGGACAGGACCCTTACCACGGCCCCAACCAAGCCCATGGTCTGTGTTTTTCCGTTCAGCATGGCGTAAAGACTCCGCCATCACTGATGAATATCTACAAGGAAATTCACCGAGACCTGGGTTTTGATATTCCTACCCATGGCAACTTGACCTATTGGGCAGAGCAGGGTGTTTTGCTGCTTAACGCGGTGCTCACCGTGGAAGCGGGCCAGGCTGGCTCTCACCAGAAGCAAGGGTGGGAAACGTTTACCGATCAGGCCATTGAGCACTTAAACCGCGAACGTGAGGGGTTAGTGTTTTTATTGTGGGGCAGTCATGCTCAGAAAAAAGGCCGCCTGATCGACCGCGAAAAACACTGTGTGCTAAGCGCTCCACATCCGTCTCCACTGTCGGCTTACCGAGGTTTTCTCGGCTGTGGTCACTTTTCCCGTGCCAATCAATATTTGCTCCAGCACGGTGAAACCGCTATTGATTGGTCCGTGCCAGAATAAAGGCAAGCCGCCCACTACAAGGCGAATTGGGATCTGCGGCCACAGAACAACTAACGGCGTTGTACCCACGAGTAAGCTGCTTTGTTGGCCGCGGCTCACATCACCAATCTTCCCGTAGCGACCTTTCGGTGTGAACATCGCTTGCCTCACTACCTGCTAGCTTGCAGCGCGGAGTAAGGCATTCATAATCTGCATGGCCTTTTGCCCGTTTCCAGCTTGGAGCTTGCCGCCCACCGCGGTACCATCTTTGCCGAATTGAGACCAAGGAGTTGTTGTGTCTGACTGCGTGTTGTTTTCCGAAATCGAAACCCGTTGCGGCCGTGTTATTGCCCGCGCGACGTTGAATGCCCCCAAATCCCTGAATGCGCTGAGCTTGGAAATGATCACGCTGTTGAGCGAGAAGCTGGATGCTTGGGAGCAGCGTTCCGATATTGTGGCGATCTGGCTGGATGGGGCTGGCGACAAGGCGCTCTGTGCGGGTGGTGATATCGTGCAGATGCATAAATCCATGGTGAAACATGCCGGTGAAGGCCGAAACCCGGTTACCGAAGAGTATTTCGCAGCGGAATATGTGTTGGATTATCGTCTGCATACGAGTGCGATTCCGGTGATCGTCTTTGGTGATGGCATTGTTATGGGCGGTGGCATGGGGCTGCTGCAGAGTGCGGATTTCCGTTTGGTAACGCCACGCTCGCGCATGGCCATGCCGGAAATTACCATCGGCCTGTTCCCCGATGTGGGTGGCAGCTGGTTCCTGAATCGTTTGCCTGGAAGGGTGGGCTTGTTCCTTGGCCTTACTGGGGTTCACATCAACGGTCGTGAAGCTGTGGAAATTGGCATGGCTGATCGCATGGTAGAGGCGGATGCGGACAGCCTGCTGGACGCGCTGGCCGAGCAGAATTATGCGGATACCGAAGCGGAAAATCGCGCGGTGATCTATCGCTTGTTCAAACAGCAGGCGGTGGACATGAGTGATCTGCCGCACCCGTTGATTGACCATATGCCATTAATTAACCGTTTGTGCGATGGCGAGGACATTACCGTTGTCACTGAGCAGCTGCTGAGCGTGAAAGAACGTGACCGTTGGCTGGACAAGGCACTGGGTAACCTTGAGCGAGGTTGCCCGCAAACGGCTCATCTGGTGTGGGAGCAACTGGATCGTTCCACTTATTACGACCTGGCAGAGGTGTTTAGGATGGAGTGGTGCTTGGCGGTGCAATGTTCACTACACGGTGATTTTCGCGAAGGGGTGCGAGCTTTGTTAATCGACAAGGACGGCAAACCCAGCTTCCGGCATCGTGATGTGGCGTCGGTGCCAAAAGAGTACATCGAGGGTTTCTTCCGCTGCCCGGCGCCAAAGCACCCACTGGCGGATTTGGGTAAGGCTTGAGTAGGGGCTAGAAAGACACATAAAAAAGGCGCTTCGGCGCCTTTTTTATGTGGAAAGACTTGGGGCTAATTCGGCCTACGGGCGCGTGTGGGCTCCGTGGGGCTTAATCTTTCCAGGGCAAGGTATAGGGTAGAGTGCCGAGCTGGCTGTTGAGCGGCTCGGCGTCTTTGAACAATACACCATCGGTGTTGCGGCGCAGTACCACGAGGGCACTGTGCCCGGCAGGGGTGCGGGCACTGCTGACCACTTCACCGGCGGCTTTGCCGTTGCTGTCGCGTAGCGTTTCACCGGGTGTCAGGTCCATATCGGCGGTGTAATCGACCCGTTGCATGCGTTGCTTGAGCTTGCCCTTGAAGTGCATGCGTGCAACTACTTCCTGGCCTGTGTAGCAGCCTTTCTTAAAGTTCACCCCGGCGGTGACGTCGTAGTTAAGAACCTGAGGCAGGAATAGATCTTCTGCGCCCGGGTAGACCATGCCTTCGCCGGCGTCGATGTCGGCCAGCCGCCAGCCGTTGCCGTTGAGGGCTGTGCGTTCCTGAGCCTGTGCCGCCCATACGGCTTCCGCTTGCTCTGTGTGGGTAATCAGCAGTGCGTGATCGGTGTTGGGGTAGCGTAGCCACAGGCCTTGATCGTTGCGGGTGCTTTGCCCAGGTTCGGGAAGGGCGCCGGGCAATGCGCCTGAAAGCCCCAGAATTACGGCCTGGTTGTCCACTTGAAATTCCACTTTGGCGCGCAGGCGGTATTTCATTAATGATTTGATTACCGCTTCGCTTTGCCCGGCTGGGCAGAGCATCAGGTAGTCGTTACCGTCGCGAACAATGCGTACGCTGACCAGGCCACGGCCTTTCAGGCTCAGATGCATGCCGGTGAGGTGCCCTCCGTTATCCACTTCGCGCAGGTCGCAGGACAGCTGACCTTGCAGGTAATGGCCGGCTTCCTCGCCATGAGCGCGGATAATAGCCAAGTGATCGCAGTGGCTTAATGTGGGGGCGTTATCCGTGGGGGCGTGATCTGCCAGGGGTTGGGCGGCAATAAACTCGGACCAGCTCATGGGGCTCCTGTTATCCTAACGTGTAACGTGGCGTGGGACTCCGGGGGAGTCGAGAAATCATCAGGCATGATAGATAATGCGCGCACAGCCTGAAAGCTGTATGGGTTAATTGTCGAAAGACGCCGGAGTGTTTGATCAGGGTAGTGCTGAATGAGTAATGAAGACCTGAAGCGGAAATATCGTTGGCAGTGCCGTCGGGGTGCGTCAGAAGTGGAGGTGGTGCTGTATGGCTATCTGGATAATCACTTTGATGCGGAGCCGGTGGAGCGCCAAGTACAGTTTGCCACCTTGCTTGCCTGTGAAGATGCGGACATGTTCGAGTGGTTCACCTACCGCAGTGAGCCTGCAGATCCGCAGTTAAATGAGTATGTGAGCCATGTCCTCGGGTTGGTCTCCGCGAAGAAAGGTTAAGCTGGCCGCTTCGCGCTATCCTGCGCGTTTACGGTGGTTGGCGGCATTGCTGGCAGCGGCGGCCATAGTCTTGTCGCAATTACCGGCTTGGGCCATGCTGGTGTTGCTTGGTGTGCTGCCTATTTTAGTGAGGAGCTGGCGTTTGCCTCAGCCGGAGGCGCTAGAGCTGGATGCGCAAGGGGTGACGATCATCGGCCGGCATAAGCAAGTCATGGAGCGCCCCCTGCGTGTTATTCGCCATGGCCCTTGGTTGGCAATGCAAACGCCGAAGGGGTGGCTGCATGTGTTTGCTGACCAAGCGCCCGTTGCCGAGTTACAGCCTTTTTATCAGTGGTTTTGGGTTAAGCGTCAGCGGGGCTAGCGCACGCTACAACATTGGAAGGGAAAGCCGGGATGTTCCCCGGCTTTTTTTCAACGTTGAACGTTCAATTGAATCGCTCGTGCAGGACGGTCATCGTGTGGCTCCGTCCTTACCCGTAACCCGGCTTGATTCTATGCCAGTCAAAACGTCCCCGGTGTTAGGATCGTATTTCCGGTTTCTTCATTCGTTGCTGGGAAATCGCGCATGTAATGCAAGCCGCGGCTCTCTTTGCGTTGCATGGCAGAGCGAATAATCAGTTCGGCGATGACCACCAGATTACGTAGCTCCAGTAGGTCGTTGCTGATGTGGTAGTTGCTGTAATACTCGGCGATTTCGCTCTTTAGTAGCTCGGCGCGGTGCAGGGCTCTCTCCAACCGTTTTTCCGTTCTCACGATGCCCACGTAGTCCCACATGAAGCGACGCAGCTCGTCCCAGTTGTGGCTGATCACCACGTCTTCATCCGAGTCGGTAACCTGCGATTCATCCCATTCGTTGTCGTCTCTTGGCGTGGGAATTTTATCCAGGTGGGCGCGAATATGGTCGGCGGTGGCTTTGCCGTACACAAAGCACTCCAGCAATGAATTGCTAGCCATGCGGTTGGCTCCGTGTAAACCGGTAAAACTGGTTTCGCCAATGGCATAGAGGCCAGGCACATCGGTTTGTCCATGCTTGTTAATCATCACGCCGCCGCAGGTGTAATGAGCCGCAGGGACCACCGGAATGGGGTCGCGGGTGATATCCAGCCCCAGCTGCAGGCATTTGGCGTATACGGTGGGGAAGTGCTCGATAATGAAGTCTGCGGGTTTGTGGCTGATATCAAGGTAGAGACAATCCGCGCCCAGCCGTTTCATTTCATGGTCAATGGCGCGGGCAACCACATCCCGGGGGGCTAACTCGCCGCGCTCATCAAAGCGCTTCATGAAGCGTTCGCCATTGGGGAGTAGCAGGTGCCCGCCTTCGCCGCGGATGGCCTCGGTGACGAGGAAGCTTTTTGCCTTGGGGTGATAGAGGCAGGTGGGGTGGAACTGCATGAATTCCATATTCGCGACCCGACAGCCGGCTCGCCAGGCCATGGCAATGCCATCGCCGGTGGCCACATCCGGGTTGGATGTGTAGAGGTACACTTTGGAGGCCCCGCCGGTGGCCAGTACCACGGAGCGGGCGAGAATAACGTCGGTTTCGCCGGTTTGAATGTTGTGTACGTAGGCGCCACAGCAACGTTTTTCTTTGCCTTGCGGTCCGTCGTGTTCCTGTACGATCAGGTCCACCGCCACCCGGTGCTCAAAGCGGATCACGTTTTCTTTTTTGCAGACTTGTTCGATCAGTGTGCCGGAGATGGCTTTGCCGGTGGCATCGGCGGCGTGAATGATGCGCCGATGGCTATGCCCGCCTTCACGGGTTAAGTGGTAGGGCAATTTACTGCCATCACCGCTATCGAAACGGGTGAAGTCCACGCCTAGATCAATCAACCAGCGAATGGCGTCGGGGCCATTTTCCACGGTAAAGCGTACCGCATCATCCTGGCATAGCCCGGCGCCAGCCACATGGGTATCGGCCACATGACTTTCCAGTGAGTCTTCTTGGTCTAGCACCGCGGCCACTCCGCCCTGGGCGTAGTAGGTGCTAGCGCTGGTGAGCTCTCCTTTGGAGAGCAGGGCAACCTGACACTCATCAGGCAGGCGAAGTGCGGCCGTAAGGCCTGCGGCGCCGGAGCCGATAATGAGTACATCGTGTCGATAGGTAGCCATGGAGCATCCTTTATTCGTTAGCAGCTGGTCGATTTCGCAGGCTTAGGGGTCTCAGGCGGCCAGTATAGCGGCGATTGCTCCCCCTGCTAATGACGTTTTTATCAGCGGATCCCCCATTTGGGTGATGTGCAGCCTATGGCCTGTGGCTATATTGCGATGCGATTTCTATCGTAATTTGGGTGAGAGTGTTCGTCTGATGGACAACAGGTGAAGGGGAATGCCTGTGGCGGATTAAGACGGCCGACTAATACTGTCTGGGGAAGACAATGAAAAAAATATCGATGCATCTGGCCGGGGGGCTGGTGCTGGTCGCGGGTTTGAGTGGCTGCATGTCTGCGAATTATTATACTGAACAGGGTACGCCGATTACGCAGCAAACGATCGATCACTTTAACACTAACCCGAATGACCCGATTATCCCCTACAGTAAAGGCAAGACCTCTTACGATGCTTACCCATGGGCCAGCGACAAATTTCAGGAATCACTGAACGCAAAGCCAAAAAGTAGTGCGAATGATGAATTGGCTCAGGTTGCAGATTATTGGTTGCATGATGGCGGGATGCTGCCGCTGGATATTACGGTAACGCGCCAGCCTCCCGAAAATAGTGTTGGCACAATTGCTACGGTCGTCTTTAGCACGTTGGGTTGTACGTTCAGCCTTTGTTTGATTCCTATGGTGGCGCCTCAGCAGTTCGAGACGACCATTGAAATGCGCTCAGAAGGTGAGTTGGTTTACAGTGCTAACGCCCACTATCGCGGCACGGTTTTCATGAGCTGGTTTCCACTAGGTAAATTACGCGGCACACAAAAACTTACTGATGCAGCTTGGTATGCTTCAGCTTTTTCCCATGAAGAAAAGCTGGTGCGTAATATTGCTGTCGAAGAGTCTCTTTACCAGTCGCTCAAAAAAACAAAAGATGTAGATACGCTTGCCGCTGCCCTTGATAACCCGTCGCTTAAATTTTACCGGCCGCTGGTTTCTGCGCGCTTGGCAGCGGTGTTGGCTGGCCAGAGCCGTAGTCAGCGCCTCAAGCATTATGCTGCGATCGTTGAGAAACACCCTGACTTTACGGGTGACATTCACGGTAATGAGCGCCTGTTTTTTATGGGGCCGGCGGATTTACGCGTAATGGATGTGCTTAAGGAGACCTATCGCAAGCGCTCAGCTCCGGCTATGGCCGCCAGCATTAAAGCCGCGGGCAAGCCTTATGCTGTCTTCACTCCGGAGGAGTCGAGTTGGTTGGTTAAGGAAGGGCTGCCGGTGGACGTGGTCGCGGCGATGATCAGCGCGAGTGAACCGAAATCAGCACCTGAGACTGTGCCTGTGGGCTTGTTAGCAGGTGCCGCCCCGGGTGATCAGGCGGCGGGGCTTCCAGTGGCGAGTAACGCACTTGAAGCCACTGCTGCTGAATGCTCTAAGGCATATGCCGCTAAGAAAGTCTGTGAAAATATGCCCGGTGATCCTTTCGGCTTGTTGACGCGAGGGTGCATGGCCCAGGTCAAGAAGAAATTCGGCGGCTCTGGCTGTTCTATTTTCTAATACTAGAGCGTTCTGGTGGCGCTCACTGGGGCCTGGCTGGGCTGTGTGAGCGTGCCTGTTTTCCCGGCATTTTGCCCTGAGTGTGTCCAATATGCAGTTTCACAGGAACCATCTGTGGGTTCCTGTGTCCGATTCTGTCCTATAACCGGTTGTCTTGTCGCCCCTGCGTCACCCCTTTAATTGTTCAAGCAATGTGAAAAGGTGGCGAAATCGCGTTCCTATTGTAGCCGCCGCTCAGGCAGCTGCTACAATGGCGCGTTTTACAGGCTGCTTGATCGTCAGGTAGTCATGGTTACTTTACGCGTTTCGCGATAGATCCGGGGGATCGGTGTCAGACGAAGAGTTGGTCAAGAAAGCCAAAGCTGGCGATCAGCGTGCATTCGAGGTGTTGGTGCGAAAGTATCAGCAGCGCCTTTTTGCGTTGATTAGCCGTTATGTGCGTGACCAGGACGAGGTTCAGGATGTTGCCCAAGAAGCCTTTATCAAGGCTTGGCGCGCGCTGCCCCGATTCCGTGGAGACAGCGCCTTTTATACCTGGCTTTATCGTATTGCGGTCAATACCGCTAAGAATCATTTGGTGTCTGCCAGCCGGCGGCCACCGGGCTCTGACCTGGATGCTGCTGAAGCCGAGCAGTATGCCGGTGCAGAAATGCTGCACGAGATTGGAACCCCGGAGTCCCTCGTGTTGTCAGAGGAACTGGAGGCGGTAATCCATGCAGCAATTAATGAGCTGCCTCAGGAATTAAAGACGGCGGTGACCCTGCGTGAATTCGAGGGCCTAAGCTACGAGGATATAGCGGTCGTCATGGAATGCCCGGTGGGTACAGTTCGGTCTCGGATTTTTCGGGCCAGGGAAGCAATTGACACAGCTGTCCGCCCGCTTTTGGGCTCACAGCGCGGCGATAAAGGGTGAGAGTATGAACAGGGATTTGGAAGCGTTGTCTGCGTTTCTCGACGATGAAACCAGCGAGCTGGAAGCCCGTCGTGTAATGCGCGATATTGACGATGGCGATCTGGATACGCTGGCGCGCTGGCAGTTGGCCCGTGATGTTATGCACCACCAGCCGACCATGGCCGTGCCGGCGGACTTTAATGCCCGCTTGTCTGCCGCGTTGGCGGATGAGGCTTTGCCTGTGCAGCGCCCTGCATGGCTCGGTGGCATGGCGCGCTTGGCAGTAGCCGCCTCTGTGGCGGCGGCCACGGTGGTTGGTTGGCAGACCTGGGAAGGTAGTCAGGCGGCGAATGGTACGGCTGCGCCAGTGATGGCGGCTGCTGCGGATAACCGCGTAAGCCGGCCATTCGGCGAGACCTCGCTAGTGTCTCAGGCATTCATGGCGAGTAACAATGCAGTGGTCGTGCCTGCTTCGGCGGTGCCGGCAGCCCAGCCTCGCGTGAACAACATGCTGTTGCGTCACAGTGATTTCGCAGCGCGCCATAGTGGCCAAGGGATGATGCCTTTCGCTCGCTTGGTCAGCATGGATGCCCGCCACGGGGCTCGCTAACGGATGATGTTGCGAGTTCTTGCTTTCTCTCTGACCCTCTGCTCGCCGGTGATGGCGCTGTCTGAAGTGGCGCTGGCGAATACTTCCCCAGCGCAGGACCAGCTCCAGTCGATGGCCCAGGCTAATCGATCCCTCAATTACACCGGTCGTTTTCTTTATCAGTTTGGTGCGGAAGTGAGCACCATGGAAGTGAGCCACGCGGTGATCGGTGGCCGCGAGTTTCAACGACTGACCCACCTTGATGGCCGTCTAGTCGAGGTGCTGCGCCGCGGTGATGAGGTGGTATGCCTACACCCCAATGGCACGCTTACCCGCATCAACCGTAAGCACTCAGGGCCGTTGGCGTTGGGTGATCGTATCGCCCGCGATGTGCCCGCCCAGTACAACATTCTTGTGGATGGCGATGGTCGTGTTGCGGGCCGAGCGACCACACGCATGCGTGTCGCGCCGCTGGATACTTATCGCTATGGTTATCGGTTGTGGCTGGATAACGACAGTAGCCTGTTGCTGAAATCCGAAATAGTTGATGGCAGCGGGGTGGCGCTTGAGCGGGTGGAGTTTGTGTCTCTGACATTAGCGGCCCCGCTTACCGAACAAGATTTTTCGATCCCTGAAACCGTGAAAGAAAGCGACCTGAAGCCACTAGAGGACTCTCACCCCTCTCACCGGTTGTCTGTGGAAGCGCAATGGATGCCGCCGGGCTTTACC
Source organism: Alcanivorax sp. 97CO-5 (assembly GCF_000524665.1). Lineage (NCBI taxonomy): Bacteria > Pseudomonadati > Pseudomonadota > Gammaproteobacteria > Oceanospirillales > Alcanivoracaceae > Alcanivorax > Alcanivorax sp. 97CO-5. The sequence goes on from NZ_KI965905.1 coordinate 181,720, forward strand.
TCTGTGGATCAAGATTGGCGGCAGAGCGGTTCCGATCGCGAGCCGGTGGCGGCACAAGGTTACAGTGACGGCTTAGCCGCTTTCACCGTTTTTGTAGAAGCGGTGGACGGTGGCTCCGTGGAAGAAGGCGTGAGTCGTGTCGGCCCGACGGTGGCAGTCAGCCGCCGCCTCACCGCGCCCAGCGGGGCCTACTTGGTCACCCTGGTGGGTGAGGTGCCGCAAAGTACAGCAGAACGGGTAATCGAAGGTATCCGTGTGCGAGATAGTCAGCTCTGATGTTGGAAGAGCAGGGGATTGTTGTGGCGGTGGAGTCTGGGGCTATTTGGGTGGAAACTGTGCGCGCTTCCACTTGCGGTGCCTGCAAGGCAAAGGCCGGTTGCGGGCATCACCTCATTAATGAACAGCAGTCCGGTCAGCGCGCTCGTTTGCGCGTTCCTTCTCAAGATTCTCACCAGGTTGGCGATACCGTAAATGTGGCCTTACCAGAGGGCGCGCTGATGCGCGGTGCGCTGTGGGTGTACGGCTTGCCGTTAGTATTGCTGTTTGCCGGCGCGTTGCTGGGATCGGCGTTGCCCATTGAGATGGTTGATGCCTCGGCTGTACTGGGCATGGCGGGCCTGTTCCTCGGTTTCGCGATCAACCGTATTATGAGCCGCCGGGCCGGGCATACTCAAGCATATCAGCCACGGGTCGTTCCTACTGCGGATAGCTGCCAGGCCGTGGTGATTCAGCCCGCATCGCAATAGTGAGGCCATGAAAAAGGCCGCCTGATAAAAGGAGACTTCAATGGAACGAGGATATCGTCGTTTCGCAGCAGTGTGGCTTGTCATCTTGAGCGCTGTACTGACAGCTTGCTCCGACCCTTCTTCTGAATCGTCCTCTACCCGCGGAGAACCGCTTGTCACAGGCCTGCCTGATTTCACCCGGCTGGTCGAGAAGGAAGGCCCGGCGGTGGTTAATATCAGCACCGTTACTCACCGAGAGGCATCGTCTGCTACAGATCAACTCAAACAGTTACCTGAGCTGTTCAAACATTTTTTTGAACAGTTTGGCGGTGAGGGTGAAATGCCGTCGTTGCCAGAGCAGGGGGACACTCGTTCGCTGGGCTCCGGGTTCATCATTTCTGCTGATGGTTATGTACTGACCAATAACCATGTGGTGGCGGAAGCGGACGAAATTATGGTGCGCCTGCAAGATCGCCGCGAATTGCCTGCCACGTTGGTGGGGGCAGATGAGCGCAGCGATCTGGCATTGTTGAAAGTAGATGAAGGGGATTTGCCGGTGGTAAATATCGGCTCCTCCGCTGACCTGAAAGTGGGCGAATGGGTATTGGCCATTGGTGCTCCATTCGGTTTCGACAGCAGCGTTACCGCAGGGATTGTCAGTGCCAAGGGCCGCAGTTTGCCCAGTGATAGCTACGTGCCTTTTATTCAAACCGATGTAGCGATTAACCCGGGTAACAGTGGGGGGCCGTTGTTTAACCTGAGCGGTGAAGTGGTTGGTATCAATTCGCAGATATTCAGCCGTTCCGGTGGCTATATGGGCGTGAGTTTTGCCATTCCGGTGGATATGGCCATGGATGTGGTCAACCAGTTGAAAGATGGCGGCAAAGTTAGCCGCGGCTGGTTAGGTGTATTAATTCAGGAAGTGGACCGGGATCTGGCGCAATCGTTTGGCTTAGATTCACCCCGTGGCGCGCTAGTGTCTCAGGTGCTAGAGGGCTCTCCGGCTGAAGCTGCCGGGGTGGAGCCTGGTGATGTGATCATTCGGTTTAATGGTGAAACGATTTATCGCTCTTCTGAGTTGCCCCGTTGGGTGGGCCGGGAGAGGCCGGAATCGGACGTGGATATGGTGGTCATCCGTGATGGTGAAGAGAAGACCTTGTCGGTAACGATCGGGTTGTTGCCGGATAATCCGGAAATGGCCTTAAGCAGTGGTGCCCAGAAGGGTGAAAATGCTGCGGGTGCCAAGTTGGGGCTGACCGTGCGGAAGGCTTCGGCGTCGGAATTGAGCCACCTGGGTTTGAAGGCCGGTGTGGTGATTACTCAGGTTACAGAGGGGCCGGCCCGTAAGGCGGGGCTGCAGGTAGGCGATATTCTGGTCACGCTGCAGGGCTCTCAGATCAATAGCGCGGCTGATTTAGCTGAGGCTGCGGCGAATTTGCCGGAAGACGGTACCGTGGCGGCATTGGTTAATCGTGATGGCACCCCTCGCTTCTTGGCACTTAAGCTGCCATAGCCCCTTTATTTGAGCCCCGCTGTAGGGTTTTTCGGCGCACTGGACGGTGCGCCGTGCAACTCCCCCCCGATATCCGCTAGAATCGCGGCCCATTGTTTGTCGTTTTGAGTATCACGGTGTGTTGTCCGGCGCAGGGTCGGGCAGCAGGACGGCTCTTTCTGTCACTCGGGTTTAAGAATCTGGGGCAGGGAAGGCCGGTGCGGCAACGACTTTTTGTTCAACAGGCCTTATGACTGACATCAAGAATATTCGCAACTTTTCCATTATTGCCCATATCGACCATGGCAAATCGACCCTGGCGGACCGTTTTATTCAGGTTTGCGGCGGCCTCAGCGAGCGTGAGCTGAAAGAGCAGGTGCTTGATTCCATGGAGTTGGAGCGGGAAAGAGGCATTACCATCAAGGCCCAGAGTGTGACCCTGCACTATACGGCCCGTGATGGCGAAACCTACCAGCTGAACTTTATTGATACCCCTGGCCATGTGGATTTCTCCTATGAGGTGTCCCGCTCCCTGTCGGCCTGTGAAGGGGCGTTGTTGGTAGTGGATGCCGCCCAGGGCGTTGAAGCCCAGTCGGTGGCTAACTGTTACACCGCCATAGAGCAAGATCTGGAAGTGTTGGCGGTTCTGAACAAAATTGACTTGCCCCAAGCTGAACCTGAAATGGTGATCAACGAGATCGAGGAAATTATCGGTCTGGATGCCCATGACGCTTGTCGGGTGTCGGCGAAGACCGGCGTTGGCATTGATGACCTGCTTGAGCAGTTGGTAGAGCGTATCCCCGCCCCTGAAGGGAAACGCGAATCGGACTTGCAGGCCCTGATTATCGATTCTTGGTTCGATAATTACATGGGTGTGATCTCGCTGGTCCGGGTGAAAGAAGGGCGCCTGAAGAAGGGCGACAAAATTTTGGTGAAATCCACCGGGCAGACCCACGTGGTTGATAGTTTGGGTATCTTTACTCCGAAGCGTACCGAGACCAAATTGCTGGAAGCCGGTGAAGTGGGCTGGGTGAGCGGCAGCATCAAGGATATTCATGGCGCACCGGTGGGTGACACCCTGACTTTGGCGAAAACCCCGAACGTGGCCGCCCTGCCTGGCTTTAAAAATGTGAAACCGCAGGTTTATGCCGGCATGTTCCCGGTGAGTGCGGATGATTATGAAGATTTCCGTGACGCCCTGGCCAAGCTAACACTTAATGACGCCTCCCTGTTCTACGAACCGGAAACGTCCGATGCGTTGGGCTTCGGTTTTCGGGTGGGTTTCCTGGGCATGTTGCACATGGAAATCATCCAAGAGCGATTGGAGCGTGAATACGATCTGGATTTGATTACCACGGCGCCTACGGTGGTATATGAATTGGCGTTGGTATCCGGTGACATTCTGCATGTGGACAACCCGTCTAAACTGCCTGAAGGCAGCAAGATAGAAGAATTCCGTGAACCGATTGCGCGGGTGAACATCCTGGTGCCCCAGGAATTCGTGGGCAATGTGATCACGCTGTGCGTTGAGCGCCGCGGCGCGCAGATCAACATGCAGTACTTGGGCAAGCAGGTGGCGCTGACCTACGACATTCCCATGGCCGAAGTGGTGTTGGATTTCTTCGATCGAATTAAGTCGGTGAGCCGGGGCTTCGCCTCCATGGACTACGCGTTCGAGCGTTTTGAGGCGACCAAGCTGGTGCGGGTGGATGTGTTGATCAACGGCGACAAAGTGGATGCGCTAGCGATGATCTGCCACTTAGATCAATCTGCTTACCGGGGCCGGGCCCTGTGTGAAAAGATGAAAGAATTGGTGCCACGACAAATGTTCGATGTGGCCATTCAAGCTGCCATTGGTAGCAAGATTATCGCGCGCCAGACGGTAAAAGCCCTACGTAAGAACGTGACCGCGAAATGTTATGGCGGCGACGTATCTCGTAAGAAAAAACTGCTGCAGAAGCAGAAAGAAGGCAAGAAGCGAATGAAGCAGGTGGGCAACGTGGAAATTCCCCAGGAAGCGTTCCTGGCTGTGCTCAAAGTGGATGATTAATTGATAAATGCCTGACGTTAGACGCTGGACGTAAAACCACAAGGCGTCCAGCTGTTGCCTGCTGCGGCTCTGTTAATGGAGATTTCTGTTGGATATTGATATCGGTTTCTGGTTGACCCTGGCTCTGACCATTACGGTGATTGTCTGGCTGATCGACAAGGCGCTTAAGCTGAAGAGTAAGGGCGGCCCGGTGGGCAGTGTGGTGGAAACCTCCAATTCACTGATCTCGGTGTTTTTTGTGGTGCTGGTGATTCGTTCGTTTATTGTTGAGCCTTTTACCATCCCCTCGGGCTCCATGTTGCCAACGCTGAAGGTGAACGATTTTATTCTGGTGAACAAGTTTGCCTATGGGCTACGTTTGCCGGTAACTAACACCAAGATAATTGAGACTGGCGAGCCGGAACGGGGTGATGTCATGGTGTTTAAGTTTCCGGATAACCGGAAACAGAACTTCATCAAGCGCGTGGTTGGTTTGCCCGGTGATACGGTTCAGGTGAAAGACAACGTGTTAACGGTGAACGGTGAGACAGTCGATCGAGACTTGGTGAACGAGTGGGTTGGTTCTGGCGTATGGCGCAAGCAATATGTGGAACAGCTGGGTAACGCTAGCCACTTGATCTGGCAGGAAGGCAAAATTAACCCCTACACTGGACGGAAAACCCCGCAGGCGCGCACCCAGGGTGAGTGGACTGTGCCGGAAGATGCTTACTTTGTGATGGGCGATAACCGGGATAACAGTAACGACAGCAGATTCTGGGGTATAGTCCCTGAGGAGCTGGTCGTGGGGGAAGCATTTATGATATGGATGCACTGGAAACCGATTTTCTCTCTGCCCAGTTTTTCTCGTAATGGTGCCATTGATAAGGTGGAGGCAAATTACAATGATGACAACTAAGCCCTCACAGCAACGCGGGATGTCACTGATCAGCGGGGCAATTGTGCTGATCGTTGTGGCAATCTTGGGGACAGCTGCATTTCGTATGATCCCGGCTTATATGGAACATAATACGATTTCGACGGCCATCCGTTCATTACTGCAGGATAGCAAAACGGCGCTGATGTCTCCGCGCGAAATTCGCGACGGACTGAGCAAGCGGTTCACTATCAACCAAGTTAATGTTATTTCTGTTGATGATCTGGTTATCGTTAAGAAAGGCGGTGTTCTGACCGTCTCTACAGATTATGAAGTGCGAGAACCGTTGTTCTACAACGTAAGTATCGTGATGAGCTTCAATGATGAGTTCAAAAAAGACATTCGCCAGTGAACGGTGACCTTAATAGGCTGATGGCCCGCCTGGGCTATCAATTTCAGGACCTCTCCCTTCTTGAGTTGGCACTCACGCATCGTAGTGTTAGCCGCCATCGTAATTATGAGCGGTTGGAATTTCTTGGTGATGCTCAACTCGGGCAGATCATCTCTGTCGCTCTGTTTGAGCAATTTCCAGAGGCTGCCGAAGGGCAACTTACCCGCATGCGTGCCTCTCTTGTTCGCGGTCAGACGTTGGCTTTGGTGGCGCGGGAATTAGGCTTGGGTGAATATCTGGTATTGGGAGGGGGGGAATTGAAAAGCGGCGGTTTTCGTCGTGATTCCATTTTGGCTGATGCGCTGGAGTCGATTATTGGCGCTATGCTGTTGGATGGTGGAGAGCCCCGCTGTCGTGAGGTGGTGCTGGCCTGGTTTGCGCCGCGTCTTGACGCAATTTCTCCACAGAGCGCCCAGAAAGATGCTAAGACCCGTTTGCAGGAATGGCTGCAAGCGCGCAAGTTTGAATTACCGACCTATGAGGTGACCCAGGTAGAAGGCCTGGCGCCGAAACAGACCTTCGATGTGCAATGCTCACTGGATAATGTGCAGCAGATATTTATCGCCCAAGGTGCAAGTCGCCGAAAGGCTGAGCAAGAGGCGGCAAGCCTGGCGCTTGAATGGCTGGAGCAGCAGTATGACTGATACCCCGTCGTCTCAACCCGACAACCCTCAAACCACCCGGTGTGGCATGGTGTCGATTGTTGGACGCCCCAATGTGGGTAAATCCACGTTGATGAATCATCTGATTGGTCAGAAAGTAAGTATCACCTCGCGCAAACCGCAGACCACTCGCCATCGGATTCATGGCATTCTTAGCCGCGATAATTACCAGATTGTGTTTGCTGACACTCCGGGTATTCACACTGGCCAGGAAAAGGCGCTAAACCGCGCCATGAATGAGGCTGCGGTATCGACCCTGTTTGGGGTGGATGTGATCTGCATGATGGTGGATGCCATGAAGTGGACACCGGCGGACGAGCACGTGCTGTCCTTGCTGCCAGAAGGAGGCGACGTTCCGGTATTGTTGATCATTAACAAGGTCGACAATGTGGATGACAAGAGCGCTTTATTGCCGCATATACAGTCTCTGAGTGAGCGCTATCCCTTTGACGCGGTTATTCCGGTATCTGCACTGCGTGAACAGAATTTGGTGGAGTTGGAAAAAGCCTTGGTTGATCGCTTGCAAGAAGGAGACTTCTGGTACGAGGAAGATCAACTTACCGACCGTAGCTTACGGTTTATGGTGGCAGAGATTATTCGTGAGAAAGTGGTTCGCCAACTGGGCCAGGAAGTGCCGCACCAGGTGAGTGTTGAAGTGGAGCTGTGGGAAGACGGCCCCCGCGTCACAGAGATTTCGGCCGCCATTTTGGTGGAGCGCCGTGGTCAGAAAAAAATTCTTATTGGCGACAAGGGCGAGCGGATCAAGCAGATTGGTATTCAAGCCCGTGAGGATATCGAACGCCTGATTGAGCGCAAAGTGATGCTTAATCTGTGGGTGAAAATCAAGGCGGGCTGGTCTGACGATGCCCGTGCGTTGCGCTCCCTTGGCTATGATGAAAGGAATTGAACGCTCAAAGTTGAAAAGCGCGGATAAACAGGGTGTAAGTCATGAAAGCTACTTTGCACGTTTCTGTGTTGGCTGAGGCGCGGGCACGGCATAACCGTAACAGCGCGATCCATCTCGCACTGTTGAACGTTCAACTGCATCCATGATTCCTGATAGTAGCGCGCTGCAAGCCGCTTGGCTGATTCACCGGCGGCCTTTTCGTAATACCAGCCTGACGGTGGACCTGTTTCTGCCAAACCTGGGCCGTGTTGGTGCGGTGGTTCGCGGTGGGCGTAAAGATCCTCTGTTGGCTCCGTTTACTCCTTTGTGGGTGGAGTTGAAGCCCTCCGGTGATATGTACTCCCTGCGTGCCTGTGAGCCACGGGGCAGTCGGCTATTGCTGAGCGGCAAGACGCTATATTGTGGCTTCTACCTGAATGAGCTGCTCACTCGGCTGCTGCATCGGGATGACCCCAATCCCGCGATATGGCCGTTATACGAACAGGCGTTGTCTGATTTACTAACCGATATTCCGCTGGATATTACCCTGCGGCAATTCGAGTTGGCGGCGCTGGAGGAAATCGGTTACGGCATTGCTCTGGACCAGGATGTCCATGGTCAGGAATTGGAGGCGGATGCCCGCTATCAGTTAAATCCTGAGCAGGGTCTGGTGCGGACAGAGGCTGCCCCGAGCTATGTGGGAGCGGATTTGTTGGCCATTTGTGGCGGAAATTGGCATCCCACTGCTCGTAAGGCAGCACTAAATGTGTGTCGTCAAATGCTGGCCCCGCATCTAGGAAATCGCCCCCTGAAAAGCCGCGAACTGTTTCGGGGGAAATGAAAGTGACAATCAAAATATTAGCTACCCGCTAGAAGCTAGAATTCCGGGTCGGCCTCTACCGTCCGGCCAGATAAGAATGCGTTTAAGGTGAGTTTTATGTCCAGAGTACTTCTCGGCGTTAACATCGATCATATTGCTACCCTACGCCAGGCCCGAGGTACCCGTTATCCGGAGCCGGTACAGGCGGCTTTGGTGGCGGAACAGGCGGGTGCTGATGGCATTACCGTGCACTTGCGTGAAGACCGCCGTCATATCAATGATCGGGACGTAGAGTTGCTCGCCCAGACACTACAAACGCGGATGAACCTGGAAATGGCGGCCACTGAAGAAATGGTGGGTATCGCCTGTCGGACTCAACCACCGCATTGCTGCTTGGTACCGGAAAAGCGTGAAGAACTGACCACCGAAGGGGGGTTGGATGTAGTGGGTAATAAGGCGTGGATTGCTCAGTGTTGTCAGCGATTGGGGCAAGCGGGAATCGAGGTGTCGTTATTTATTGATGCAGAGGAATCCCAAATTCTTGCCGCTCGTGAATGCGGAGCACCGGCCATTGAAATTCATACTGGCGGCTATGCTGACGCGCAAACTATTGATCAACAGCAGCAGGAACTGGCGCGTATTCGTTCTGCAGTGGCCTTTGCTTTGGCGCAGGGGTTAATTGTGAATGCGGGCCACGGGTTGCATTACCATAACACCTTAGCGATTGCTGAGATTCCCGGCATCAACGAACTTAATATCGGGCATAGCATTATTGCTAGGGCCGCGATTACCGGTCTGGATGAAGCCGTGCGTAGCATGCGTAGCCTGCTCGACACAGTGTGATTCTTCCCGCAAGTTCCCTTAAACGCAGGGAATTCAAGGGGCGTTAGGCTTCTGACCCAAAGTCATAGCGTGGCCTTGATCTTGGTAGAGTTGCTCTAGGGCACAGATTTCATCACACAGGGCGGAGACCAGTGGCCGGAGCCGGTCTCGGCTACTACCGGTTTTCAATGCTTCTTCCAATCGCCGGGCGGCTTGTTCTAGCCTTGCAGCACCGCAGTAGCGAGTGGCGCCATGGAGTTTGTGTACTCGCTCCAATAAGTCACTGTTATCGTTTCGATCGAACGCTGCAGAGATGGCCGGTCGATCCGTCTCCAGGCTATCGAGTAGCATTTCCAGCATTTCGTCGGCTAGCTGATCACGGCCCCCTGCACGACGGCGGGCCAGCTCGGGATCAAAGACCTGATCGCTATCGTCGTTGTTATCAGGTGCATCTGGCAGGTCACCATTGGGGCAATCCAGCACCCACTTTTCAAGCGTATGGCGCAACTGCTCCTCTGTAATGGGTTTGCTCAGATAATCATCTAGCCCACTGTCCAGCAGTTCGCGGCGCTCGCTGTCCAGTGCGTGGGCGGTGAGCGCCACAATTGGAGTATGTGTTCCATCGGGCTCCGCGGCGCGCATGCGTTTGCTCGTCTCCTTACCGTCCATACCGGGCATCTGGATGTCCATGAAAACCAGGTCGAAGGGGTGTCTCTGGAAGGTGTCCAGAGCGCTCTGGCCGCTATCACAGGCGGTAACCGTGACACCGAGCTCTTCTAGGAAAACCCGGGCCAATTTCAGGTTCCCCGGATGGTCATCCACCAGCAGTACCGAAATGGGTTGTGGAAACTGGCTGCGAACCTGTTGTCGGGGGGGTGTCAGTGTGTCTTGGCCGCTTAGGGAAAGCAGCGCGCTGTGTAGCCGTTGGCGGGTGACGGGTTTGCTCTGAACCTGGCAGTGTGGGTAAGTCTCTAGCCAGCGGGAAACATGCTCGGGATTGTTGCACAGTATCAGCGTGGGAATCTCTCGCGCCGCTAGATTATTCAATAGCTTTGGTAGGTCAATGCTCGTTGCTTGGCAGGGCAAGCCGACAACCAGAAAATCGCTTTGCGCCAGCTCTCCGTTATCCAGCGTGGTCATGAGGCCGTCGAGACTGTGTTGTTCGTGGATATGCAGTTGCAGATGGCTGAGCATGTGGTACAGGCCCATGCGGCCGTATTCATCATTTTCGATCAAGGTGACTGTGCAGCCGATCAAGGCCTCAGATAGCGCTTGGACGGGTTGTTGGGGGGCACGTTCGGTGCGCAGGGTGAACCAGAAAGTGGAGCCGCGTTCCTCACAACTTTCAATACCAATTTCACCGCCCATGCTTTCCACCAGACGCTTGCTGATGGCTAGTCCAAGCCCGGTGCCGCCTTCTTGTCGGCGAGCGCTTTGATCAGCCTGGGTAAACGCACGGAACAAATTCTTCTGATTTTCTTGGCTTAAGCCGTGACCGGTATCGGTGACAGTAATCTTGATGATGGCTTCGGCCCCTCGATCCTCTTCTAGCATGGCGCGTACCACTACCGAGCCGTGATCGGTGAATTTAATCGCGTTGCTAAGCAGGTTGGTCAGTACCTGGCGAATGCGCAGGGGGTCGCCCAGCAGGGCCACGGGCACATCGGAATAGATAATGGACGCTTGCTCCAGGCCCCGTTCCTGGGCCATGGGGGCCAGCAGTGTCTGTACGTCCTCGATTAGATCGTGAAGGTTAAGAGGGGTGTGATCCAGAGAAAGTTTGCCGGCTTCGATTTTGGAGAAGTCGAGCACGTCGTTAATGATAGCGAGCAGCGATTCCGCGCTTTTATGAATCGTGGATAGGTACTCTTCTTGACGAGCGCTCAGCGGTGACCGATGCAGTAATTTGGTGAAGCCGATTATGCCGTTGAGTGGGGTGCGAATTTCGTGGCTCATGTTGGCCAGAAATTCAGACTTGATGTGACTGGCTTTCAGGGCTTCCTTGCGGGCCATATCCAGTTCGATGTTCTGAATCTCGATGGTTTCCAGGGTTTCACGCAAATCTAGAGTGGCTTGGTCTACATTCTTCTGCAATTCCGTTTGCGCGTCTGCTAGGGCGGCAATCATTTGCTGCAGGGCGGTTTCCAGTTCAGAGAGCTCGCTCTTGGCTTGAGTCTGAATTGTTATGCTCAAATCACCATCGCGAATACGATGCACGGCATTGACCATCTCGCTGATGGGTTGAGTAAGTTGCCGGGAAAAACGCATGGCGGGGATCATGGCGGCCATGATTAGAGCAAGCATCACCAGAAACAAAGTGAGCAGGTTTTCCAGCGTGGATAGGTATTGTCCTTGACGGGAAAATTCTACAGTGAGTTGAGCGGGTAAGCTGCCGCGCAGACTTCGCTGAAGTTGCCAGCTAGTATCGGTGATAATACGGCCTTGTTCATCGGTTGTTGCGGTGGGGGATGTGGGGCGCAACCGTGGCCCGGCGTGAAGAGAAGGCCTACCATCGTTGAATATCAGGGTGGCGGCGCGCACATCCTGTTCTTCCAGCAATTGGCGTAACAGCATTTGCTGTTTGTTCTGGCTGTTATGGGGCAGGGTTTCCAGCTGGGCGGCATAGCTATCGGTGACCAGCTGCTGACGTTGGGCATTGGTATCACGGACATCGATAATCCGGTTCACCATTGAATAGCCACCAATGATCAGTGCCGCCAATAAAGCGGGCATAGCGGCCATTAACATCAGGCGTGAGCGAAGGCTTTGATTGACCATGAATTCCCGATTGCTGTTATTTGCCCCATTATGCATGAAGAGCATCAACATGCAGCACGCCTCACGCAACGGCACATTTGTAGAGAGTGAGGACGCTAAGCATGAAGGTCGAGCGCCATTAGCCGGCACGAATTTTTTGGCCAAGGGGCGTGATGACGGACAACCGACTCGTTGTGTGAGGCGTGCAGCGCGCCGCCATTTTTTAGGTACAATACGCGCCATGAATTATAAAACCATTGAACAGACCGTGGGTAATACGCCTCTTGTGCGCTTGCAGCGCATGCCGGGAAAGACCAGCAATACCATTTTGGTCAAGCTCGAGGGCAATAACCCCGCCGGTTCGGTAAAAGACCGCCCGGCATTAAACATGATCCTCAAGGCCGAGCAGCGTGGCGATATCCAGCCCGGTGATACCTTGATCGAAGCGACCAGTGGCAACACCGGTATAGCGCTGGCCATGGCCGCCGCCATGCGCGGTTATCGCATGAAATTAATCATGCCGGCTAACCAGAGCCAGGAACGCCGTGATGCCATGGCCGCCTACGGCGCCGAGTTGATTTCCGTGAGTAAAGAGCAGGGCATGGAAGGCGCGCGGGATTTGGCTCAGGCCATGCAGGCGCGAGGTGAAGGCACGGTGCTGGACCAATTTGGTAACCGGGATAATCCGCTGGCCCACTATGAAAGCACCGGTCCGGAAATTTGGCGCGATACGAATGGCACCATTACCCATTTCGTGAGTTCTATGGGCACAACCGGCACCATCATGGGCTGTAGCATGTACCTTAAGGAGCAGAATCCGGCTATTCAGATTGTCGGCCTGCAACCGGTGGACGGCGCATCCATTCCCGGTATCCGCCGCTGGCCGAAGGAATACCTGCCGACTATTTATGACGATTCCCGGGTGGATCGAGTGGTGGATATGGGGCAGACGCTGGCAGAACGCACTATGCGTCGCCTGGCCCGCGAAGAGGGAATTAGCTGCGGAGTGTCGTCCGGTGGAGCGGTGGCCGGTGCATTGCAATTAAGTGAAGAACTGGAAAATGCCGTTATCGTGGCGATTATCTGTGATCGGGGTGACCGTTACTTGTCCACCGGCGTGTTTCAGGAAGCACAGCAAGGAGAAACTCAGGGATGAATGTTCTGGTTTTTGATATCGAAACCATTCCAGATCTGGACGGCGGACGCCGTATTTATGATTTGGGTGGCCTGAGCGACAAGGATACGGCCAGTGCCTTGCTGAACCTGCGTCGACAGGAAAATGGCACCGAATTTCTGCGCCTGCACTTGCATCGCATTGTTGCTATTTCCGTGGTGTTGCGCTCATCGCAAGGCCTTAAGGTGTGGACACTGGGCGATGAAAACAGCACGGAAAAAGAGCTGATCGAACGGTTTTACGACGGCATCGATCGCTTTACTCCCAACCTAGTGAGCTGGAATGGCGGTGGTTTTGACCTGCCTGTTCTGCATTACCGCGCGCTCAAGCATGGGGTCACCGCCCACCGTTATTGGGAAACCGGCAACGAAGACAACAGCTTCAAATGGAACAACTACCTGAGCCGCTACCATCAGCGCCACCTGGACCTGATGGACGTGCTGGCCATGTACAACGGGCGCGCCAATGCCCCGCTGGACCAGATCGCCACGCTGCTGGGCTTTCCGGGCAAAATGGGCATGAGCGGCGGCAAGGTTTTCGATGCCTTCCAAGAGGGCGACCTCAAGGGCATTCGTGATTACTGCGAAACCGATGTGCTCAACACCTGGTTGGTTTACCTGCGCTTCCAATTGATGCGTGGCGAGCTGGATGCCACCGGATACGATCAGGAACTGACCTTGCTGCAGGATTACCTGAAGCAGGAAGGGCACCCACATTTTCTGGCGTTTCTGGATACCTGGCAGAAGGCATCGGGGGTGTGATGCCCCCGGTCGCGTTGCAAATCTGACGCCCGCCGCCTGAAACGATACAATCCGCACCACATTGGCAGCCGCTGTAGCACGGTTGCCCACCTAGCTGTTCACTCCAGAGCATTGAGATTTCCATGGCACGACGTCGCAAGCAGTTACCGGAAACGCCGGAACCCGCCAGCATTGAAACCCTGAGTCACGATGGCCGGGGCATCGCCCGACGCGATGGCAAAACCACCTTTATTGATAATGCACTTCCCGGTGAAGAGGTGATGTTCAAGTTCACCTATATGCGCCGCAAGTTCGATGAAGGCAAAGCCGTGGAAATTGTGACTGCCTCGCCGGATCGGGTCACCCCGCCTTGCGAGCACAGTACTCTGTGTGGTGGCTGTAGCCTGCAGCACATGAGCCCTGAGGTGCAGGTATCGCGCAAACAAGCAGTATTGCGCGAACAACTAGCGCATTTTGGTGGGCTGGAACCGGAGGAATGGCTAGCGCCGCTGACCGGGCCGGTAACCGGTTATCGCAGTAAGGCGCGCATGGGCGTGAAATACGTGGAAGCCAAGGGCGAAACGCTGGTGGGCTTTCGGGAGAAACGTAACAGCTTCATCGCCCAGTTACACACCTGTGAGGTGCTGATTCCAGATGTGGGCCACCGTATTGATGAGTTACGTACTCTGATGCACGGCCTAGAAAGTCGTAGTCGCATTCCGCAGATCGAATTGGCCGCCGGCGATGACGACGTGGCGTTGATTATCCGTCACTTGGACCCACTGTCTGAGGCAGATCAACAAGCCCTGCTGGGCTTTTGCCAGAATCTAGGTTGGCACTGTTATCTGCAGCCGGGCAACGAAAGCACGGTGCATCGTATTTGGCCGCAAGAGGGTGAACAGCGCCTGTACTACAAACATCCGTCGGCAGGGGTTGAACTGGCCTTTCACCCAACGGATTTCACCCAGGTGAATGCAGAAATTAACCGCAAGATGGTGCCGTTGGCATTGGACTTGCTGGATATCTCACCGGATCACACGGTGCTGGACCTGTTCTGCGGCCTGGGGAATTTCACCATTCCTGCCGCTAAGCGGGCCGGCAAGGTGGTGGGCGTGGAGGTCAGCCAAGCCATGGTCGAGCGCGGTTACGAGAATGCCCGCCGTAACAGCTTGGAAAACCTGGAGTTTCACGCCTGGGACCTGAGCCAGGACGTTAGCGGCCAGGCCTGGGCCAGACAGACCTATGACCGTATCTTGATTGATCCGCCGCGTACCGGGGCACTGGAAATGGTGAAACTGATGCCCCGCCTTGGTGCATCCAAGATTGTTTATGTGTCATGCAACCCCGCCACATTGGCCCGTGATGCCGGGGAACTGATGGCGCTGGGCTACCGTCTTAAAGCGGCCGGTGTGATGGATATGTTCCCCCATACCACCCACGTTGAGTCTATCGCTGTATTCGAAAAAATGAAGAAAAAGTAGCAGGGTTTGCCATGGTAACGGTTCGTCGACAGCCTTCTGAAGGTTCTATCGTTCACTGGAGAGATTGGGTCGTCCAGTTGGAGGACCGTGCACCGGTCCGAGAGCGTGCTTTGTTGGAACAAGCCTGCGAACGCGCAGAGCAATGTCAGCTGGCCGGTGAAGCGGCTGGGCGGGTATGGCCCTACGGCAAAGGCTGCCTGGATATTGGCCTGGAGATGGCCGAAGTGCTGGTGGACCTAGGCGCTGACAGCGATGTTCTTCCTGCCGCTATCCTTTATCGGGCGGTGCGTGAAGGGCAGGTCACCCTGCTGGAAGTGGAGAAAGAATTTGGCCCGGAGGTAGCGAACCTGATTGAAGGCGTGCTGCGCATGGCGGCAATCAGCACCTCCCTTAACCCTACCCGGAAAGCTGTATTGGGCCAGCAGGATGGCCAGCTCGACAACATGCGCAAGATGCTGGTGGCCATGGTCGACGACGTGCGCGTTGCCTTGGTAAAGCTTGCCGAACGTACTGTGATCATTCGTGCCGTCAAGGAATCGACCCCGGAGCGCCAGAGCAAGGTGGCGCAGGAAATCTTCGATATCTACGCGCCGCTGGCCCACCGACTCGGTGTGGGTCAGTTGAAGTGGGAGCTGGAGGATCTATCTTTCCGCTACCTGCAATCAGGTGCCTACAAAAAAATTGCCAAGCTGTTGGATGAGAAACGCTTGGCACGCGAGCAGTATATTGAAAATGTACTGGACCAGCTGCGCGGTTATCTGAAAAAGAACGGCATCGGTGGTGCCGAAGTGAATGGTCGTGCCAAGCATATCTACAGTATCTGGCGCAAGATGCAGAAAAAGCATCTGGACTTTGGTGAAGTCTATGATGTGCGCGCGGTGCGTATTCTGGTGCCGGAAGTGCGCGATTGTTATGCCGCTCTGGGGGTGGTTCATTCACTTTGGCAGCATGTGCCTAAAGAGTTCGATGACTACATTGCCAGCCCCAAAGGCAATGGCTACCAGAGCCTGCATACCGCGGTAGTCGGCCCGGAACGCAAGATGCTTGAAGTGCAGATTCGTACCTTCGATATGCATGAAGAGGCGGAGCTGGGTGTCTGCGCTCACTGGCGTTACAAAGAAGGGGCCAAGAAAGGCAAAAGTGGGGTTACCGATTACGAACAGCGTATCGCCTGGCTTCGTCAGGTGCTCGAGTGGCACGAAGAGCTGGGCGATGATAGCCCGGATGCCATGGTGGATGAACTGCGCCACGGCCTAGTCAGTGACCGGGTGTATGTCTTCACCCCGGAAGGGCATGTGGTGGACTTAGAATCTGGCGCTACGCCGGTGGACTTTGCCTATCACATTCATACCGAAGTGGGGCATCGCTGCCGAGGCGCCAAGGTTAACGGCCATATCGTGCCATTGAACTACAGCCTGAACACCGGCGAACAGGTCACCATTCTCACCACCAAGGAAGGTGGCCCCAGCCGTGACTGGTTGACCCCGTCGCTGGGTTATGTGGCTACCTCGTCAGCTCGGGCAAGAATCCAACAATGGTTTAAACGTCAGGACCGCGATGTCCACATCGTCCAGGGGCGCACCATCCTGGAAAAGGAAATGTCGCGGTTAGCGTTGGATAAAGTAGACCTTGATACTCTTGCTCCTCACCTTAACTTGAAAACCGGTGATGACGTTTTGGCGTCGTTGGGGGCGGGGGATTTGCGGCCTGGGCATGTGGTTAATCAAGTTCAGGCCCTGCAACCAGACCACAACCAGCAAGAACTGGAATTTGTTCCCGCCAAACCGAAAGCATCCACCAGTGGTGATATTACCATTCATGGCGTAGGTAACTTACTGACGCACATGGCGGGTTGTTGCCAACCGGTACCTGGCGATCAGGTCATGGGTTTCATCACCCAAGGGCGGGGCGTGACAGTGCACCGCGCCGACTGTGAAAAGCTGCTAGCGATGCAGGGTGATGACCCTAACCGCGTGATCGAGGTTACCTGGGGCGAAGCGGATCGGATTACCTACCCAGTAGATGTGTTCCTGCGTGCCTGGGACCGACAAGGCTTGCTCAAGGACGTGATTGCGGTGCTGGCCAATGAAAAGGTCAACGTGACCGCGGTGCACACCCAATCTCATCAGGACGACAACACCGCCACCATGCTGCTCACGCTGGAAATTGCGACCTTGGGTAACCTGGGCAAAGTATTGGCCAAGCTGGATCAGCTCAAAGGCGTATTGGAAGTACGACGCTACAAGAAATGAGTAAAGGAACGCATGTCTAATATCGAAATGTTGTTGTCCATCATGGCCCAACTCCGCGACCCGGAAACCGGCTGTCCGTGGGACATCAAACAGGATTTTGATTCCATTGCGCCTTACACCATTGAGGAAGCCTTCGAGGTGGCCGAGGCCATTGCCTTGCGGGACTATCCTGAGTTGAAGGAAGAGCTGGGCGACCTGTTACTGCAGGTCGTGTTCCATTCGCAAATGGCGCAGGAGCAGGGGCTGTTCGATTTCAATGAGGTTGTGCAGGTGCTGTGTGACAAGATGGTTCGCCGTCATCCTCATGTATTTGCCGGTACCCAGGCCGATGACGAACAAGCAGTAAAAGCAAACTGGGAACAGATCAAGCAACAGGAGCGCACCCGTAAGGGCCGCGAACATAACAGCACCATCGATGGCGTCCCGGCAGGGCTTCCCGCATTGCAGCGTGCGGGCAAAGTACAGAAGAAAGCCGCCAAGGTGGGTTTTGATTGGCGCGCCCCGGAGCCGGTTCGTGAGCAGGTGAGCCGGGAGTTGGCGGAGCTGGATGAAGCGCTTTCCAGTGGTCACAAAGATGCCATCGAAGATGAGTTCGGCGACGTGCTGTTTACCCTTGTAAACCTGTCCAGGCACCTAAAAATAGACCCGGAGCAAGCACTGCGTCGGGCAACCAACAAGTTCGAACGGCGTTTTCGGGTCATGGAAGCACTACAGACCCGCCCTTTGAGTTTGTTAGATGAGAGTGCGCTGGAAGCCGCTTGGCAAGAAGCGAAAAAAGCGTCAGATTGACCTCGCGCACGCCGCCTTGTTCCCTTGACATAAAAACTTCACATAAAAGAAACTTTTCAGTCACCCACTCTCCCCATACTGCGCCACCAAGCAGTCAACGTTACCTCGTAGGGTTGGGGTTTCAGTCACGCTGTTACGTTGCATACAAAATATTGCCTGATTGAAGGAGTGTTGGAATGAAGAAGAATTTGCTTGCGATCGCTGTGGGGGCTGCCGTAGTCATGCCTGGTCTGGCTCTAGCCGATGGCCCGACGGTTTACGGTAAAGTTAATGTTTCTTTGGAAAACGCCGAGTTCGACAATGGCGTGGACTCCAGCGAAGATGCCTGGGAACTCAACAGCAACGCTTCTCGCCTAGGGGTTAAAGGTGATTTCGACCTAGACGTGGCTGGCCTGAAAGCTATCTATCAAGCTGAGTTTGAAATTAGCGTGGATGATGGCGACAAAGGTGGTGAAACCTTTAGCCAGCGTAACATCTTCGGTGGTTTGAAAGGCAGCTTCGGTACTCTGAAAGCGGGTAAGTTTGATACTCCGACCAAAAAAGCCCAAGGCAAAATCGACCAGTTCAATGATCTGAGCGGCGATATCAAGAACGTTTTGTCTGGCGAGAACCGAGTTTCTAACATCATTCAGTACAGCACCCCTACTCTGGGTGATCTCGTTACTCTGAACGCGGCGTTTATCCCGGCAGAAAACGATGATATCGACGGCGACGGTGATCCGGAAACTGGCCTGGCAGACACCATTTCTGTGTCTTTGGTCGCTGCAAAAGACATGTTTTACGGTGCGGTTTCTTACGATGCGGACATGGTCGATGAGCTGATCACTGACGAAACGGGTAATAGCCCGACTATCGATATTACCCGTGTTGTGGTCGGTCTTAAGCCGGGTAACGTTGAATTAGGTGCCCTATATCAGGTGGCTGAAGAAGCAGAATCTGCCCCTGGCATGGATAAAGGCGAAGAATCGTCCTATATCTTGAGTGCAGCGTTCAAGATTGATCGCGTGAAGTTGAAAGCTCAGTACGGCATGACTGAAGCCGATGTGTCCGACGAAGAAGTAACCCAGGTAAGCTTGGGTGCAGACTACAAACTGGCCAAAGCCAGCAAGGTTTACCTCTACGGTACACAGCTTGAATTCGACTTGGCTGATACTGAAGAAACCATCTTCGGCATTGGCATGGAACACAAGTTTTAAAGAAAACCCCAGGCGGCGTTTAGCCGCCTGGGTAATGATTCCTCGACGCAAGTTATTGCCCGCCTTTTGGCGGGCTTTTTTGTTTGCGAAACCGCCGACTGATATTCGGCATAGGGTTTGAGGTGCTGGCCACTACGGCCTCGGCCAAAGCATGCTCACCTCTGATTACTGCGGATGTTCTTTGTCTTTGTTTAATGCTGCAGTGCTGGCGGCCTTTGGAGTGCCGGGTTGCGTTGCGGGGGCCAGCAGGTGATAGATAAATCGACCCACCCCTAGCCAAAGCAGCAAACCCAGAATAAGAAAAAGTACGCTGCCATCGTTATAAAGCGCGAGAGTCAGGGGTGCGAACACAATGCCACTGACCAATAGCGCCATGAATATGGCGAGTTGCTGGCGCCGGCGTAGGCTGTCCGGGTTTTTGTGTTGGCGCATGCTCATGGTGATCAAAGGTTCGGTCATAGAAGAAACTACCTTATCATAGCCGCTTGTGTCCCATTTTTGCCCGGAGGCCCAACATCGACGGTTATCCCGTTCCCGCATCGCCGATTGATTGCGAAATCGTCATCAATAAAAGCCGTTTCATCGCTTGGTTGAGGCCGGTAACCCGGCGAGCAGAGGCCATGGCAATAGTGGATGAGGCTCGTCGTCGGTACCCGGATGCAACCCACCATTGTTACGCCTATTTGCTGGGCAGCCCGGCCTCTGCTCAAGCGGCCATGAATGATGATGGCGAGCCTTCGGGTACGGCAGGAAAGCCCATTTTTAATGTGATTCAGCACAAAGGTATAAGCGATGTGCTGGTGGTGGTGATTCGTTATTTTGGCGGGGTAAAACTTGGTGCCGGTGGCTTGGTGCGAGCCTACGGCGCTGCGGCACAAGCAGTGCTGTCAGAAGTGGAGCGGGTGGAGCACACGCCGCAGGTGACGCTAACGCTGGCGGTGCCGTTTGCTCTGGAGCAGCGGATACGGCTCTGGGCCGAACAGCATGCAGCACAGCTGGGGGAGGTGACATATGGCGAGCACGTGAGTATCACGCTGACCTGCCAAGTTACAGACCAAGACGATTTGCGTGCTTTGTGTGCAGCCGAGCAAATAGCAGTGACACGCCCGTAGCAGCCTGTTGTGTTTCGATAGCGTCTTTCACTTTTCACTTAGGGCCGGTTGGGCCAATTCAGCAAGAGCCGCTTTCCCTGGCCGTATTTCGCGCTACGCTACCGGGTAATGTACCCCAATAATGAGGATGCTCCATGACGAATCAACCGGTAGGGATTGCCCTTCCCGACGGGCATGTAATGCGCGCTCGTTGGCTGCGGCCAGCAGGCCCCCAGCCACATAAGGCGGCGGTGATCGCCATCCACGATATTTTTGGCTATACCGATGACATTGAGCGTATTGCCACGCGTTTGGCGGATAACGGTTATCCGGTGCTGGTACCCGATCTCTATGACTTGCCTGGCAGTAAGGCACTGTGTGTGGTGAAAACCCTTAAGGCCCATGAAACCGGCAAAGGAACCGCGTTTGTTCAGCTGGAGGCTTGCCGTAAATGGTTGCTAGCGCAGACGGATGAGCCGGTATCCCAGGTGGGTGTTATGGGCTTTTGTATGGGGGGGCGTTTCGCCGTGCTCTATGCCAGCCAGGCGCCGGTGCAGGTCGTCGCTCCTTTCTATGGTGGTATTCCGAAAAAGGCCGAGACGTTACGTGGTATTTGCCCTGCGGTGGGTGGTTGGGGCAAGCAAGATATGCTGTTCGGTGATCATGGTGAACGACTGGCCAGCCATATGGAATCGTTGGGAGTGCCGCATGATATTCGCAGCTATGACGATGTGGGGCATTCGTTCATGAATGACCACCAGACCTTCACCTTTAAGAAGCTAGGGCCATTACCGCCGCTTCGGTCGAAGTTTGATGCAGGGGCTTCGGAAGATAGTTGGCAGCGCGTGTTGGCTTTTTTTGAGAAGGTATTCAGCGGTGAGTTGGATGCCACCGCTTAAGCCTTAGCCAGACAAGCCCCGTGCCTTTGCTGCCGAAAGCGAAGCAACGCGGGCAGGATCCGATACGGCTGAGCCTTTAACTATAAGAGGGCAGCCGGCGGCTAATGGCGGGGCTCACCATGCTCGGTTAGCTAGGCCGCTGGCTAGGCGGAAACTCGCATAGATCAGCGATCAAGCATTCTCCGCACTTGGGTTTACGGGCGGTGCACACATAGCGGCCATGCAGAATTAGCCAGTGATGGGCGTCACGTAGAAACTCCTCCGGCACCAGCCGCACTAGGCGTTTTTCTACCTCCAGCACATTTTTACCCGGAGCAATGCGGGTGCGGTTGGAGACGCGGAAGATGTGGGTGTCCACGGCCATGGTGGGGTAGCCGAAGGCAGTATTAAGCACCACGTTGGCGGTTTTGCGGCCAACACCGGGAAGGGCTTCTAGCTCTTCACGGGTGCGGGGTACCTGGCTCTCATGCTGTTCGATCAATATTTTACACAGTTGAATGATGTTTTCGGCCTTGGAATTAAACAGGCCGATGGTCTTGATGTACTCTTTGAGCCCATCCACACCTAGAGCGAAAATCGCCTCTGGCGTATTCGCCACCGGATATAGCCGCGCGGTGGCTTTGTTGACGCCCACATCCGTGGCCTGGGCTGAGAGCACCACGGCAACCAGTAGCTCGAAATCCGACTGGTATTCCAGTTCGGTGGTCGGGTGTGGATTCTGGGCACGCAGACGAGAAAAAATTTCAGTACGTTTTTCGCGATTCATATCATCTTCCTGTGTTCGCCAGGCAGTATAGCGAATCAAGTGGCTACTGTGAGGGGTAACCCCTGTGAACGGTGGTGTGCCAGGTCCGGATAGACGGATCAAAAAGGAGAGTTAGATGCAGTTTTCCGCCATGGAAACCCTGATGATCGCCTTGTTGGTTCTTGGGTCAGGTCAGTGGCTGGTGCACCGGCTGTCCATCCTTTCCCGGTTGAATATGCCGGAACCGGTGGTGGGCGGTTTGTTAGCAACCATCATTGTGACCGGGCTTCAGCTTGGTGGGCTTTCCCTAACGTTCGATGAAAGCATGAAGATACCCTCCATGCTTTTTTTCTTTGGGGCGGTGGGCCTAGCTGCAGATTTTCGTCTGCTGAAGCAAGGTGGCTGGGCCATGTTGTTGTTTGCGGTGTTAGTGATCGTACTGGTGGCACTGCAAGATCTGGCCGGGGTTGGCATGGCCAAGATCTTGGGCCTAGAGCCTTACTACGGATTGATCGGTGGCTCGGTGACCATGACCGGGGGCCACGGTACCGGCGCAGCTTGGGCCGGGGTGTTCGAAAAAGACTTTGGGTTAACCGGAGTGTCGGAGCTGGCGGCAGCATCAGCCACCTTTGGTCTGATATTCGGGGCCTT
Organism: Alcanivorax sp. 97CO-5; assembly: GCF_000524665.1. NCBI lineage: Bacteria > Pseudomonadati > Pseudomonadota > Gammaproteobacteria > Oceanospirillales > Alcanivoracaceae > Alcanivorax > Alcanivorax sp. 97CO-5. Next base: position 204,256 of record NZ_KI965905.1, read on the forward strand.
GCTGGGCGGTCCGCTGGCCATGTTTTTGATTCGCCGTTATCGGCTCGCGGCTCCTGCCCATGGGGCCGCTGAAGATGCCTCAGCCTACGACAAGGCAGAGAAACCACACCCTATTTCCGCAGGCAGTGTGATTCGGATTTTAATGTTACTTTCCATCGGCGTTGTTGTCGGTAAAGTGGCGGCAGAAACGTTTGCCTCTGTGTTCCGCTTGCCGACGTTTGTCTGGGTGTTGTTCGTGTGCATCCTGCTGGGCAATACTGCGCGCCGTCTATGGAAGGTCAATGATGCCACCATTGATGTGGTGGGCAATACGGCGTTGGGAATTTTTCTGGCAATCACGCTGATGAGTTTGCAGCTGTTGCAGTTAGTGGATCTGGCTTTGCCGATGTTGGCAATGCTGATCGGACAGGTGCTGTTGGCGTTGGCCTTCATTACCTTTGTCACCTTCCGCCTGATGGGGCGTAACTACGATTCGGCAGTGCTCTGTGCAGGCCACTGTGGTTTTGCCATGGGGGCAACACCAACCGCGGTGGCGAATATTCAATCTGTGACACAGCATCATGGCCCCTCACCGTTGGCGTTTATTATCGTACCGGTGGTGGGGGGCTTTATCGTGGATATTGCTAATGCCACTATCATTCAAACGTTTGTATCGATGTTGTCGGGATGATGGCCTGCAGAGAGCGCACTGCTATGTGCAGAAAGCCCAAAAAAAGAAGCCCGCTAATGCGGGCTTCTTTTTGCGTAGTTGGCGTTATTGCGTGACCACGTCGCCATCTTCAATGCGGAGCCGTTCGCCGGGTTTCTTGTCCATGCGAATGGTCTGTTCGTTGTCATTGAAGGTATAGGTCACGTCATAGCCTTCGGTCCGGCTTTTGTTTTCCATTACCGTGTTGCAACGCTGCTCTGTTGCAGTGTAAGTGTTTTTTTCCTGCATTCCTTTTTGGATCTGGTTGCCAGCCACACCGCCGGCGATGGCACCACCTGCGGTGGCGGCATCTTTACCGCTGCCGCCGCCAAACTGGTGGCCCACCACGCCGCCGATAACGGCACCAACCACACTACCGGTGACCCGGTGTTGGTCTTTGACCGGTTTTTTGCGCTCTACACTCACTTGCTGGCAAACCTCACGGGGTTCTTGCCAGCTTTTCACAATGGGTTCCACATTGAGCACTTTGGCATAGCCTGATTTTTGTGGGGTAACGGCCTGATAAGCCCCATAGCCCACACCCGCGACGGCCACGGCACCCACAATACTTAAGGTGGCAATTGCTGCGCTTTTCATGGCTGGTTCCTTATTTGTTAGTTGTGCCCATTATGATTCCGCAACACTGGAAATGTTCGCTGTCTGGCTCACAACAAGTGCAAAAGAATGTGAATTGTACTGTTCAACAGAGTGAAAATATTTACATGTACAGCAAATAAATGAGCATGATGACCTCTTCCTCATTTTTTTATATGAAGAAGAGGTCATGGCAAATGGGCGCGGCACCATTGAGGTTTTGGTGGCCACTTTTGTTGGTTGAGCCGCTCCTACGAAGAGGGCGTAGGAGGGCAAGAAGGCGACAGGCTTGGCTAGCCGACTTTTCCGGTGGTGCGCACCCGACGGCTGGTTTTAGGTTCGTCGCTGGCTTTGCGTTTCTGGACTTCTTTGATGCGCTTGTCGATGACGTTTTTACCCGCGATGATCAGCCCCAACCCAAGGAAGGCGCCGGGCGGCAAGATGGCGAGCAGGAAACCGCCGTAGTTATCGATGACCGTGAGCTCCCAATGGGCAGCCATGGGGCCGAAGAGCAGCTGCATGTTGCTGAACAGTGTGCCTTGGCCTACCAGTTCGCGCATGCCACCGAGAATCAGCAAGATCACCAAAAAGCCCATGCCCATCATCACGCCGTCCACCATAGCGGGCAGAACCGCATTTTTACTAGCGAAGGCATCGGCGCGGCCCAGCACGGTGCAGTTGGTTACGATCAGCGGAATGAAAATGCCGAGGATTTCATACAGCTCAAAGGTGTAAGCCTGCATCAGCATTTCGATCACGGTTACCATGGCCGCGATGATCATTACGAAGGCAGGCAGGCGCACAGCATCGGTAACGTAATGACGAATCAGTGATACGCAGGCGTTGGAGCCCATCAGCACCACCAGCGTTGCCAGGCCCAGGCCCATGGCGTTGACCACGGACCCGGTAACTGCCAGCAAAGGGCACAGGCCGAGAATCTGCACGGTGGCCGGGTTGTTATTCCACAAGCCGTCCATGCTGATCTTTTTGTAGTTCACATCACTCATCACAGGTCTCCACCGGGGTGGTGTCTGCAGGGGCGCTGAAGACGTGGTTCTGGTTAGCCGAGAAGTACTGTAGCGCGCGGTGCACGGCGCCGACTACCGCACGGGGGGTAATGGTGGCGCCGGTAAAGCTGTCGAACTCGCCGCCGTCTTTCTTTACGGCCCAGCCTGCCGCCTCTGGGTTGCCCAGAGAATGGCCATTGAAGCCAAGAATCCAGTCAGACTTTTTGGTTTCGATACTGTCCCCCAAACCCGGGGTTTCATTGTGAGGCGGCACCACGCGCACGCCTTGCACTTGGCCTTGGGTATCCACGCCGACAATCAAGGCAATGGCGCCGCCGTAGCCATCCGGGGCGGTGGCTTCCAGAACGGCACCGCTGTTCTCGCCATTCAGCCGGGCACGGTATAGGTGCTGCTCGCTGCGGCCCAGCAGGGGATCGTTCACGGTGATGCGGTCGGCAAGCAAGTCGTTGTCGTGCTGATGATGAGGCATCACCTGATTCAATGAGGTCATCAGCGCTTGCTGCTTGTTGCAGCGCACCTGATCTAACGTGGCTTCATTGGTAATGGCCAGGGTGGCGGCGGTGCCAATGGCAAACAGCCCGAGGATCACCGCGTTCTTGGTGATGGCATAGCGCATCATCAGTTGGTCCCTCGGTTGGATGACTTATGCCCGTAGGTCCGTGGCTGAGTGTAGTAATCAATGAAGGGGGCGGACAGGTTGAGCAGCAATACCGAAAATGCCACCGCGTCCGGGTAGCCGCCAAAGGTGCGAATCACCCAGATCAGCACGCCGATCAGCAAGGCATAAACCAGCCGGCCCATGCGGCTGGTGGCGGCACTGACCGGGTCGGTGGCGATAAAGAATGCCCCCAGCATGGCGCCACCAGAAAACAGCTGAAAGAGCGGGTCGGCAAAGCGGACCGGATCAATCAACCAGGCAAGCAGAGCCGGTAAGCCTAGGCCTGCGAGAAAGCCCGCAGGAATGTGCCAGGTGATGATTTTGCGGCTAATGAGATACAGGCCGCCGAGCAGGAATGCCAGGTTGACCCATTCCCAACCCAGCCCGGCAAACTGGCCATGCAGAATACTGTGGCTGGCCAGCTCTATCTCGCTGCTTGCCCCGGCACTGTGGACGGTGCGAAAGGTGTCTAGTGGGGTGGCACCGCTGAGCCCGTCCACCGGCAGTTGCCCGGTAAACAGCTGCCAGCTTTGCAGCAACGATAACGGTTCGCCGGGCGCCAGCCATTGAGTCATGGCCACCGGGAAGGAAATGAGCAGCAGCACATAGCCGACCATGGCCGGGTTGAAGGGGTTCATGCCCAGGCCGCCGTATAGCTGCTTGGCTACGATGATGGCAAAGCTGACACCCACCAGGGTGAGCCACCAGGGGGCGGTGGGCGGCAACGCTAAACCAAGCAGTACCGCAGTCACCACCGCACTGTAGTCTTTCAGGTAGAAGGCGATATTGCGGCCACGGGCTTTTAGGAATAACGCTTCACTGACCAGCGCAACAATCACCGCCCAGAGCACGTTGATCACTGACCCCCAGCCAAACTGCCAAGTGAGTACGGCAAGGCCGGGCAGGGTGGCGTAGATCACCTGGCGCATAAACGCGCCGGTGTTGTTTTTCACCGTGGCATGGGGTGACGTTGAGGTAATCAGGCTCATTGATATATCCCATGTGTGGCCGAACGCGCCGATGAGGGCGCGAGAATCGCGCTGCCAGCGACGCTCCTGCAGAAGGTCAGCGCCTGGGAGCCTGCATCCGGCGTCAGGGTTATATTCATTCTGCCAATCCTTGTTCTTCTAGCGCTTGCTTGAGCGCCTTGCGGGCAATCTGGGTTTCGCTTTCCAGCGCCTGAAGTTCCGAGCTTAGCGCTTCAAGGGTGTCTTCCGACGCACTGCTGCGTTGCTGTTCCAGTTCCTGCTGTTTGTCTGCCAGAGCACTTTCTGCGCGGGCGGCTTCCAGTTTCAGGGTTTTCAGGTCTTTGCCGGTATGGGCACGAATGTCAGCCTTGGCTTCTTCGATCAGTGCATCCAGTGCATCACGGGCGTTGTCCGCCTTGGCTTTGAGCTTGTCGATTTTGCCCTGCATAGCGCTGAGTTCGTCGGCGCTGGCGGTTTCGTTGCGCTCGGCCCGTTCGAAGGCAGCGTGGGCTTCCTTGTATTGCTTGTGCGCCATGTTATAGGCGGTTTTTAAGCCCTTAAGGCGTTTCTGCCGTTTGGCCGCCTGTTCCGGGTCGACTTCAGTCAGCGACTGCGGCGCCTGTTCTTCCGGAACAGCAGGGCGGTCGGTGGCCGCCGGCGGGGCTGCTGCGGGCGTTGGCGTAGGTGCGGGTACAGTGGGCGCGGCGGCTTTGGCATCGCGTAGGTCGGCTTTTAGCTGATCCGCGATAGCTTTTAGGCGGTCTGCCTCGGCGCGAAGCTCGGCCACGTTATCGGCGCCCTCTTCATCGGCCTGCTTGGCTGTTTTTACCGCCGCCTTGTAGGCCATGGAGGCTTCGCCAACCTGTTGCTTCAGCGCTGTTACCGGGTCGGTTTTAGCTGTGGCGGGCGCTGTTACAGGCGCAGCGGTGGCTGGCGCGCTGGCCTTGGCGTCACGGAGCTCGGCTTTCAGTTGGTCGGCAATGGCTTTCAACCGGTCTGCTTCGGCGCGGAGTTCGGCAGCGTTATCATCGCCGTTCTCATCGGCCTGTTTGGTCGCTTTCACTGCGGCCTTGTAAGCGGAGGAGGCTTCACCGACCTGTTTCTTCAACTCGGCAACCGGGTCTACCTGTGTGGCCGGTGCGCTGGCCGCTGGTGCATTGGCTTTGGCATCGCGCAGCTCAGCCTTGAGTGCGTCAGCGGCGGCTTTCAGTGTGTCTGCCTGGGCTTTCAATTCTGCCACATTGTCTGCGCCTTCGGCTTCCGCTGCTTTGGCGGCTTTCACTGCCGCCTTGTACGCGCTGGAGGCCTCGCCGACCTGCTTCTTGAGTTTGGCCACCGTATCTTCTGCCGGGGCTGCCGCAACGGGGGCGCCGTCTTTGGCATCACGCACTGCCGCTTTGGCCTGGTCGGCCACGGCTTTTAGGTTTTCCGCCTGGGCTTTCAGTTCGGCCACGTTGTCTGCGCCATCGGCCTCTGCGGCCTTGGCCGCTTTCACTGCGGCTTTGTAGGCTTTTGAGGCATCCAGTGACGCCTGTTTCAGGGCGGCCACATCCACGGAACTGGCGGCGGCGGGGCCGGTTTCCTTCTTCTTGCGATTGGCTTCCAGGCGCGCCTGGCGACGGGCTTCTTTTTCTGCCTGTTCGTGCTCGATGCGGGCCTGCCGGGCTTCGAAGCGCTGGCGAGCCTTGTCGGCTTTTAGCTGGTCTGCGGCCTGTTGGCGAACTTCGGCCTTGGCGTAGCGGTAGTACTGCACCAAGGGAATATGGCTGGGGCATACATAGGCACAGGCACCGCATTCGATGCAGTCCATCAGGTTGTGATGCTGTGCTTTTTCCAGGTCGTCATTCTTGGCGTGCCAGTACAGTTGCTGGGGCAGCAGGTTGGCTGGGCACACTTCCGCGCAGGAACCACAGCGAATACAGGGTTGTTCCGGTGGCGGTTCCGGCAGCTCTTCCGGGCTGGCAGCAATAATGCAGTTGGTGGTTTTGACCACCGGCACAGCCGGGTTGTGCAGGGTGAAGCCCATCATTGGCCCACCCATGACCAAACGGCCAATCTCCAGGCCAGCCAAGTTGCCATAGGCCAGTAAATCGCGCACCGGGGTGCCCAGCAGCACCTCGTAGTTACCGGGCTGGCTGACGCCATCGCCAGTGAGGGTGGTGACCCGCGATATCAGTGGCTCGCCATCACACACGGCCCGTTTAATGGCATAGGCCGTGCCCACGTTTTGGCATACCACGCCCACCTGGGCGGGCAATTGGCCACTGGCCACTTCCTTGCCGGTGAGCAACTGGATTAGCTGCTTCTCACCGCCGGAGGGGTATTTGGTGGGCACCACGCGCACTTCAATATCGCAGCCTTTGCAGGCCCGCTTGATCGCGGAAATGGCCTCGGGCTTGTTGTCCTCGATACCGATTAAGGTACGGCGAGGATTGAGAAGGTATTGAAGAATATGAATGCCAGTAACGATTTGCTCGGCACGTTCGCGCATCAGGCGGTCGTCGGCGGTGATGTAGGGTTCGCACTCCACCGCATTGATGATCAGCTGCTCTACGCGCTGGTGGTCGCCCAAGTTAACTTTGATGCTGGTAGGGAAGCCGGCGCCGCCCATGCCGGCAATGCCCGCGTGGCGAATTATATCGACCAGTTCCGCCGGGCTTTTTTCGGTGAAATCGGTAACGCCTTGGTGTTCAATCCACTGGTCTTCGCCATCGGTATCGATGACGATACATACTGCATCCATTCCTGATGGGTGTTGTATGGGGCGTGGGCCGATAGCGCTGACCGTGCCAGAGGTGGGCGCATGAATGGCCGCGCTCACCGCACCGACGGGTTCGGCAATCATTTGCCCTTTAAGGACCTTGTCACCAGGTGCCACCAATGGCTTGGCAGGCGCGCCGATGTGCATGTTCAACGGCAACACCAGCTGCTGTGGCAGCGGGCCGGCCATAATGGGCGTGCCGTTGGACAGGTGTTTCATTTCCGGCAGATGAATGCCGCCATGGAAGTCATGAATCTTTCCAGCAGGAGTCGCCGAGCGCCGCATGCCAGATGCCAGGCGGGCAAAAATCGAGCGGGGCTTCTGGGCTTTATCGGTTTGGGCCTGACTCATAGCAAAAACCTCCCGCCATGGGCGAGCGGAGCAGGTTGGCAAAGCACCCGCATCATGCGCGTGGTGTTAGGTATCGGATGTGTCATAAATTCACCACCTCGATACGGCTGTCCGGGCGTTCACCAATCCCGGCTGGGCGCTGCCAGCCCCAGGTTTGCAGGGTGGGCTTCACTTCCAGCATATCAATGCAATCCACCGGGCAGGGCTCCACGCAGAGATCGCAGCCGGTGCACTCATCCACAATGACGGTGTGCATCAGCTTGGCGGCGCCGACAATGGCATCTACCGGGCAGGCCTGGATGCACTTGGTGCAGCCAATACACTCGTCTTCACGGATGTAGGCCACCTTGGCCACGTTAGCGTCTTCCGCGCCTTCATCATCCAGCGTCAGTTCTTCGCGGCCCAACAGTTCCGATAACGCAACAACCGTGTCTTGCCCCCCTGGCGGGCAGCGGTTGTGCTCTTCGCCTTCAGCAATGGCTTCTGCGTAGGGGCGACAGCCCGGATGGCCGCACTGGCCGCATTGGGTTTGGGGCAGCAATGAGTCGATTTGGTCGACGATCGGATCGCCTTCCACTTTGAATTTTTCCGAGGCAAAACCTAGCACCGCACCGAACACGGCGGCCAAAGCTAGCAGGGCGGCGACAGCAATCAGTACACCACTCATAGCTTGATCAACCCGGAAAAGCCCATGAACGCCAGCGACATCAAGCCAGCGGTAATCAGGCCGATGCTGGGGCCGCGAAAAGCTTCGGGCACATCGGCCACGGCAATGCGCTCACGCATGGCGGCAAACAGAATCAGTACTAGGGAAAAACCAATGGCGGCACCGAAACCATAGGTCAGCGACGACATAAAGGTGGCGTCTTCCTGGCGAACATTCAGCAGGGCCACGCCCAGCACGGCACAGTTAGAGGTAATGAGGGGCAGAAAGACGCCCAGCACCCGGTACAGCAAGGGGCTGGCTTTCTTAACAAACATTTCGGTGAACTGCACGGCCACGGCGATCACCAAAATAAAGCTGATGGTGCGCAGGTATTCCAGTTCAAAGGGCACCAGAATGTAGGCCCAGGTCAGGTAGGCAAGCACCGAAGACAGGGTCAGCACGAAAGTGGTGGCCAAAGACATACCCATGGCGGTCTCCACTTTATTGGAGACCCCCATGAATGGGCACAGCCCAAGGAACTGCACCAGCACGAAATTGTTCACCAGCACAGCGCTGATCAGAATCAGGACGTACTCAGTCATGTGATCGCAGGCTCGCTTGCCGAAAATAGGAGTAAACGCCATGTTTACAAGGCGTTAAGGGTGCATAGTATGCGGCAGCGCCTGTATTGGCTCAAGAATGATAGCGAATAAGCTTAATAGGCAGGGGGATACAGACCATTGGTGGTCTTTTAAGCAGTTGAACTGCTTTTGCCACTATTTTGCCGTCCAGAGGGGGCAAACGGTTGCGGTGGGCCGGGCAATCCAGTATCCAAGACAGACGAAAGACCCCGTACCCCTAACCTTGTTGATTGGGAGAAACCTGTGCCTGCTTTACCCCGCGATTTTGACCGTGATGGTCTGCTCGAATATTCCGTGGTTTTCACCGACCGTTCCCTGAACCATATGTCACAGCGCTTTCAGCAGGTGATGCGGGATATCTCATCGACCCTGAAGCAGGTCTATAACGCACATTCGGTGACCGTGGTGCCCGGTGGCGGCAGCTATGGCATGGAAGCGGTGGCCCGGCAGTTTGCCACCGATCAATCTTGCCTGGTGATCCGCAATGGCTTCTTCAGCTTCCGCTGGAGCCAGATCTTCGAGATGGGCAAGATTCCCGCCAAAGAAACCGTGCTCAAGGCGTCACCGGTTAGTGACCAGCCGCAAGCGGCGTTTGCACCGGCTCCTATTGAAGACGTGGTCGCGGCGATTAAGGCTGAAAAACCGGCCATGGTGTTTGCGCCTCATGTGGAAACGGCGTCCGGCATTATTCTGCCCGATGACTACATCAAACAGGTGGCAGATGCAGTGCACAGCGTGGGTGGCCTGTTCGTGCTCGACTGCATTGCCTCCGGCACCATCTGGGTGGATATGCAGGCGTGCGGCGTGGATGTGTTAATCAGCGCGCCACAAAAAGGCTGGAGCAGCTCGCCGTGCAGCGCACTGGTGATGCTCAGCGAAGCGGCCGACAAGCGCCTGCAGGAGACCACCAGCACCAGCTTTGCCTGCGACCTGCGTAAATGGCGCGACATCATGATTGCCTATGAAAACGGCGGCCATGCCTACCACGCCACCATGCCCACCGATGCGCTGACCGCTTTCCGCGACACCATGCTGGAAACCGTGGAACGTGGCCTGGACACCGTTAAAGCCCAACAGTGGCAGCTGGGCAAGGCAGTCCGTGCGTTGATGGCTGAGCATGGTTTTGCCAGCGTGGCAGCACCGGGCTTTGAAGCTCCCGGCGTGGTGGTGTCCTACACCGGCGACGATGGCATTAAAAGTGGCGCGGCGTTTGTGGCGCAAGGTCTGCAGACCGCAGGTGGTGTGCCTCTTATGTGTGACGAACCGGCGGACTTCAAAACCTTCCGTGTTGGCCTGTTTGGCTTGGACAAACTCGGCGACGTGGATGCGGCGGTGGCCCGCCTCAAAACCGCACTGGATCAAATTGGCTAGCCTTTTCACGGGCAGGGTAGGGGCGCTGGCAGTATTGCTGGCGTCCGTGTTCGTTAATCCTTCAGCACAGGCGGAGGAAAGCATGGACGAGCCGCAATGCGTTGTGTTGTTGCATGGGTTGGCCAGAACCGCCCATTCAATGAAGAAAATGGAAACGGCCCTGGAGAAAAGCGGTTATGCCGTGGTTAATCAGGGCTATCCTTCTACCAAAAAGAACATTCAAACCCTTGCCGCTGAAACCCTTCGCGCCGCACTGAATAAATGCCCACCCAACGGGGCGGTTCATTTTGTCACCCACTCCATGGGTGGCATTTTGCTGCGCCAGTATCTCAGCCAACATACGATTCCACGCCTGGGCAGAACCGTCATGCTCGGCCCACCCAATCAGGGCAGTGAAGTCGTCGACCGCCTCGGTAGCTGGGCGCCATTCCAGTGGTTCAATGGCCCCGCCGGCAGCCAAATGGGCACCGGCCCGGATAGCATCCCCAACCAGCTTGGCCCAGTGGATTTTCCGGTGGGAGTCATTGCCGGCAACCAAACCATCAATTTTCTGCTCTCCACCCAACTTCCCGGCCCCAATGACGGCAAAGTCACCGTGGAAAGAACCAAAGTCGAAGGCATGCAGGATCATTTGGTATTGCCGGTGACGCATCCGTTCATGATGCGAAACGGCGCGGTGATTGAGCAGGTAAAGGTGTTTTTGGAAACAGGGCAGTTTTCCCCTGAGGGGTAGAAAAGCTCGAGTATCACTGGCGTTGACCTGTTTTCAACGCAATCTTGCTTTGAGTTCTGTGTGGCAACTTGGCTATGGCACCACAAAGGGCTGTTATGCCAGGCCGTTTCGTCGGTCATCATCAACAACAGGGTGCTAATAGGGAAACGGTTGAGCTAAAGGGGAACCGCTTATAGGGTTCTGATTACGCTACATTAATGGATGCTTAACTTGAAAAAGCCACTTTTGTATTTCATTGGGCTTATTGGCTCAGGGATTACGTGCCTGTTATCAGGCATTTATTACGCTGTCACATGTCAGCAGGGATGCGATTATTTGGCTGCTCCGGCTATCTATCCATATTTTGCGTTCTGGGTTTTTCTTGTCTTTTCATCCTATCTTCTGGTCAAGCTTGTCATGCTGGTTTTATCCAGAAAATAAGACGCGAAAAAAGCGCAGAAGATTCGGAAAGAAAAAAGCACACGAGGGGGCATGTCTTGCCCCGTGACCCAAGGGGAAAAAGGCAATATCTAACGTGGAAATTGTTCCCTGCTTGTAATAGCAGGTGGCTATATTTATCTGAAGCCTCAGCCGCCCATGCTACTGGCTGGAAAGTAGAGTGATTCGATCCTTGTTTCCTTTTCCTTTTCCTTTTCCTTCACGAGCGATGCGCTGGCCCAGGCCGAAATCAATGGAAACCCGTGCTCAACAGAACGGGGCGCAAATGCGTGTAGGCGATATCTCAAGATTCGCTAAGTCATTGATATTTATTTCGGATTGCGACTTAAATGTGCATGGAGTCCCCGGAAATAGGCCGCTCGTTCGAGTTTTGTCAGATGGGAAAGATTCTCACTTCTTGGGTAAGTTGCTAAATGTTATGGGTTTATCGAAATTATATACGGTAGCCTGTTAAGAAATATGTCGAAAAAAGATATGTCGAATCGTTCGACTGAATACGCTGTTATGTGTTCAGCACGTTGACGAATAAGGAGTTGCAATGAAAATCAAGGATTTGATCAAGAAGCTGCAGCAGTTTAATCCAGAGCAGTCCGTGGCCTGCTACACGGAGGACGAGGGCCTTAAGCACGACGGCGCTCCTGTCCAAATATTCGAGATTTTGAATATTTCTGAATCTGAAGCCGAATCGAGCAGGCTAAACGATGGCGCAGGCAAGCCTTGGCTCAAGTTCGGAAAATCTGATAGCTCCTCAAAATTTGTTCTTATTGAAATAACATCCGATGCTTAGGTCGATAGATTCAACACATAACAAGTCACTGCACGGGACCACTTCTCCGCCGCTCCGCGGCTACAAACTGTCCCGTGAGTTCGGGCGTTAGGCAATAAATCCATGCACCCAATAATTCAGTATTTATCAAATAGACAAGAGCTAGTTATTCGCGCAGGTAAAATTTTTTACCATGGTGGGTTTTACGATGCCGGCCACAACTTTGAGGGGCACTCATGGTTTGCAAAAGAGCAATCATATGCTGCCGGGTATGTCACGTGGGGAGCAGATGAAGCAATTGCTAGAGGGCAAACTCCTTACTTGTCGCAATTTGAAGTTCAACGCGATCTTACAATCCTTCTAATTGAAGGGAATCATGTGCAAGATCTTTATGAAGTATATGGTCGAGTCTGGAATCATAAAGAGCTTGCACAAGATACGGCTGAAAACTTAAGAGAGGTAAATGAATCAGCAGTTGGGTTGTTAATGGCAGGGCTTGATGATCACCTACTAATTGATTTTGAAAACACACTAAATATCGTAAACTCAATAAATGACATTGACTTGATTAAAGAAATTAAAAATGCCTAACAAAGCCAGCCAGAGGGACCAAAAAACCGCCGCTTCGCTCTGGTTTTTCGGCCCCTGCTGGCAGGCGTTATATTTTTCGGAGAGTGAATTGCTAACCTTAGAGCTACTAGATAAGCATATTTCAGAATGTAGGGAGTATGTTGAAGCTGGCAAAGAAGACCCTAAGACACTTGAGTTTTTTCTTAGTCTTCGCCATGACCTAGCGCAAGCAACGCCAGAAGATTGGGCGGCTTATAATGAACTTGCAGACCATCTTCCGGATCAAAATGCGGATCCTGTTCTAATTATTCTGAAAGGGCAGTTATTGATAGAAAGGCTGGTTAGAAACTTTATTTTATCTCGTTTTCCAAACCCCGATGCATTTGAAAAAAAACAATTTACAGCTGCCCACTGCATTGCGATAGGCGAGAGTATGTGTTTGAAAAACCAGGAACCAGAGTGGCTTTGGAAGCAAGTTAAAGAACTGAATAGCATCCGAAATAAACTTGCACACAACCTTGACTACGAGAGTATAGAACCTCGCGTTAATAGTTTTGTTTCAACAATTGCCAATGCTCAGAATTTGGAAAATCGGACTATAACGAGCGCCATCGCAAGAATCTACGGAATGATCAAAGGTCTTTGTGACTTGTCTCAGAGTGATGGTTTCCTTGCATTATAAAATATAACAAGCGCATGTTGCTGGACTGGTTTTTCGTTGCGCGCCAAACCAGCCGCAAATGCGGGCGTTAGGGCTTGTTTGCGTTGAGTTAATAATATGTTTCCAATCGAATTGATGGGTGGGCTTTGGCACACAACTAGTCTAGAGAGGTTTAACCGAATACTTGAATTCGGTGCTATTTCACCAGCTCCAGACATTCCTGACAGTGAGCGCTGTTGTACGAGAGGTGGTTCAGCAACCTATCCTTATGTCAGGCATATTGGTGGAGTAAGCCTCTTTGATTTTGAAGATTTTAATCCCGAAATTTATAGCGAAAAGTATCCGGCATCTTCGTGGTCCTTCTTTGTTCCACAGTGTGAGAAATACGATCAAACAGTGTGGATAGAAATCAACAGAGAACAAGCCGAAAAAAATCTAATAAACGGCGTGGACTTGTTGAGCAGATGGAAAAGCGGTGGTGAACTCGGGCATAATATAATGCCTCTAATTGAATGCGCCTATATTGGTAACCTAGGAATTAACTTATTTGTTCAAACATATCTATATGAAAGCAGTGCAAATACGTTTGCAGAACTGCAAATACCCTAACAAAACATCAGGTTCGTTCGCTACCGTTCACTGGGACGCGCAAAAAGCCGCGCGCCGCTTATGTAAGCGTTAAATGCCCAAGAGGAAGTTATGTCAGGGATCGCTAATACTCCGAGTCCGCCATATTACGCGGTGATTTTTAGTTCTGTTCGCACGGATGGTGATCATGGTTACGGTGCTATGGCAGACAGAATGATCGAACTGGCCGCCGAGCAGGAAGGGTTTCTTGGTATCGAGTCAGCCCGCGAGGACGTTGGTATCACTGTTTCATACTGGTCCAGCGAGGAAGCGATCAGTAATTGGAAGCAAAATGCTGAGCACCTTGAAGCCCAGCGTTTGGGCCATAAAGCTTGGTATTCCGAATTCAAAATCCGAGTTGCAAAGGTTGAGCGGGCTTATGGCATTTAACCAGTCAATCAAGTTTGTTCCCGGCCTGGCGGCCGTCCACCGGACGGCTTTTAGCCGCCGCTTATTTCAGCGTTAACTATTTAAGGAGCCATCATGAAACGAACACTAATCGAAATTTACGCACTAGCAGTTTGTTTTTTTACCGTAGTCTGTTTGGTAATTGCGCTTGGTGTCGGGAGCTGGGATTTAGTCCAAATAGCAAACCCAGAGTTTACGATTAACAGTAAGACTTACGAAAATCATTTGGATAATGACTCCTACCTCAATCGATCATGCCATGCGTGCAAAGAAAAATTAGATGGTGAAAAAGACCTAACTGCTGAGCAAGTTACTAAAGAGAGACAAGAAAGCTGGCAAAGAAGCCTGAATATTGAGGTGAGATCAGCGACGCAGTCATTTTTTCGACTACTTATAATTATTATTTTGGACATTATTTTGTTTTCATCTCATTGGTTTTTAGCTAAAAAAAATAGTGAACAACATGGTTAAGGCCAAGCAACATCAGTCGCTACTCTTCTTGGATAGTCTTTTCGCTGCTCAGTTTGTGAGTGGCTTCGCCATTTTGCACAAACTAACCAACAACAATTCTGCCGTTATTGGCAGCGTTACAGGCATTCACAAGGAAGAGGCATGATCAAAATTACTTTGCTAATGCTTCTATCAATATCCATGATTGGTTGCACTACTAAGCCACAACAAACCTGGTCGCTTCTTGATAAGAACGCTTCAAATATCTATATAAATCAATATCACACACAGATTCGGATGACTCTTCCGTATAATAAAATGCCTAAGAAATTTTCGCCTGATCAAATACAGAAAATTATTGCTTCTTATACTTACCACTTAAAATGCACCACTAAGCCAGAGTTCAGCGCAGACATTAAATCTCCGTCTGCGGATTTATATGCAATTTGTCCAAGCTTGTAAAAACACAATCAGCGACCATCTTTTATCGTTAGGCCTCTAGGAGGAATTGTGCCGTATTTGAAAGCTATTTTAGTTTTCTCCATGTTTTTTGTGGGCGCTGTGAATGCTGAAGAAGTTCAGGATGAAAGTCGAAACAGATCAATCCCTATCGAAATATCCTATCCAAGTAATATCAGCAATTGTACCGTTGAAAATAAGTGTCCGGTTGCATTCCTTAGTGCGGGATATGGCGTAGCTCATACCAAGTATACGTTTTTAACTAATCAGCTTGCCAAACTAGGATATATGGTGGTTGCTATACTGCATGAGTTGCCTGAAGATCCTTCACTTTCAGTACAAGGTGATCTTTTTGAGACAAGAAGTGAAAACTGGATTAGAGGGGCGAGAACACTTGGCTTTCTCAAAGGTGAACTTGAATTTCGTTATCCCAACTATGCATTTAACGATCTACTTTTAGTTGGTCATTCTAACGGTGGGGATATTTCTGCGTGGCTTGGCAACGAAGAAAAGCCTTATGTGAAATCGATAATCACTCTTGACCACAGGCGCGTACCGGTACCACGAACGAAAGATATTAGTGTTTTGTCTATACGAGGCAGTGACTTTCCCGCAGACGACGGCGTGCTCCCGACAGTTAAGGAAAGTACTGATTACGATATTTGTATAATAGAAATACCAGAGTCAAAGCATAACGATATGTCGGACGATGGGCCTGAATGGTTGAAAGACAAAATATCAAAAATAGTTAAAAATCATATAAATAATGTGGCCTGTGCCGAACTAAGCAAAGCTTAACAAGTGGGTGAATCTGATCGGCACTAGGCTCTGGCGGTTTACGCAAGGCGTTATGGACTGGGAGGCGATGGTGCAAATCTGTGAAACGGAAAGGTTGATTGTACGGCGATTTGCCCTCGATGACGCTCCCGCATTGACCGAAATTCTCAGCGATCCGGAAGTGATGAAATATTCGGTTCGTGGCGTTTGTGATGAGGCCGCTACCCGCAGGTTCATTTGTAATCCCCCCGAAAATTAATCGAGG
>NZ_KI965906.1:0-164329 GCF_000524665.1 Alcanivorax sp. 97CO-5
CGGGCGGTTAAAAATGGGGGGATTACAGCAGGACGTGTAGTGCGGACGCTGGAGCGCCTTGAGCAAGAGCGTGAGCTGCCAAATCAGATCAGGGTGGATAACGGGCCAAAGCTGATCGCAGCGGAGTTCTATGATTGGTGTGAAGAGAAAGGCATCGAGGTCGCCTACATCCAGCCTGGCAAACCGCAACAGAATGGCTTCGTCGAGCGATTTAACGGCTCATTCCGCTATGAGTTCCTTGACGCCTATCTGTTCGAGAGTCTAGGGCAGGTTCGGGAAATGGCGTGGCTATGGATGCTGGATTACAACGACGAGCGGCCGCATGAAAGCCTGGGTGACATACCGCCAGCGGTGTATCGCCAGAAAGTGGAAAACTCTAGTTTAGGGCTGTCTCACTAAAGGGGGAGTGGACAAACACACGCCACAGGCGTGTAGGTCATCTTCTACAAGGTCGATTCAAGGAAATTTTGGTGGAGAAGGAAAGCTACCTGCTCGAACTGGCGCGTTATATTGACTTGAATCCCGTACGCGCACGCATGCTTCACTCTGCTGCTGAGTGGCCCTGGAGTAGCTATCGCCCTACTGGAAGGTTGGCTGAATCCCCTCTCTGCCTGACAACCGAATGGATATTGCAAGCCTTCAGCGACACCTTGGCCAGCTCTCGCACAGGCTACAAGCAATTTGTTGCCGAAGGCAGCAGCCAACCATCTGCCTAGGAGAAACTGCACAACCAAATTTACCTTGGTTCAGACCAGTTTATTGAACGGTTATCCTCTGGCGGCCGCGAAGCAAGCTGCACCGAGTATATGATCGGTTACTACAGCAGCCTGAGGGCTGCACAAGCATAACGATGGACTGCCACCGAATGTGACGGAAAAAAGTATTGGAATACTCAAAAGTCGGTGGCTAAAAATACTTGACCACTACATACTTGCGCTTAATCTGTATCGGGAAAAAGCCTACTGGCTACCTGAGTCAAATGATCAGGTGAGGTTATGAACGTGAATCAGGAACTCAGTTCCTTCGTTACCTGACCGCGTAACCTCCAGATCCAAACCCAGTCGCTCGCAAACCAATCGGACGATCAGTAACCCAAAGGTAGCGTTGCTGAAATCTCCGGCCTTGAAGTTGTTAGAGCTGGACGCAGCACCAGAATTCAGGTGCTCAGCTACTTTTATCGGAAGCCCAGATCCGAAGTCTCGCACTGAAATTCGGTTCTCAATCATTCTAACCTCCACTTCGGCACGGGTGTGTCGAAGTGCATTTTGCAACAGGTTACGCATTAACATACCCACTAGGATGGGATGTGTTGTAACTTTGAACCCCGGGCTGTTGTTATAAACCGTGATTCGTCCGGCCTGATCCAGGTACCCATGTTCAAGGTCATCAATAGTGTTCTGGACAAGCTCTTGCAGCACAATGGTTCTCGCTTCGCTTTCGAACGCTTCCCTGCGAGCAAGTTCGAGCAAAACCTCCGTATCGTCGCGCATGGTCTGCATAGCACGGCGAATACGGGTAAGCGTTTTCTGATCCGCCGACGACAAACTTTGTCGTTGTTCCAGTACATTCAAAGCCCCACCAATAACGGCCAACGGCGTACGCAGCTCATGACTGGCTAGTTTCACAAATGATTTCTCACGCTCGATGTGATCTTCAAGCTCAGATAGGAAGCGGTTAAATGCCTGAGCAATGTTGCAAAACTCTTGGTCACGGTAATCCGTGGTAATTTGCAGCATAGACGAACCGGGTGTTGTGTTAAGGACTTCACGAGTTAACTTCTTGAAAGGGCGTACCAAGTACCTGGCTGCTGTGTGGGCAACAATAGAACCAATCAGGAACATGAAACCAGCGACACCAGCCAGAGCTAGCTGAACCAAGGTCTCACGACTTTCCATAATCGTAATATCCTGGGCCAAGAAAAGCTTGCCATCGGGGAATTCCAACTGCTCTCCCAGTATCAGTAGTGTTGTCTGGCCTATCTCTACTTCTTGGGAAAATGGCAAATGGCGACTACGGAAATATTCTGGGAGTAAAGCTTCTGCCTCGCCTTCAGGCAAGAAAATGGCCTCCAGCTGTGCTGTTTTTATTGGCTGAAAGCGTCCTTCCCGGATTTGCTCCGTGAAATACTCGGCCTCCTCCTTGAGCTCCAGATCAAGAATGGTGTCCTCAACATCATGAACAAACACCTCAACAATAATCATTGAGGTTGCTGTGGAGGCGGCAATCAGGAAAAACAGAGTTCGGGCCAGGCGCTGGGTCAAGGATGAATTCACAGTGTACCCGCGCGCGTTTTCTCTGGGCCTTCAAGGCTGTATCCCCGCCCATGGATGGTTTTTACTAGGCTGTTACCCAGGCCTGCCTGCAGGGATTTTCGAAGAGTATAGATGTGGGTACGAAGGCTGTTTTCCATTTCCCCATGGCGAGTTCCCCATAAAGCATCACTCAATGCTTCATGGCTGAGAAAACTAGGGTATGCACGAACCAACAATTCAAATAGGCGAGCAGGTGTGCCGGACAAGGCCGTTTTCAACCCATTCAATTCTACTTCCAACGCTCCAGGATCGAACAGAATATCACCCGCTCTCAGGATCGGCCTCTGCGGTGCAAAGCGCCGGTGCAGAGCTTCAACCCGTAGTTGCAACTCACGCAACTCGAATGGCTTCACGAGGTAATCATCTGCACCGTAATCAAAACCTTTTTCTTTGTCGGGCAGCCCCCCCAGTGCCGTCATCAGAATGACAGGAGTCTGACACTGCAGGTCGTTGCGGATACGTTTGCAAATATCATAGCCATTCACACCGGGCAGCATCAGGTCGAGCACGATAACGTCATAGCTTTGCGTAGCAAGCAGATGCAATGCGGTCAAACCATCTGGAGAAAAGTCCAGTATGTAACGATCTTCACCCAGAAACTCGAACAGGTTTTCTGCAAGGTCTACCTGATCTTCAACGATTAATAGTCTGAGCTGTGGTTGGTTAGGTGTCACTCAAGTCAACTCCATTGGCATCAGATACCGATTGCTGGTCGTGCGGCAACCCGGCAATTACCAACAATTGATAGCGTCTATTTTCCATGACCTTTTGAACGGAAGAGGCTAAGCCAGCCACTTTTTCGGCTGGCCAGGTTCTGGGAACTACAACATACAAATGCTGATACGTCTCGGACATCTGTAGGTTGTTCAATCCGCCCTTTGTCATTTCCAAAGCGGCTCCACCTGAATAGAATCGGGCTGAAAATGGCAGGTCATCCAGATAGATCAACGGGCTATCGTCAGCTGTCCGGGTTAACTGATAATAGCTTACCAGCTCTTTCTCTGTTTTAAGTGATTGCCAACCCGTAGCGGTAAGACCAACGAACACGGTCAGTAAAATCGGCGCCAATGCCACCAAACCACTCCGTAAGCATGCCAATCGGAAAGACTGACATTCCGAAGCCCAACGGCCAACCAAAATAGCTGTAAACGGCAATGACGGTAATATGTAAGTCCAGAGTATATTGCCTGCGAACGTGAAGAACAGCATGGGAGCCAGTGCGCTGACCAATAAAAAGCTGACACAGGGACTTGATATTGTCTTGCTTACGATACCGCGCTTTTCCCCCCTGAACCATGCAAGTGCCAGACTCACCAGCGCAACGATGCCCCACGGGAACGAAGCCCATAACCAGAACATCCAGATCATGCCTTTGGGCTGGTTATGGGCACTGCCGTAGAGATCTCCCGCCCATCCGGGATCCAGAAATCGTCGAATATGCTCTCCTACGAGAAAATAATCCAGAAACCCTGGGGTTTTCAGTTCAGCTACTATGTACCAAGGGCAAACCAAAACGGCCGTCATCAAAATGCCTCGCCACCAAGGCAGCCGCCCAAGGTTATTGGCCGCCTCCCGCCACGAAATGGATAACCAAAGTACGATGGGGATCCCGATCAGAACGAGGGCCAGCGGCCCTTTGGACAGAAGCCCGATCACCATTCCAAGAAAAAAAAGCCATCGCCACAACCCTCCCTCTCCTGCCATCACCAAACAGAAGCTGACGAGAGTAAGGGTAGTACCCAATGCAAAAAAAGCATCTGTCATAACGGCGCCGGCGCTGATGTAAGTGAGCGTCATGGTTACAAAAACCAAGCAACTCCATTGAGCAACCTGCACACTCCAAATTTTTCGCGCCAGTCGCCAAACAAGCCACACCATAGCGAGCGTTGCCAACCATGCCGGAAACCTCAGCGAGAACTCCGAAATACCAAATATCTTGATGGCTGCCGCCTCAGCCCAGAACGACAAGGGCGGTTTACCCCAAAAAGGAACGCCAGGCTCGAACCACGGCGTAATCCAGTCACCAGTTTCCGCCATCAGGCGGGCAATTTCCGCGTAACGCGGCTCGGTGGTATCCGAAAAAGGAAAAAATTCCATGCCTATGAAACGACTAACCAGCACGGCAGCGAGTATCAACAGCCAGACGTTAAAGCTCTTTGACATATCGCATTCCCGTTGTTTTACGTTGCGCCTGTTGGCCTGTGCCACTCCGATTTTCAATCACCTCATCAATCAGGTACACAGGGCGCTGCTTTGATTCCATGTAAGTCTTGCCGACGTACTCACCCACAATGCCCACACTCATCAACTGAATACCGCCTAGAAAGCTGATGATGGCCACCAGCGAGGGGTAACCGCTGGTGGCATCGCCTAGCATGAGTGTCTTGACTACAATCCACACACCGAATACCGCGCCCATGCTGGCAGCGATTAGTCCGATCAAAGTTGCCCAGCGTAAGGGCGATATAGAAAACGACGTTAGCCCTTCCAGTGCTAATCCGACAAGCCCAGGGTAATCCCATTTTGTTTCGCCTGCCGCTCTGGGTTCACGATCGTATTGGATGACTTGAGTCGACATACCGATCCAGGCAAACAAGCCTTTCATGTAACGGTTGCGCTCTTTCAGCAGCAACAATGCGGTAACGGCCTTGCGGCTGATCAATCGAAAGTCACCGGTATCTACGGGAATATTTGTTCTACTAGTTCGGTTCAGCAGTCGATAGAAGAGATGAGCACTCCATCGTTTGAACGCAGTTTCTCCTGCCCGTGAGCGGCGCTGCATCAGGACAACATCAACACCCGACTCCCAGCATTCGACCATCGCCGGAATTTGCTCAGGTGGATCTTGCAAGTCTGCATCCAAAACAATCACCGCATCGCCTTTAGCGTGTTCCAGCCCTGCGGTCATCGCGGCCTCTTTGCCGAAATTTCGACTCAACTTGATTAGCCGGATGCCGGGCGTTCGACCAATAACGTTGCGGATATATTGGGCGCTTCCGTCGTCACTGCCATCATCTATCAGCACGATTTCCCAGTACAAGTCCAGGGAGAAAAGCACAGGTAGAACGCGCTCAAAGAAAAGAGGCAGCATCGAGCGTTCGTTGTACAGCGGCACTACCAGTGACAACAGCGGCCTATCAAGAGGACCATCAAAAAGCATGACTGGCAACTCAAAGCGTTTGTTCATGGAAAATCAACCTCTGGTAGACGATATAATTCAGTGCAGCGACAAGCCCCGTGGTCACTATTTGTGACAAGGTGACAGGAAGGGCTAATACGTGATTGAGCAGAAAAAATAAGACGATATTGCAGAACCATGCGCCAAGACAGGATCCTATATAGCGCCACAGCGTGGCCCTGTGAGGGCCAGCATTGCGAAATGCCAGGCGCCGCTGAAGGGTGTAATTCAGCACCGCGCCAGACACGCTTCCACTAGCGGTTGCCAGAATGGGGTCAAGCCCGATGGCGATCAATGCTGCCATTACAAGCCAGTGGAACAGCGTAGCAATGCCTCCGGCCGCCACAAATCCCTGCAGTTGGCGAGGAAAGACTGTGTTCATTAGCAAACCCACCACATTGACGACTATAAAAAAGTCGACCTGACATTGAGTGAGTACAATGACCCACCCTGTGTAACAATTCTGTGGAGGTTTTATCAGGAAAACGTCAAAACGTGAGATGTAGTGGTCTAAACGGCTTAGCAAATTTTGAGATATCTCCTACGAGCATTTGCCCCCGTTCTGTTGAGCACGGGGTCCCATAGCCCCAGCCTGCTATGGGTAAGGAGAACGCTATGAGCAACATGGCGAAACCCACTCTTCTCATAATGTAGTGGTCAACTAATCCTGGACAATAATTGATGTTTTTCTTCGGCCACAGCGGTGGCGATTCCAGTCGTCCGACTGAATCGCCACCAGTTTGCTACACCTTTCAGCCATCCAAAATGGCAATCAGAGAGGTACCCATGAGCAGCAAACACTATCCCGAAGAATTCAAGATTGAGGCGGTTCGTCAGGTGACTGATCGTGGTCACAGTGTGGCCCAAGTGGCCGACCGGCTCGGCGTCACCACCCATAGCCTGTACGCCTGGATCAGAAAGTTTGGCCCGGATTCCGAGCAGCATCAGGCTAAGACCGATGACCTAGCAGAGATCCGCCGGCTCCAGAAAGAGCTTAACCGCGTTACCGAAGAGCGTGACATCCTAAAAAAGCCGCGGCGTACTTCGCCAGTCAGTCCGATTGAGGTACGCCTTTATAAAGAAGCATAGCGAGCGATGCTTCCTGCTGGACGTTCACCCCAGCGGCTTTTATGCCTGGCAACGGCAACCTCGTTTAAATCGCGGGGCAGCATGAATGATGCCCTCCGTGCAAGCCAAACGGCTTCATTCGACCTACATATAAACTCGGTAATGGGCAGACAGAGATAGTCCCTCCTAAAAACCATCCAGATCTCCCCATGAATCCTCTCCCATATCGCTATATCATGACCGCCCACTGATTCATTACCCCCCATGGAGGACCTGTGACCGCGGACCTAAGCCAACATACGCCGATGATGCAGCAATACCTCGGCATTAAGGCCGAACACCCGGACCAGCTGGTGTTCTACCGCATGGGGGATTTCTATGAGTTGTTCTTTGGCGATGCGCAGAAAGCGGCGCGACTGCTGGATATCACCCTGACCCAACGCGGTCAAAGTGCCGGCAAGCCGATTCCCATGGCCGGCATTCCCTACCACGCGGCGGAGAACTATCTGGCGCGGCTGGTGAAGCTGGGCGAATCCGTGGCCATTGCCGAACAGATCGGTGACCCGGCGCTGGCCAAGGGGCCGGTGGAGCGCAAGGTGGTTCGCATCGTCACGCCCGGTACGGTGAGCGATGAGGCCTTACTGGAAGAGCGTCGGGATAATTTATTGTGCGCGGTTTTCGATCATAATAATCAATACGGTTGCGCCAGCCTGGATTTGGCCGCCGGGCGCTTTGTCGTCACTCAAGTAGAAGGTGCCGAGCAATTACAGGCCTTGCTGGAGCGCTGGTCGCCAGCGGAATTGTTGATCAGTGAAGAGCATGGTCTGCCGGGGCGCTGGTCCGATCGACCGGGTACTCGTAAACGCCCGAGCTGGGAGTTTGATGAAGACGCTGCCCGTCGCCAGCTGTGCCAACAGTTCCAGGTGCAGGATCTGGCCGGCTTTGGTGAGCCGTCTCCCGTGGCGGTTTCCGCCGCTGGCGCACTGCTTGGCTATGCCAAGGAAACCCAGCGCGGCGAACTCCCACATATCACCGGCCTAACAGTAGAAAGCTTTGATGATGCGGTCGCCATGGATGCGGCCACCCGCCGTAACTTGGAGCTGACTGAAACCCTGGATGGCCAGGAGCAACACACCCTGGCCTGGGTGCTGGACAGCACCAAAACTGCCATGGGCGCGCGCTTGCTTAAACGCTGGGTACACCAGCCATTGCGCAACCGCACCACGCTCACCCAGCGGCAGGACCAGATCGACGCCCTGCGTCAGGGCTGGTGCTTTGAGTCCGCCCGCGATGTGCTTAACGACATCGGCGACATGGAACGCATTCTCGGCCGGGTGGCGTTACGTTCTGCTCGCCCTCGGGACCTGACGCGCCTGCACGCCAGCCTCAAAGCGCTGCCGCCTCTAATCGGCACCCTACCCGCCGCCGATTGTTTTTGCGAATTGATTGAGCGCATCGGCCAGTTTCCGAACCAGGTAGAATTGCTAGGCACGGCGGTGATCGAGAATCCGCCCATGCTGATACGCGACGGCGGCGTCATTGCTCCCGGTTACAGTGAAGAGCTCGATGAGCTGCGTTCCATCAGCGAAAACGCCGGTGCGATTTTAGTGGATATCGAAACCCGCGAGCGCGAACGTACCCAGCTTTCCACCCTGCGCGTGAAGTACAACCGCGTGCATGGCTATTACATTGAGCTGTCGCGACGCGAGTCCGATCAGGCGCCGGCGGATTATCAACGCCGTCAAACACTGAAAAATGCTGAACGGTTTATCACTCCCGAACTGAAAGAATTTGAGGACAAGGCCCTGTCCGCGTCCAGCAAAGCTCTAGCGCTGGAGAAACGCCTCTACGAAGCACTACTGGAAAAAGTGGCCGACGACCTGCACGCCCTTCAGCGCAGTGCTGCCGCCGTGGCCGAGCTCGATGTGCTGGCATCGCTGGCCGAACGGGCCGAAGCACTCAACTGGGTGCGCCCACAGTTAGTAGATGACGAAGCGATCATCGAAATTGTGGATGGCCGTCACCCGGTGGTGGAACAGGTGCTAGACGACGCGTTCGTTCCTAACAGCCTGCACTTAGACAATGCCCGCCGTATGGTGATCATTACCGGCCCCAACATGGGCGGTAAATCCACCTACATGCGCCAAACCGCCCTGATCGCGCTGCTCGCTCACCTTGGCAGCTGCGTGCCGGCGGCCAGTGCCCGCATCGGTAGCCTGGACCGGATCTTCACCCGCATTGGCTCGTCCGATGATCTGGCCGGTGGCCGCTCCACCTTTATGGTGGAAATGTCAGAAACCGCCAACATCCTCAACAACGCCACCGCCCAAAGCCTAGTACTGATGGACGAGATTGGCCGCGGCACCAGCACTTTTGATGGCCTGAGCCTGGCCTGGGCTGCCGCCGAGCACCTAGCGCGCAATCTCAAGTCGTTTACCCTGTTCGCCACACACTACTTCGAGTTGACTCAACTACCAGAGCAACTGCCGGGCATCTACAACGCACACCTGACCGCCAGCGAACACGATAACCGCATTGTCTTTCTGCACCGAGTACAAGAAGGACCGGCCAGTCGCAGTTACGGTCTTCAGGTAGCCCAACTGGCGGGAGTGCCGAGCAGCGTGATCCATAGAGCCGGTGAGAAATTACGCGAGTTGGAACAAAGCAAACCGCTGGCGCCTTCAGCCACTCCCCCCAGCAGCTATGCCGCCCCATCACCGGCGGCGGCTCCGGCCCAGGCCTCACTATTCAACGAACCCAATGCGATCGAGCTGGCGTTGACCGATCTAGACCCAGACGAGCTGACACCAAAGCAAGCCCTGGAGGCGCTATATACATTGAAAAAGCTGACTTAAGCCCTCTTAGAGACGCTGCAGAGCAACCTAAGTGGGCGCGAGCTGCCGGCGCGCATAGAAAGAGTGTTGGCGCTATAACCTTATATCAACACTCCGTTTGCCTGCCTCAGGGCATATCGCTAGACTAGCGCCACCCCAAGCGAGACCGTGCCCGTTGCTGTTATAATCAGTCACTGGCGCTGTATAAATTGAAGACACCTGGCGAGGACAGGATATGACGTTCGTAGTAGGTGAGAACTGCATTAACTGCAAACACACCGATTGTGTGGAAGTGTGCCCGGTAGATTGTTTCTACGAAGGCGAGAATTTTCTGGTCATCCACCCGGACGAGTGTATCGACTGTGCACTATGCGAGCCGGAGTGCCCGGTAAACGCGATTTTTTCGGAAGATGAGCTGCCAGACGACCAGCAAGATTTCCTAGAGATCAACGCGGAGCTGGCAGAGAAGTGGCCGAACATTACGGAAATGAAAGATGCGCCGGACGACGCTGAAGAGTGGGACGGTGTGCCCAACAAGCGGGAGAAACTGATCCGCTAAGCGGATCCTTTTTCTCTGGGCAAAATAAAAGGGCGGCATCCTGCCGCCCTTTTTGCGTCGAGTCATCCTGACTCTTTTGCGCTCACCGCAACATCCTTGTACTGCAATCCCTGCAAATCCTTGTGCCCAACTCCCTGAACACGCAAATACTATATCAACCGGATTTTGCTCTGTGGGTAAAATAAATATTAAAAGTCTGGACGAAAATCACACAAAAGACAAATAACCATTAAAAACAAATACTTAATGATATTTTTCTGCGTTTCAATCCTAAAATCTTGCCAAAAACACCAGTTTATCCTACAGTCTTGTAAGAGATTGCTTACAAGATACCTCACCCAATAACCAGTGCTCGGAGCAAAATGGCTACATCTCGAAGCCAAAAGCCACTCAAACTCTTACATTTCCTCACCGCTCTTTACAGCAAGAGGAAGCACTTCTCGGTAGCATTATTTCCATAGAAACGTGGTGCTACATGGCACCATAGATCGACCAGTATCCCCCCAAGGCGCTAGCAATAGCGCTCACAACACCCCTCTTCCACCCAATTTCGGAAGAGGGTTTTTTTTGCCTAAAATCCGACCAGCCCTGACGATCTTTTTACGCTAGGCAGGCCTGCAGTGCCGTGCAGGCCTGCCTGAATTGCTGTTTTAAACATTCAAGCAAAACGGGAACATTGGCTAACTCACGATTAGACACCGCTAACTCCAGTGCCACGCACACATCTACGACACGGACAGCACCAAGGTTGCTGCTGCTACCTTTGAGGCTGTGCGCCTGGCGGCGAAGAGCCTCTTTATCCTCTGCTTCCAGCGCCTTTTCCATGGCGGCCAGACGTTGCTCACCATCACGCCGGAAGGACTCAACCAGCATCTGGAAATTCTGGCCCATTATCTCCCGCAATTCGGAAACGAGCTCAGCATCGAGGAGCGATCCATCTTGCATCAACCTACCCCGTGATCCTTTACCGCCGCTACCACAGCCACGACAGAAACTCTGTTTGTGTTACAGGCTAGAGATTTAATCAAGTCCAACCCTTCCTCGCACCCACCAACTCAGGACAAGCGACAGGCGGTAAAAGTCCGGACGAGCGGGCCCTGGCAACATCACTCGCTTCATCCACATCCCATAGCGGCGGCAACACCACTATTTGTTCCGGAGCAAAACAGGCACAACTATCCTGCAGTGCATGGTGACCACCAAAGCGGACACCGTTAAAACGAGCGGCAGACCAGAGCGATGCCTGACTGCTACCCAGAAGCACATAGCCACCATCTTCACTGGCACCAAACACTACAGGCGCGTGCGCGAGTGTATGCAGTGCCTGTTCGAAGTAGGGGCGACCTAGCAGCAAGCAATCACTACCTATCAGCAAAACCCGAGAGAAGTGATCCAATCCATGTGAGAGCGCCCTGGCCATCCGTTCACCAAGATCGCCATCCGACTGTAAATGACAAGACCAGCCACGCACTGTTGCTTCAGCCTTCAACGCCGCATCTGGCTTATCCAGCCACAACTGCACATCGCCAGGAAACTCCTGCGCGGCAGAAAAGGTACGCCACAGCAACTGCTTATAAATCTGCATGGCCCCTTCGGCACCAAAGTTCGGGATCAGCCGTGTTTTTACCTGCCCTGCCTGCAAAGCTCGGGCGAAAATGATCAGCAATGGCGTGTCCGTCAACCCGCATCCCCCCGGTAATAATCCCGATACAAAACATCTGGGCTAGCACCACGCCAGTATCGAAAACGCAACGTCCACATAAGCCAAATAGTGTGCCAGGGGCCGTTGGCTTCCCACCGCCGGCTACTGGTAATTAACGGTGGACGCAAACACAGGGGCCGAGACTGCGCACGCAACCTGCGTGACAGGGCAATATCTTCCATTAATGGCTGGGCGGGAAATCCACCCTGCTCCCAGAATACATCCCGGCGCACAAAGATGGCCTGGTCGCCGGTGGCGATGCCAGTGAGGCGAGAACGCCAGTTCATCATGAAAGCGATTATGCGAAACAGAAAACGCGGCTGACTCAAGCGCACATCGAAACGCCCCCATTGCCCTTTCGGCTGCGCCTCATCCAAGGCCTCACGGTGACGCGAGTCGAGCACGGTATCCGCGTGCACGAACCACAGCCATACGCCAGTGGCACACTTCGCACCGGCATTCATTTGGGCACTACGGCCCGGCTCACTGGTTAGCACCGTATCGGCAATCTGCCGGGCAATACCAACACTATCATCAGTACTGCCGCCATCCACCACAATCAGTTCGTCACCTGCATGCAATGCAGCGCGCACTCTCGCCAGTGACTCGGCCAACACATCGGCCTCATTGAGCACAGGGATGATAACGCTCACCCGACTCATCCCAGCGCGCCACCGCAACTGCTTCCGGCACCGGCGGTGCAGCCAAAGCAATGATCTGCCACATAAATCGGCTCGCCTTCAATATCCTCATCCAGCAGGCTCGACAGATGCTGATGGTTTTCATGATGACCTTGCGGCATATCCAGCATCTGGTTGAAATCACAATCGTAGAGATACCCCTGATAATCCACACTGACCATGGAACGGCACATCAATGCCGGCAAAGTCTCGCGGTTATAACTGTCACGCAGCAGTTGCATGTAGTCGTTGAACTGATTATGGGCCAACAACACCGCGCCGAAACGGCTAATCGGCATATTAGTAATCGTCAACAAATGATTAAAACGCAGACCAAAATGCTCCATCAGCTCGCGCTTGTAATCGGCTTCCAGGGCCTGCTGGGGAGGCGGCAGGGAGGCACCGGTGGGGTTATAGACAAGATCCAATACTCGATCCTCTCCGTAGCCTTTTTCGTTAAGCCGCCGAATCGCCTCTAGGCTCCCCTGAAACACCCCTTTTCCGCGTTGCTTATTCACGTTCTCTTCGGAATAACACGGCAAAGAAGCCACCACATGCACATGGTGATCGGCCAGAAACTGTGGCAAGTCCTCATAGCCGGGTTCGAGCAGGATGGTGAGGTTACAGCGATCGATAACCTCCACACCGAGTGCATGGCATTCACGCACTAGGTAACGAAAATGCGGGTTCATCTCCGGCGCGCCGCCGGTAAGGTCGATGACCTTGATATCCCGCTTGCGGATCACCTGAAGAACCAGGTCGATAGTGGCCTTATCCATCAGCTCGGTGCGCGTGGGGCCAGCATTCACGTGGCAGTGCACACAACTCAGGTTACACAGATAACCCAAGTTCACTTGCAACACGGACGTTCCATAGCGACGTAGTGACGGAAAATCTGTGCTGCTGCGCACCAATAAATCGTGGGTGTCCTGCATACTTCACCTTTTTCAATTTCTTTAATGCTATCAATTAGATGCAGGCTTGTCGCAAACGTTACGTGAAAGCTTCAAGCAATAGCGGAATGGGCGGAGCGCTACATGTCTCACAACATCACCCAAAGTCGTCGCAACATTAGCCACCATCCCCCGGAACTGGCGCCGCGCGGCAAAATCCTTACAATCTTCACCTCTTTCAGCCCCGGTAGCTCAGTTGGGTGAGTGCGGGGGGGGCCAAAGCGTGCTTTGGCCGAACGAACGCGAAGCGGATACCGCCGCTTTGCCGGCGCCCGCAGGGCGAGTAAGCGCCGATAAAATAGCCGCTTGCTCCCCCATAACTGGCACCGCGCAGCAAAATCCTTACAATCGTCACCTCTTTCAGCCCCGGTAGCTCAGTTGGATAGAGCAAGCGCCTCCTAAGCGCTAGGTCGGACGTTCGAATCGTCTCCGGGGCACCACCTTTCCTTTTCCTCTGCATCACTTTTTTATGATCATTCGGATCAGCAGCCTTTTCTGTTGGCCGACCTGCTGGTGAGCATTGTGTTTCTGGAGCCGCCTGTCGGTGATAGCCCTGTTCTATAGGGGTCTGATGCTGATCACTAGACAAAACTATGGGGCGAGCGCCCGCAATCTTGACCCGGTTTTACACCTCAGTGATTTACCCTTTCCACCAAGTCCTCTAAATTGAAGGCCCACGTTGGATAAAAAAGGAATGTCGATGAAATTACTGGGACTGTTACAACTGGCCGTGGCGATCTACGCCATCGTAATGATTCTCCAATCCTCCGCTGAAACCGGCGCCAAAGTATTGTGGGTATTATTGGTACTGATTGTGCCGCTGATTGGCTTAATTATCTGGGCACTGATGGGACCAGGGTCCCCCCTGAAGCGCTAACTTCTTTTCGGGGGTCACCGCGGCCACCGCTCGATTCCCTGCGGATTGCTGCCAGGCACCCAGTGTCTGCAAGTAGCCGTGAGGTAATCCCGTGTGGCCCGCTGGGCTCCTGGGTAACAGGCTCTCGCACAGGGGCATCCGGTTTTTACTGGCCAAGAGGGGGGATGACTTAGATAACCAATGCCCAGCCCCATGTATGCATATACATGCCCACCGCGTCATAGTCACCCAGACAAACGCTGGGCAGGCTCACAACCATCAACACTAGCAATAGCGCAAATGTGCCCCTTCAATCCGGCAGTGCGCGATCAAGACCACACAAATAATCACGCTTTTCTCTAAGCGCTAACTAACCCCCTTTTATAAATAGGGCTCCAGCATATGCGCGAGTGCATTACGGACCCGTCGCCAAGGTGCCAACTGCTCAAAACCCGCTTGGTCGAACCGCTGAGACAACGCAATACGTTCATCCAGCATTTCATCAATCTGCCCAGCTAACGCCTCCCCATAGCATTCCAGGTCAAACTCAAAATTCAATCGCAGGCTGCGCGCATCCCAGTTTCCCGAGCCCAACATGACCCAGTGCCGGTCCACCGTCATCACCTTGCTGTGGTCGAATGGCGGCGGTGACAGGTACAGCTCCGCGCCTTCCGATACCAACCAGCGCAAAGCATGCAGGCTGGCCCAGTGCACCAGCCGCAGATTATTCTTGCGAGGAATCACAATCTCCACCTGCACGCCTTTAAGCAGCGCCAGTTGCAATGTGGCCAGCAGAGTCAGGTCCGGCACAAAATACGGGGTAACAATGCGAATTCGGGATTCAGCGCTGCCAATGGCCGCGAGCAACGTCATCCGACGTTTATCGAAATCCGCATCCGGCCCAGCACTGATACCCCGGGACTGCACTGCGCCCAGCCAAGCTGGGCCGCAATAACAGGTGTCCAGCAATTCACCACTAGTGAAATACCAATCAGCAGCAAAAGTGCGCAGTAACTGCCCTACTACTGGGCCTTCAATACGGGCATGCAAATCCGTGATCTTTGGCGGCTGCTGTATATAGCCCGCCCGGATGTTCATCCCCCCGGTAAACCCATAGCGACGGTCCACCACCATAAATTTGCGATGATTGCGCAGATTCAAATACGGCATGCGCCACGGCGCCAGGGAATACAGAAAACGCTCCACAGGCACCTTGCCACGGCGCAAGCGCCAGACTATCGAAGGCAAGGAATACAGGGCGCCGGCGCCGTCCACCAACACCCGCACCTTGACCCCGCGCGCCACCGCCGCCGAAAGCGCATCCGCCAGCGGCTTGCCGGCAGCATCATTGCCGAAAATGTAGGTCGCCAGATAAATGCTTTCCGTGGCGCTATCGATGGCATCCATCATTGCCTGATAAGCGATGGGCGCATCCAGCAGGGTAATATGATTGCCATCAGTAAGCGGCAGATGTGTCAGCCGCCCCACCAGACGACTAAGGACCTTCAGGTGTTCAAGATCCGGTTCAGGTTCGGCAGCGATACGCCAGCCATCGTTACTGTCGATCAACCCACCGGTTAGCTGACGAGCCCGCCGACGAATGCGATTGACCCCCAGCATGTAATACAGCACAGCACCCAGCACCGGCACCAGCCAGACCAAACCGGTCCACGCTGCCACCGCCCGAGCATCACGTTTGTTCTGAGCGACATGCACGGTCACTGTTACCGCCAACCCGATACTAATGACGGCTGCCACGTAGGGCCAATAGGGTTCCAGCATTATCAATAATGCATCAATCTCAGCGGTCCAGTAAGTGGCATCCAAAGGCATCAAGTTCCGTCCCTGAAGCGGGTATCGGCCCAACGATAGCATAACCGGCTAGGCCCGAGGCGGTGGGGCTTTGCGCTTTGCTCGTTGGTTCCTTAGAATACGCCCTCTTTTGGAGCACCGGTCAGCTGGCGCCAGTTAAGCCGCGTACAGATAACGACCACTCTCCCCCCCGATATGGCTGGGGGGCAATCCGTTCCAAGTCCTCTGCGTTGCCACGCCGACGCACGTAAAACGGGCTAACAAGCCCCAGCTTAGCGCCAGCCGCCGCTGGCCATCAGTAGTCACGATTATTCCACTGGTTTAGATAACACCAGTGTACCGGTGTTGACGGCGTTTACGTCATGCCGGCGCATGATGAGGAGCAATACCATGCCCGAAACCAATACCGTTATTCCGTTGCACCAGGACATCCAAGAAAGCACCGCCACGTTGGCCCATACTTTCGACCACGCCTACGACGAGCCCCGTCGCTTCAAGGTCTACACCGCGCGCCAGCTGGACAAAATCGAACCGCTACAGCGCCTGGACGACGAGACCCGCTTTGCCATGGACGTGGTGGCCAATGTTCTGCCGTTTCGGGTCAACGAATATGTGATCAACGAACTGATCAACTGGGATAATGTGCCCAATGATCCCATCTACCAGCTCACCTTTCCCCAGAAAGGCATGCTGGCCCCGGAACACTTCGACAAGGTCGCCGATGCCATGCGTGGCGGCGACAAAACCGCCATTAAAACCGCTATCGCCGAAGTGCGTGAAGCGCTGAACCCGCACCCTGCGGGGCAGATGGAACACAACATCCCAGAAGTGGACGGCGAGAAGATCGAAGGCATCCAACACAAGTACAACGAGACTGTGCTGTTTTTCCCCAGCCAGGGTCAGGTCTGCCACAGCTACTGCACCTTCTGTTTCCGTTGGGCCCAGTTCATCGGCGACAACGACCTGAAAATCGCTACCAAGGAAGCCGGCCAGCTGAAGAAGTACATTCAAGCCCACCCGGAAATTTCCGATGTCTTGATTACCGGCGGTGATCCGCTGGTGATGAAAACCAAGAACCTGCGAGCTCATATCGAGCCGCTGCTGGAACTGGAACAGATCCGCACCATCCGTATCGGCTCCAAGGCACTCACCTTCTGGCCCCAGCGCGTGGTCTCCGATGCCGACGCCAAGGATCTGCTACACCTGTTCGAAGAAGTGATCGCCAGCGGCAAACACCTGGCGCTGATGGCCCACTACAACCATTGGCAGGAACTGGAAACCAACATCGCCCGTGAAGCGGTGAAACGGGTCCGCGCCACAGGTGCCGTGATCCGTGCCCAGGGGCCGCTGCTGGCGCACATTAATGACAACGCCGACGACTGGGCGCGCCTGTGGCAAACCCAGGTCGAGCTGGGCATCATTCCTTATTACATGTTCGTAGAGCGAGACACCGGCGCCCGCCATTACTTTGAAGTGCCGCTGGCCAAGGCCTGGAACATCTATCGCGATGCCATGAAACAGGTCTCCGGCATCGCTCGCACCGCGCGCGGCCCCAGCATGTCCAGCCACCCGGGCAAGGTGGAAATCCAGGGCGTTACCGAAATCAACGGCGAGAAAGTTTTCGCCCTGCGTTTCATTCAAGGCCGCAACCACGATTGGGTCCAGCGCCCCTTCTTCGCCAAATACAACGAAGAAGCCACCTGGCTCAATCATCTGGAACCGGCCTTCGGCGAAGAGAAATTCTTCTTTGAAGATGAGCTGGCAGAAATGGAAAGCGAGTAAACCCAATTAATAATTAAGAGTGAATAATTAATAACGGCGCAGAAACGCGTTGTTGATTCTGAAGTGCAAGAGGCCGCGCCCGGAGTCCGGGCGTGGCCTCTTGCGTTTGCAACAGCACTCCACTCCAGTCGCGTCGTTATTAACGATTAACTATTCACTGTCCCTGCTTCCCCTTGCCGCAGAATGACAGCAATAATTCACGCATCCAACTCAAGGTGAGTCCGGTGAAAAAGATCATCACCAACGTATCTGTCGCCGCTCTGCTGACCGGCTGTCTTGGCCAGAATGCCCTGTTCGATACCGTGCAGGACTGGAACTCAGACGCCACCAACAACAAGTTCATCAATCAGGGGATTTCCTTTGCCTTCTGGTGGATTCCCGTTTACGGCCTGTCGCTGCTGGGCGATATCATCATTTTTAACTCCATCGGGTTCTGGACTGGCACCACCCGATCAGCAAGGAAGGCGCCAAGGTGGCTGGCACCACCGAGACCGTGACCGACGGATTGGGCAATGAAGCTGAACTGACCTATAACGCCGATGGTTCCATCTCGGTCATCGCTACGCAGGAAAGTTATCCCCTGATCAAGGAAGGCGGCCAGATCATCAAAGTGCAGGACGACAAGCGCGAAGTGCTTGGCTCTGTAATGATGTAAGCCAAATCCAGGCAACGCCGCCGAAGGCATAGAAACTGAGTTACGAGTTACGAGAAGCGAAATGCAAAACCGGTTTTAGCTTCTCGTAACTCGTAACTCGTAACTCGTAACTAGAAAGCAGTCTTCCATTCCGCCGTTACAGCAACCGCGACAGCGTCACCAGTGCCTGCTCCACCCGGTTATCCCACTTCACCGCACAATTGAGTCGCAGGCAATTGCTGAATTTTCCGGACGCGGAAAACAAAATCCCCGGTGCAAAGCTGACGCCCTTTTCCAGCGCGGCCGCCATCAACTCTGTGGTGTCCACGTCGTCGGGCAATTCTGCCCACAGAACGAACCCGCCGGCCGGACGACTGACCCGGGTTTGCCGGGGAAAAAGCTGGGTGACCCGCTCCGTCATTCTTGCCACCCCCAATGCATGATCTGCGCACAACTGGCGAAGAAAACGGTCATAACGCCCGGTTTCCAGGTACTTTGCCAGGGCCAGTTGCCCCGGCGTATTCACCGAAACAGTATTGATGAACTGCAGATATTCTGCGCGTTCCTGCTGCGCCGGTGGCGACACCAGCCAACCCACCCG
Organism: Alcanivorax sp. 97CO-5; assembly: GCF_000524665.1. Classification (NCBI taxonomy): domain Bacteria; kingdom Pseudomonadati; phylum Pseudomonadota; class Gammaproteobacteria; order Oceanospirillales; family Alcanivoracaceae; genus Alcanivorax; species Alcanivorax sp. 97CO-5. Next base: position 18,972 of record NZ_KI965906.1, read on the forward strand.
CAACCCGGCAGACAAGGTTTTTGACGATGAAGCGCAGTAGTACACCAGGCCGTCATCATCCCAGCTTTTGATGGGCCGGGGACGCGGTCCGGAAAGCGGCAGATCCCCATAGATATCATCCTCAACCAAGGGCACCTGATAACGGCCCAGCAACGTCAGCAGGGCCCGTTTGCGGGCATCAGACAAACACACGCCCAGCGGATTGGAAAAATTCGGCACCACCACACAGGCGGCCACCGGCCAGCGCTCCAGGGCCAGCGTTAACGCCTCCAGCGAGATCCCTTGCTCCGGGTCGGTGGGAATCTCCAGCGCTTTCAGGCCCAGAGACTCGATCACCTGCAGCAAGCCGTAATACGTGGGCGATTCAATCGCCACGGTATCGCCGGGGCGCGTCGTGAGCTTCAGGGCAATCGCCACGGATTCCTGGCAGCTATTGGTAATCAGCACCTCTTCCGGTGCCACCGCGCATTGCATGCCCGCCAATCGACGGGCGATCTGGGTGCGCAACTCCGGTGCCCCGGGCGGGAATTCATACCCCACACAACGACGCCGTTGCTCACGCAACACGCCATGGAAAACCCGCTCCATGGCCGCCACCGGCATAAATTCCGGCGCCGGCACCGCCGCGCCGAGGTTGACCACCGCCGGGTTGTTCACGTTCTGCAGCATCTGCAGAACCTGTTCCTGCCCGGTGATCTTGCGAGGTTTCCGGCTGGCAGTGGCCACCCGGGGCGGCTCGCGCAGCACCGGTGGCTGACGGACGTAATACCCCGAGCGGGGGCGCGCTTCCAGCACACCGCGCTGTTCCAGCTCCCGGCACGCATTCACCGCCGTGGACACGCTGACCTGTTGCTGTTCGGCCAGCACCCGCACGCCGGGCAGACGACTACCCACCGGGTATACCTGCTCGCCAATTAATCGCTGAAGCCGGTCCGCCAGGCTCTGATACAAGGTCATGAAATAGTCCAAATCGATACAGTTGCGTGCGCCACAAGCAGTACAGATAAAAGAAAATCCAATCTGTACCGCATCAATTTCACATTGTTATATCTGTATCCATAGAGACTGTCCACCTAGTCTATCCAGAGGCGCTCCGATGCCATCTACACACTCACAAAACGGACAGGCGGACAGCTATGCACATCGCGATACTCACCTTCCAGGGTTTTAACGAACTGGATTCGCTTATCGCCCTCGGCGTGTTGAATCGCATCCACAAGCCGGATTGGCGCGTCACGCTCTGCAGCCCCGAGCGCCAGATCACCTCCATGAACGGCGTCACGGTGCATAGCCAGTCCAGCCTGGACGCAGCTCCCACTGCCGACGCGGTCATCATCGGCAGTGGTATCAATACCCGAGAGGTCATCAACGACAGCGCCATCATGACAAGGCTACGGCTAGACCCCGCGCGCCAGCTGATCGCCGCCCAGTGCTCGGGAGCGCTTGTTCTTGCCCGGCTGGGGCTGCTCGGCGATATCCCTGCCTGTACCGACCTCACCAGCAAACTGTGGGTACAGGACGCCGGGGTCACCGTGCTGGACCAGCCTTTCCATGCAACCGGCAACATCGCTACCGCGGGGGGCTGCCTCGCATCCCCCTATCTGGCTGCATGGATTATCGCGCGAACCGAAGGACAAGCCGCAGCTAAAAGTGCCTTGCACTACGTGGCCCCGGTTGGTGAAAAAGACCAGTACGTCGCCAGAGCCTGGCACGCTATTGCCCCGTATCTGCACGAGAGAAATACCCTCCCAACCCCGTTTGAGACAACAGGAATATCCTCATGTTGACGGAACAATTTGTGGCATTGATCGGTTTTGTCGCTGTCATGACCGGTACCCCCGGCCCCAACAACCTGATGCTGATGGCATCCGGTGCCAACGCAGGCTTCCGCCGTTCCTTGCCGCACATTCTGGGCATCGCCATCGGCTGTCAGGTAATACTACTGTACGTAGCGCTGGGGCTCGGTCAGCTACTAACCCGCTTCCCACAAGCCGTTGCCGCACTGCGTGTGGGCGGTGCCTTGTACCTGTTGTATCTGGCCTGGCAACTGGTGCGCACCCGCAACCTGAAAAGCAAACGCTACAACGCCAAACCGCTGACCTTTATGCAGGCGGCCCTGTTTCAGTGGGTAAACCCCAAGGCATGGATGATGATTCTCACCGGTGTGGCCACCTTTACCCAGCCGCAGAACTTTACCCTTAGCGCAGCAATCATTGCTGGCACCTTCCTGATTGTCGGATTACCGCTGATCAGCAGCTGGAACCTGTTTGGCGCGGCCCTGAAGAACTGGCTGCATCAGGGGCGGCGTCTGCGCGCTTTTAATCGCGCCATGGCGGTGCTGCTGGTGGCATCGCTATATCCAACCTTTGGTATTCAGCCCAGCCAGGCCAGTGAAGACGACACCCCGCCAGCGCAAGAGCAGCTGGAGAAACCACAAACACAAAAGCGCGAACGGCTTAACTGGTGGATGAGCGTGCTATAGCGATTCCGTAGTGAGTAATGAGGGGCGAGTTACGAGGAGCCAGCTGCGAAGGTCAAAACCTTCAGCCTGAAGAGTATTTTTTGTTTTTCGAGACTCGAAACTCGTTACTCGCCCCTGCCACCCAATTATTTCCCCACAACAGAACCTGGCCGCCCCCCTCTTCTAGCTCCCCCTGCTTTAGCACCTGTTGTAGCGCGGCAAGCGCTTCTCCCTTAGGCTAGGCCCTTTCGCACAAACGCAATTTCGCGCAAGGAATGTCCATGCAAAACGGGCTGATGGTGCTGCACGGCAACCGTCTGGAAACCCTCACCGAGCTGGTGGCGGACTGGCTGCAGCGTGAGCCACTGCCACCACTGGAAACGGAAACCTTTCTGGTGCAGTCCAACGGCATGGCGCAGTGGCTGAAACTGCAGCTGGCGGATGCACTCGGCATCAGCGCCGGTTTCCAGTTCCAGATGCCAGCCCGATTCCTGTGGGGGGCCTATCGCACCGTGCTGGGTGAAGACCAGGTACCGCGCACATCCCCGTTCGACAAATCCCGCCTGCTGTGGCGGCTGTACCGGTTGCTGCCCACCCTGCTCAATAGCGAACACTTCGGCCCGCTACGCCACTTTCTTGCCGACGATGTGGATGGCCGCAAACGCCACCAACTGGCCGAGCGACTGGCGGATTTGTTCGATGCCTATCAAATGTACCGGGCAGATTGGTTGGACGACTGGGAAAACGGCAACGACCGCCTGCGTAAAGCCCAGGATCGGGATACCTTCGATGAATTTCCCACCAGTCAGTTATGGCAGGCCCACCTATGGCGTGCTCTGCTGGCAGACATGGATTCCAGTAAACGGGGCCTAAGCCGCAGCGCCATTCACAGGGATTTCATCGCCGCGCTCACTCTGCAAAAGGAACAAGGCACGTCACCTGCGGGCCTGCCACGCCGGCTGATTATCTTCGGCATCAGCGCTCTGCCCCAGCAGGCTCTGGAAGCGCTGGCCGCGCTTAGCCAGCATTGCCAAATACTGATGCTGGTACAAAATCCCTGTCAGCATTACTGGGCGGATATCGTCGAAGATAAACAACTGCTGCGCCGCCAACTGGACAACCGCAAGCGGCATGTGACCACCATGCCGGAAAACCGGGTTAATCCATTATTGGCCGCCTGGGGCAAACAAGGGCGAGACTTTATCGGCCTGCTCTACGATCACGACGATCCGGACAGCTATCGCAGCGTCTTTCACAATCAGATTGATCTGTTTGAAACCATTGAGCCACAGAGTGTGCTGCAACAATTGCAGCAGGATATTCTCGACCTGGAACCCCTGCCCAAACCGGATCAACGTCCGCCACTGAGAGCCGGTAGCGCGTCACCCGCTGATGGCTCACTCAGTTTCCGCATCGCCCACAGTGCTCAACGGGAAGTGGAAATTCTTCAGGACGCATTGCTGGATCGCTTCAGCACCGACCCCACCCTGCAGCCCCGCGACGTGATCGTGATGGTGCCGGATATCGAGGTCTACGCCCCGCACATTGAGGCCGTATTCGGCCGGCTGGAACGGGACGATCCGCGCTATCTGCCCTACACCCTCAGCGACCGCAGCGCCGGTGCGGCCTCGCCGTTGGCACAGGCCGTCGAGTCTCTGCTACACCTGCCACAATGGCGCTTCACCGCCACCAACATTCTCGACCTGCTGGATGTACCCGCCGTACGCGAACGCTTCGGCATCGACGAAAGCGATCTGCCACAACTGGCCCGCTGGATCGATCAGGCGCGGATTCGTTGGGGGCTCAACAGCACGCAACGCAAAACCCTGGATGTCCCTGGCTTCGAACAAAACAGCTGGGCCTTCGGCCTGAAACGGATGCTGGCCGGCTACCTGCTCGGCGACGGCCCGGCCTGGATGGGCATTGAACCCCTGGACGAAGTCGCTGGTCTGGGCGCCGAACTGGCCGGCCGATTATCCAGACTGCTCGACACCCTGGAATATCACTGGCAACAATCGCGCGAGGACACCAGTGCCCGGCACTGGCAACAACGGTTTACCGCCCTCTTCGATGATCTTTTCAACCCCGTGGACGAAGCGGACCAAACCCTGGATGCAAGCCTGCGCGATGCCCTTAACGACTGGCTGGCCGCTTGCGCCGAAGCCGACTTCGACAGCCTCCTGCCTCTCACCGTGGCCCGCCGCCCCCTGCTCGATGCCCTCAATGCCGAGAGCATGTCACAGCGCTTCATGGCCGGGCGTATTAACATCTGCACCCTGATGCCCATGCGCGCCATTCCCTTTCGCCATGTCTGTCTGCTGGGAATGAAAGACGGCGACTACCCGCGCCAACAGCAACCCATGGACTTTGATTTAATGCGGCAATGGGGTAACTACCGCCCAGGGGATCGTTCCCGCCGCGACGACGACCGCTACCTGTTTCTGGAAGCCCTGCTCAGTGCCCGCGACAGCCTCTACATTAGCTGGACAGGCCGCAACGTCCGCGACAACAGTGAACGCCCGCCCTCGGTACTGGTGGCACAACTACGCGATCACATTAATCAACGTTGGCACACCGATCAGGGCGAACCGGTGGACGCCCTCACTGTGTCGCATCCGCTGCAACCGTTCAGCGCCCGTTATTTTTATTCGGCCAACGACGCCAGTGCAGCCAACAACGCCGACGCCCACATCCTGCACACCTACGCCAACGAATGGCGCGCCCTCCACGAGGAGCAAACGCACAGGGTCGACAATGATCAGCCCTTGCCGCCACTGGAAAATAACGAGCCCATTTCCTGCGCCGCCCTGGGGCGTTTTCTCAAACAACCCGTGGCCCATTTTTTCGAGCAGCGCTTAAAGGCGCGCCTGAAACAACAGCGCCAAGTGCTGGATGACAGCGAACCGTTTTCATTCGATGGACTGCAACGTTTCCAGTTACAGGATCAGTTGCTTAATGAAGCGCTGCGCGCCGGCCCGGAACATGCCAATGACGCCATGCGCGTAGCCATGGACCGTCTCGCTGGCAGCGGCGACCTACCCCTGGCGCCCTTTGACGAGGGCAACCGCGACAGCCTGTTGTTGCCGCTCGCGCAGCCACTGGAACACTACTTTACGCTGCTGGCCGACAGCGGAACCTTGCAACCACAGCAGGAAATTCGCCTCACCGCCGGCCCCTTACAAATCGAAGATTGGCTCACTGATTTGCGTGGCTCTAGCGCCAACGCCCAACGGTTGGTGCTGCACACCGGCAAGTTAAAAGAGCGATTCGACAAACTGACTCGGGACTGGACCTTACACCTGGCCGCCTGCGCCGCCGGGCTGCCGTTGACCACGCATATTCAAGGTCAGGACGGGCGCTTTAGCCTGCCCCACATTCATCGCAGCGACGCCCAGCAATGCCTGGATCAGCTAGGTTACGCCTGGCAGAAGGCGTTATGCGAACCCCTGCCCGTGGCCTGCGCTACCGCCTTCGCCTGGCTAAAAGGGGAAGAAAAAGACAACGGTGAGAACGAAGCACGCAAGGTGTTTGAGTCCGGTTTTATGCATACCGGCGAACAGGAAAAAGAACCGGCCATTGCCCGCGCCTGGGCCGACTTCGACACCTTACTGGCCGCCTCCCATGGCGATGCCAACGCCTTCGAATACTGGACTGAACAACTCTATGCCCCGCTCTACCAGCATGCCCAGTGGCTCGAACCGGGGGATGACGCATGAACATTGAACGTCCGCTTCCGATTACCTTTCCACTGCACGGCACCCGGCTGATCGAAGCCAGTGCGGGCACCGGCAAAACCTTTACCTTGGCCGCTCTTTATCTGCGCCTGGTACTGGGCCATGGAGGCGAAAACGGGTTTTCACGTCCGCTGCTGCCGCCGGAAATTCTGGTGGTCACATTCACCGAAGCCGCCACCGAAGAACTACGCGAACGCATCCGCGACCGCTTGGCTGATGCCGCGCGCATTTTTGCCGACCCCCACGCTGAAGCCGACGATCCAGTGCTGGCGGCACTGCTTAGCGATTACAGTGAAAACGAACAACGCACCAGCTGCGCCCAGCGCCTGGATGCCGCCGCCCAGTGGATGGACGAAGCCGCCATCTACACCATCCACGGCTTCTGCAACCGCATGCTCAAACAGCACGCCTTCGACTCGGGCAGCTTGTTCAGCCTGGAATTGCAGGAAGACGCCAGCGAAGAGCAGCAACTGGCTGCTCGAGATTACTGGCGCTCGGTGATTAGCCAATTTCCAGTAAGCGCGGCCAATGCCCTGCAAAACGAGAACTTGGGCAACCCGGACGCCTTGCTGGGAGCCTGTCGCCCTTTACTGGGATTGAAAGAAGCCGACCCGTCAGCGTTACCGCAAAGCGTGGCTCACTGGCTGAACCAAACCGGCCCGCAAGAGGAACGGGACCAGCAGGCCCGCCAGCAACTGGCCCACGAACTGCCGGACTTTCTTGAATGGGTACGCGCCGCTCGCGACAACAAATGGCTAAACGGCAATAGCTACCGCACCACCAGCCTGCCCGGCATGCTGCATACGCTGCAGCGCTATGCCAATGGCGAACGGCTCAGCGGCAAGGCCTATGACACCCTGGCCAAGTTTTCCCACGAAGGCATGAAGCTCACCAAGGCTGGTCAAGAGCACCGCCCGAGCTTTGCCTTTTGCCAACAACTGGATGCGGTAATGGAAGGCCGGGCGAACAGCGCACTGCCCCGCACCGAGCTGCTCACCCATGCCGCCGCCTGGATCGACCAGCGCGTGGATCAAGTACGCCGGCAAACCGCCACCATGGGCTTCGACGATATGCTCAGCCGCCTGCACGACGCCTTGAAAGGCGGTAATGGCGAACGGCTTGCCCAGGTCATCCGCGATCAATTTCCGGTGGCATTGATCGACGAATTTCAGGATACCGACCCGACCCAGTACGGCATTTTTTCCGCCCTTTATGAAGGGCAGCAAAGCACCGGCTGGTTTATGATCGGCGACCCCAAGCAAGCCATCTATGCCTTCCGAGGCGCCGACGTTTTCACCTACCTGAAAGCGCGCCAGGCCACCGAAGGCAACCACTACACGCTGGACACCAACTTCCGCTCTTCTCGCACTATGGTGAAGGCGGTGAACCATCTATTCCACTACAGCCAGAGCACCTTTGGCGATGTGTTCATGATGGACAACGCCATCCCCTTCAACGCCGTGAAAGCCAATGGCCGCAAGGATGTTCTGTTGATCGACAAGACAGAACAATCCGGCATTACCCTGTGGGTAGACGACAAGGAAAAACCCGTTAGTGCCGGCCAGTACCGTGACGAACAGGCCGCACGCTGCGCCAGTGAAATTACGCACCTGCTTAATGGTGCGGTCAACGGCGTTACCGGATTTCAGAAAGGCGACACCTTCCGGCCCTTGCACCCCAACGACATCGCCATTCTGGTGCGCGACCGCACCGAAGCCAAAGCCATCCGCGATGCGTTAATGCAACGCAATGTGCGCAGCGTTTATCTGTCCGATCAGGATTCCGTTTTCGCCCAGCCCGAAGCCCATGATCTGCTGCTGATTCTGCACGCCTGCGCGACCCCGGAATCCGACACTCGAGTACGCAGTGCCCTTGCCTGCGCCGTGCTGGATCTGGCCTACGCGGAGCTGGATGCCCTCAACCAGGATGAAGTGCGCTGGGAAGAAACCGTAGAGCAGTTCCACGGCTACCGGCAGCAATGGCAAAACCAGGGCGTGCTGCCCATGTTGCGCAGCCTGCTGATGGATTTCCATGTGCCCGCCCGGCTTAGCCAAAACCTGGACGGTGAGCGTGCCCTGACTAACCTGCTGCACCTGGCCGAACTGTTACAGCAAGCCGCTACCCAATTGGATGGCGAGCAATCCTTGATTCGTTATCTTGAAGACACTGTAGAAAGTACGGTTGAAGCAGGCCGTGGCAGCAGCAAGGAAAGCATCCTGCGCTTGGAAAGTGACAACGACCGGGTAAAGGTCATCACCATTCACAAATCTAAAGGGCTGGAATACCCGCTGGTGTATCTGCCTTTTATTTGTAGCTTCCGCCCGGCGGACAAAAACAAACCACCCCTGCGTTACCACGAGAACGATCATCTCAATGTATCGCTGGAACCGGACGACACAATACAAGGCAAGGCGGATCACGAGCGCCTCGCCGAAGACATGCGCCTGCTCTATGTGGCACTGACCCGCGCCTGCCACCGCTGCACGCTGGGGCTGGCCCCCTATATCAAAGGCCGGGGTAAACAGAACCAATTGGAAAAAAGCGCCATCGGCCGGTTACTGTTCGGCAACGGCGTGGCCAACGATGGCTTGAGCACCGCCCTTGCACCCGTCGCAAACGATGCCGTCAACATCATTAAGGCACCGCACAGCAACACCGAATCGTATCAGCCTCAAGCGCAATCACAGACCCTGCGCCCGCCCTTGATACCTGCGCCCCGCCAACGGCAACCCTGGTGGATTGCCAGCTACAGCGCGCTCAAACAGGAGCAGGAAACCTTGGCACCCGCGGACCCGCGCGGGGATCAATTGGCAGAACAACAGGACGAACAACCCGCCGCGGATGTGGAACCGTTAGCCGATACCATCCACGCTTTCCCACGCGGCGCAGCGCCGGGCACGCTGCTGCATGATGTGCTTGAGCAGGCCGCCAACCAGCGCTTCCAACAAACCCTGGCCGACCCCATGGACTTTGAAACCAGCGTGGAAGAAAAACTCCAGGCCCGGGGCTGGCAGGATTACACCGACGTCATCCGCCATTGGTGGAAGCAGGCGGTCACCACTGCGCTGCCATTAAGCGAAGGAAGCGTCGCTCTCGATACCCTGCACACCTATGTGCCTGAGCTGGAATTCCTGTTTCCTGCCCATCGAGTCAACGTGGCCGACATGGACACCCTGATCCGCCAGCACGTTCACCCACAACATATTGCCCCGCACTACCCGCGCCCAAAACTGGAAGCCGACACCCTCAATGGCATGCTCAAGGGCTTTATCGACCTGGTGTTCGAACACGAGGGCAAATACTACGTGCTCGACTACAAATCCAACTGGCTGGGCGTAGACGACAGCGCCTATACCCTGGATGCCATGACCGCCGCGGTGCTGGAAAAACGCTACGAAGTGCAATACGTGCTTTATTTGCTGGCCCTGCATCGCCTGCTAAAAAGCCGCCTACCGAATTACCACCCGGACCAGCACCTGGGCGGCGCGGTTTATGTTTTTCTGCGTGGTTTACAAGGCCCGGCGGCGGGTACCGTATTCGATCGACCGGATAGCGAACTGATCGAAGCGCTGGATGTCATGTTTGGGGGTGAGGAATGAGGGAAAAGTTGAAAGTTCAACGTTCAGAAATGCGAACGCACTCTGCTGTCACTGCAATGCCGTGCCCGCGCACCACACACAAATCGCAACATAGAGCCTGCTCGACAGGCTCGAGCCCTTCTCGCGTTCCAACGATCAACGTTCAACCTCCCACCGGGTTGGAGACATCCTATGCAAGCTGACCTGTTCTCCGCCCTCACCTGGGAAGACGCGCTAATCCTGCTGCGCGACAACAATTTGCTGCGCGATCTGGACGTGGCCATTGCCCGTTTCCTGAAACAACAATGCCCGCAAGCAAGCTACGAGGTGTTATTACTCGCCGCCTTCACCAGCAACCAGCAAGCCAGTGGCCACCTGTGTCTGGATCTAAAAAACCGCGCGTTAGCCACCCAGCTTTGGGGCAGCAACCCGCCGCCGGAGCTGGTCGCCCTGTTACCCGGCGAGCCCAATAACTGGCTCCATGAACTGCAGCAAAGCACCTTGGTCAGCCAAAACGGCAGCACACCATTGGTACTGGACGGCAGCCGCCTTTACCTGCGCCGCAACTGGGCCCGGGAAGTGGCCGTGGCCGACGCCATCGAGCAAAAACTGGCCACCGTCAATCCACTGCCTGAAGCCCCCTTGCGCGAAGCCCTGGCCAAATTATTTCCCGGTTCCGACAACCAGACCGACTGGCAACAGGTGGCTTGTGCTTTGGCCAGCCGCAGCGGGATCAGCATCATTACCGGCGGCCCCGGCACCGGCAAAACCACCACAGTGGTACGCCTGTTAGGCCTGCTGCAAAGCCTGGCAATGGCCGATAACCAGCGCCTGCGTATTCGTCTCGCCGCTCCCACCGGCAAGGCTGCGGCACGGCTCACCGAATCCATCGGTGAGCAGGTAGGAAAACTCCACGTGGACGCCACCGTGCGCGATGCCATTCCCACCGAAGTGACCACACTGCACCGTCTACTCGGCACCCGGCCAGACAGCCGTCACTTTCGCCATCATGGGGATAATCCACTGCACGCAGATCTGGTGGTGGTGGATGAAGCCAGCATGATCGACATGGACATGATGGCTTGCCTGTTGGAAGCCCTGAGCCCACACACCCGGTTGATTCTACTCGGCGATAAGGACCAACTGGCCAGCGTGGAAGCCGGTGCCGTGATGGGTGACTTGTGCCGTCATGCCCACGAAGGTCGCTACAAGCAACGTACTATCGACTTCGTTAACAATACCTGTGGCGCGGATATCAGTGACTATCAGGAGACAGACCAGAACCCAGGCAACGCCCTAGCGCAACAAACCGCCATGTTGCGCACCAACTGGCGCTCCAAGGACAGCCCCGGCATCGGCGAACTGGCGCGGGCAGTAAACGAAGAAAACCTGCCGCAGGTCCGCAAGAGCTTTCAACGCTACCCGGACAGCCTGTACCGCCAACACCTGAGCAGCGATAACCAGCAACTGGAAACCCTGCTGCTCAACGGCAGTAATGGTCACACAGGCCTGCGGGCACTGTTTAGTGCGGTAGCAACACCACCTGCACAGCGACACGATTTCGATGATTGGGCCGCCGGCCTCCTCAAACAGCTCACCCACCAGCAACTGCTCAGCGGCCTGCGCAGCGGTCCTTTCGGGGTAGAACAACTCAATCAACGCATCACCCACCACCTACAACAACAGGGCCTGGCGCCGGAACGGGAATGGTACCCCGGTCGCCCGGTGATGATGACGCGCAACGATTATCAGCTGGGGTTAATGAATGGCGATGTGGGGCTGACGCTGCCCTTACTTGAGACTAGGAAGGGTACCGCGGAGCTGCTGTTAAGAGTGGCGTTCCAGTTGCCGGACGGGCGCATCAAGTGGGTATTACCCAGCCGCCTGGACGGGGTAGAAACCGTCTACGCCATGACCGTGCACAAATCCCAAGGCTCGGAATTCAAGCATACCCTGCTGGTATTACCCGATGCCCCCCACCCCCTGCTTACCCGAGAGTTAATCTACACTGCCGTCACCCGGGCTCGGGATCGCTTCACCTTGCTGGAATTCGGCAAATCGGCCGTGCTGGACAGTGCGGTGAAAAAGCGGACTTGGCGGGCATCGGGGTTAGCAGAGAGGTTGAGTTAAAAGTGTAACGTTGAAAAGCGCGAAATAGAGGCCTACCACACGGCGGGCGTGTACCGATGTACCCGCACTGGCCAGAGAGATTTTCTCCGGCCAGAGCAAAGGGCCTAATCAGCAGCCGCATGGCAACCGCAATACCCCATTTTTTATGACAATATTCTTTCGTGTCACGTCCAAATTTTGCGATATCCAAACATAAAAAAGAAAAAAATCGGCCATAAAAATCGTTATTTCACACAGGGTTTATTGAAGCATATCCTGCGTGATCACTGCCTTACACACTAATGACACCTAATCATTATTTGGATAATTTTCATGAAAATTATTTTTCTACCCACTGTCCATCGGGTGTTTTTACGTATTGCCCTGGTCTCGTTTTATCGATGGCTTTTTGCCCTGCCAGCCTCGCCACCTGATCTAGGGTAATGCCGTTCTTTTTGGCAATTCGCTCGTAGGCATTTCTGCGTTTCTGATTGATATCCGCAGCCAGCTCCACCGCAGCCGGTGTAGCTTTAACGACTCCCAGATAACCATCCGTTTGCTCACCCACCAGCCCCTGGCTTTTCGCCTCACCTAGGTTCAGCGCAAACGCGGCCATGCTCATCAATAATGCCACCATGGCCAATGCAGGTTTTAACATTTTCATAACCCCTCCTTAGAACAGGTCGCTATCTTCGCTAAACAACTGATCAATATCCTTTTCCACCTTCAAGCGAATTTCATGATCAATTTTCACATTCAAGTTAATGGTGATGGGTTCTTCCGGCGCTTTCAGGGCCACCGTAGGCGTGCAAGCCGCCAACAGACACCCGGCCAACAACACCGTGCCCAGCCCGACTTGTTTCATCATTGATTCTCCGTGCGCAGTTGTTCGGTGATTTCATCGCCGATACGTAAGCTACGCATCAGCGCTAACATGTTTTCTTGGTGCGTGTAGTTAAACACCACCGGCAGATTATTTCTCTGTGGGTTTTCGCCTTTGATGGTAATCTTCGCATCCAGCCAACCGGCTTTATTCATCGCCATGCGAGCCTGAAAATCGCTAATCAGCAAGGTACTAAGGCTATCCAGCGCCAGCTTCACCGCCTGATTCGACTCCGCCATGCTTTGTACGCTGGACGAATCAGGAATGATCAACGACAGCGGCCCCTCGTTAGCCAGCCGCCCCTGCTCGATAACCATAAAATCCTCACCCAGTTGCAGCGGAACATACCCCCCTACTCGCCCGGCCAGCAACACTGGCGACGGGTTCTGCAGCGCCGCGACTTGGGCTAGATCAATGCGACTGATCACTACCGGCTGAGGCCGAGCAGAGGGCCAGTCCAGCGACGGAGAGCGCAAATAACCACCGAGCAGATTCGCGCGAAGATCGGTAACATTCCACTGTGACAGGTCACTCTTCACGGTTAACGCCAGGTCGGTCATTGGCGTACCGATATCCAGAGTGTGCACCGTCACCGGCCCCGTGCTGCTGATCTGAATATCACCGTCATGGTATTCACCATGGAGCTCAGCGGCAGCACCACGAGCGGTGACGCTGCCCCAGTCTAAGTCTGTCTCGGTGAGAGTAATATCGCCGCTGGCTTTCAGCGTTTTTCCCCATTGCCAGTGACCACGCCCTTCCAGCTGCCCTTGCCGTGGCGTGACGTCCAAGCCGACGCCCATGGCAGGGCTCAGCGCGCTACGCAGCGCCATGGCCCCTTTCGCCCCCCCATTACCATCAAGCGTGGCGTTGGCCCACAGGTCACTTTGCCACTCGCTAACCGTTAACCGGCTCTGAATCTGGTCGCCTTCCACCGTCGCGGTTCCCGATATCGGCGGCAAACGCCAGCGTGCCGCCAGCAAGCCCTCGCTGTGGATGGCCAGGTCGCCACTGATGCCCTGTTCATTGATCCGCAACGGCCCCGTTGCACTCAACGATAAAGGCCGGATCAAGACCTGCCCGATCAAACCTTCAGAGATTGATGCCTGGCTCCCCGCCGCCACGCTGACAGTGCCATCCACCAGCGACCAAGGCGCCTTAACCGTCACCTGCCCACCCTGTTCAAACTGCGGCAAGACGGTGTTTGCCTGCAAGGTGCCGGCCCAACCGGCACCAGACTGGGCAAACGCCAGGCTACCCTCTAGCGGGTAACCGGACAGACTGCCAGCCACGCTAGCCTCGGCACCGTATGGTGCCTGTTGCAAGGTATCCACGGGCAACCGAAAGGTCAGCTGGTCACTCCCTTGTCGTGCGCTCAGCGTGAGTGGAGCCCCCTCCAGGCCGTGGCTACCGACCACGCCTTGCCAGGCCCCTTGCCACTGGTATCCCTGCCATTGGCCATGCAAGGCCACATCGCCAGCCCACTGCCACTCTATCGCTGCCAGCGCATCGTCGTCTGCCAGTGCCCACTGAACCTCACTGGCACCGGTGGTTACTTTCAATCCTTGGTAGCCCAACGCCAACGGCAACGCTGTGACCCCAGAGCGGGCCATGGGTATCTGCAAGGGCTCCTGCCACTGGGCAGTGACTGCTTGCGGCAAAGTCAGGGAGGCGGGCTCAAGCACCAGCAGCCGATCCTGCCAGTAAAACGCCACTTCTCCCTCCAGGCTTTCGCCCTGCAATCGCAGCATTCCCCGCCCCTTTTCAATCGCCTGAGGCGAGTCTGCGCCATCTTTTGGTTCACAGTTTTCGGGTGGCACGCAGTGAGTGGCTGCCTGCAACGTCACGGTGCCAAGCGGGCCGGCCAACGCCAGCGCCACTTTTGCCCGAGCTAATGCCACGCCATTGCCGGAAACACTAAGAGGCTCTGCGGCCGTCAGCTGCCAGTCACTATTCAGCGCTAACGGCTGGGACAGGCCCGCCTCCAACTGCCACTGGGCACCTTGAAACTGAGCCTGCGCCAGCAGGTCCGCCCGTTGTGCTTGCGACACTGGCCCGGCCGAATCAAGATCCAGCTGTATTTCCCCAGCGGGTTCGCCCAGCCAAGCCCCTTGGCCACGCCATTGCCAATGGCCCTGCCAGTCCGGTAATACTGCGTTTAACGCTCCCTCACCGCTGGCCTCCCAAGCCCCGCTGGCTCGCTGATACTGCGCCTGTAGCGCCACGTGCGGGGCGGAGGCTTGCAGCTGCCAATGCTGCGCCTGCTGGTGGAGTGTCAGCATCATTACCGGAAGGGGATAATCCATCACGCCGGCCAAATCCAGTTCGACAACGTCTAGATGGAAAGGGGGCGCCCAGGGAAGCCCGTCAGCAAAGGGGCTAGCCGACGTCTGCGCAGAATCACTTTTCGCACAGTGATATAACGCTAGCGTCTGCTGCGTCACGTTCAGCGGCCAAACGCTCTCAATGCTCAGGTCGGTACCTTTTGCGGCCACACAGTCGTCGCGCACAACACGCCACTGGCCCAGCGTCAGGCCGTGCTGCCACCCCGGCTCACTGACGCGTATTCCTGCGCTATAGGCCCAGCCTACCGCCACCAGAATCAGCAGCAGTAAGATAACCAGCAATAACAACAAGCCAGCGCCTAGTGGGCGAAGCATGCGTGAGGAGAGTCGAACCATAATGGTTAGAGGGCCGCCAGCGTAATTGGTTCGATGGTGGCGCTTTCCTGCCGATTTACAAACTTCAATGCAATGTAACTCAACAGCATCGCCTGCAGGCTGTTGGCGATCACCTCGCCGCCAAGGGTTGTGCGCTTAGCCCCAATACTATTAGCAGCATCAATGTGCCTTGTAACCGGGAGTGATAAAGACGCCTTCACCCTTTTCAGGCAAATCGGGAAAATCCAAAATAGCGCAGAAAGCCCACGAGCTTTTCAAAAGCACGCATTAAGAATGGCTTGGCAATGTTAATAGCCCGCAGGGCCCAGCCCCAAGCAACCGGCAATACTCCCCCGCTCAGCTGGTTTATACTGCCGTTTCATTCAATACAAACGATACGGCGCCCCATGAGCATCAACTGGTTCCCCGGCCACATGAACAAGGCCATCCGCGAAATTCGCGACATTCTCCCCAAGGTGGACCTAGTCATCGAAGTGGTAGACGCCCGCTTACCCTATAGCAGTGCCAACCCGGTAATCGAACAATTTCGCGCCGACAAGCCCTGCCTGAAACTGCTCAGTAAAAGCGACCTGGCCGATCCCGCCATTACTCAACAATGGCTGGATCATCTTGAGCAAGATCCAACCGTCCGCGCCCTAGCCATCACCACCGAAAAACCGGAACAGATCCGCAAGCTGCTAGACACCGCCCTGAAAATGGCTGGTAAACGCGAAGACCGGGCCACCAGCGTCACCGCCCTGATCACCGGCATTCCTAACGTGGGCAAATCCACCCTGATCAATAATCTGGCCAGCCGTATCATTGCCAAGGCAGGTAACGAGCCCGCCGTCACCCAGCGCCAACAGCGCATCGACCTGCGCAACGGCCTGATCCTGATCGACTCCCCCGGCATCCTTTGGCCTAAAATTGAAAACCCGGACAGCGGCTACCGCCTGGCCCTCTCCGGCGCCATCAAAGCCACCGCCATGCAAGAAGACGACGTAGCCTTGTTTGCCGCCGAGTATTTCATGCAAGCCTATCCAGAATTAATGAAGGAGCGTTTCAAACTCGACACGCTGCCCGATGAAGGCGTGCCGTTTCTGGAAACCATCGGCAAGCAACGCGGCTGTATCGGCAAAGGCGGACACGTGGACTTCGACCGCACCGCCGCCCTGCTCATCAACGAATACCGCAGCGGCAAACTCGGCCCCATCACCCTGGAAACCCCGGCCATGGCCGAGAAAGAGCATGTGAAAGTGGCGGAGATACGCAGGCTAAAAGAAGAGGAAAAAGAGGCGAAGAAGAAAGCCAGGAAGGCGGCTTATAAGGCGAAGGGAAATAAAGGGAACTAGTCAGTAATCGGTGCACCAATAGATTTATCAAAAATGGCTACCAACCGCTGATACATCAGCGGCCAACGCAGAAAGAACGTTGGCCTCAAACTACTCTTTTCATCCACAGCGCTCCAACTGATCTCATAGCCCGCATTGACAATGATGAATTCAAACAACAGCCGCAGGGCACGGCCATTACCCTCACGGAAGGGATGCATCATGTTCAGTTTACCGAAAAGGGCTGCAAACTCGTCAATCAGTGCTTCGCGGAAAAGTCTTTCCAGCCAATTTTTTGCTTCCCGCTGAGTAAAGAGCTTGTCTGCTTCAGGAAAATGCGTGAAGTAGTGCAAAAACGCGTATCACCCTTGGCTTTTACCTGGCGTGTATGAGCAATCACCGCGGCCTTGCGAGAGGAGTGCTTTTTCACCGCACCTTCCTGCTGCACCACAAAACCTTTCAAGCGCAAGCTCGCAGCATAATTGGCTTGCCGTGTCTTGGCGAAAATGCCGACAGCTGTTTTATTTTTATATAAAACCGAATTTACTGATTATTTAGTATCCGCAGATTGGAGTATCTAATGCCAACAAGCCCCGAGCCTCAAAATTCGTGCCATAGGATGCCGATGCACTGGCAACAATGAAGTTAGGTACATGCATCAACCTGACGCTTTTATCTAGTGAATTGTTGAGTTCCCTTTATGCTTAAATTGAACCTTTGCATCAATCATAGAGGGCATATTTTTATTATTCTCTTTCTCTTTTTTCCAACGCTTAGACAAATCTTTTTTCATTCTTTCAAAACCGTCTGCATACGCAGGGTACTTCTCAAGGAATCTGAGTGCAAAGCTGCCAACGATGAATATCCCAAATAGAATATCAACACTTCCAGAACGCGCCCTATCAAGACAGACGTATTGCTTTAGCCCAAACTCACTCATATCTTCGGAAAAATCTGAGAGATAACCAGCGATAATAGATTCGGCAATGAAATAGCTATCTACTATCTCAAGACTAACAACACCAAGCTTTTTTAGCTCAGCGAAACCATTCGCATAAAGCAGACCAGTGGTGTCTTGCTTGTATTCCTGATCCAGTCTGATAGAAATATCAGCCACCCTCACCGCACCAAGCATTAACGAAACCTCGCCAACCGTATGCAGAGTTCGACCGCCGATAACAATAGGCTCTTTCGTCTTACTCTTTACTTTTTCTACGGCCTGATACTTTTTGAAGTTCTCCGCCTGCTCGAAAATTTCCTTGTAAACCTCATCCCGATCCACTGGCGGATAGCCATATTCGGCTAGCACCAGGATCAGCCCGACTTTCAACCCAGCCTTGATGTCATCACGCTCGCTCCAGTCCGTGTACTTGGCCTTGTCATCCACCACCTCACGCACCGCCTTGGACAGCGCCACCAGCTTGTCTTCCGGGTAGGTGAAGTCGTATTTGACCGCCAGTTTCTTGAGGATGTCGTAGAAGGCCTTCTCTTCCAGGCTATCCATATCCCCCAAGTCGCCCTTTTCATCCTTGATCGCCTTGATCAGGTCGATGATTTCGGTGGAGAAATCTTCCAGTACATTGCTGACCAGAACGCTGTCTTCCTTGCGCTCGTTGTATTTATCCACCAGCGCCCGGAATTTATCTGAGAACTCGATGCCCTTGGTGCGGTTTACCTTGCGGAAGTCTTCGATGGCCTTGGCCAACAGCTTCTGCAGTAGCTTGATCTTGGTGTTGGGCAGCTTGATCTTCTCGATCTTGGCCAGGTAGTCATCATCGAACAGATCAACGCCTTCGGCGCTCTCGTCGTCGAGCTTGAAGACTTCTTCCACCCCATCCGCTTTCAGGGCCTCTGCCACCATTTCCCGCACTCTGGCATTCATCTGGGCTATATCCGGGGCATGGCCGCGGGTGAGCTTGAAGACGATGGAGCGTACCGCCAGATAGAAATGGATCAGGTCACGTTCGCTATGGGTGATCGACTCGGAACCAGAGCAGATGTCGTAGGCGGCCTTGAGGCGCTTCACCAGCGCCATGAAGCGCTTTTCGATCTTGTCGGTGAGCTGCACAAACTCCGCCGCCCTATTCAGGCAATTGAGCTGCTCCAGCGGGCTGCCGTCGAAGTACGGCTTGGTATCGAATTGATGGAAGATCTTGCCGAGCAGATCCAGGTGGTCTTTCACCACCACCACGGACTGGGCGATCTCCTCGATATTCTGCTGGTCGGCCTTGTTGTAGTGGGCCAGCGCCAGATTCATCTGCTTCTTGATGCCGATGTAATCCACTACCAGGCCCTTGTCCTTGCCTTCAAACTTGCGGTTTACCCGCGAGATAGTCTGGATCAGGTTGTGGCGCTGTATCGGCTTGTCGATATAAATAGTATCCAGGAACGGCACATCAAAGCCGGTGAGCCACATGTCCACCACAATGGCGATCTTGAAGTTGGATTTGGGGTTCTTGAACTGTCGATCCAGCTCCTTGCGGTACTCCTGCGTGCCCAGCATTTCCCACAGCGCTTTCTCGTCATCCTTGCCGCGGGTCATGATCATCTTCACCCGCTCCATGGGCTTGATCTCTTTGCGCTCCTGCTCCGTCAGCTCTACCCCTTCCTCGCAGGCCAGCACCTCATTCCAGGCCGGACGCAGCGCCACCACTTCCTGCCAGAAGGCCCAGGCAATCTCACGGCTACTGCACACAAAAATGGCCTTACCCTTCACCGTGGAGCCTTCTTCCAGCCGCTTCTCGTAGTGATGAACAAAGTCGATGGCCAGCGCCTTGATGCGGTCCGGGTCGCCGAGAATGGCGGCCATGCTGCTACTGCTCTTCTTGCTTTCCTCAATGTGGTAATCGCTGGCGCCGTCTTCGGCACACTGGTCGTAGTAGGCCTCAATCTCCTTGAGCTTCTCGTTATCCAGCACCACCTTGGCGGCACGGCCCTCGTACACGATGCGCACGGTGATCTCGTCCTTCACCGATTCGGTCATGGTGTAGCTGTCCACCACCTCACCGAACACATCCAGGGTGGCGTCGATGGGCGTACCGGTGAAGCCCACATAAGTGGCATTGGGCAGCGAGTCGTGCAGGTACTTGGCGAAGCCGTAGGTGCGTTTGACGCCCTTTTCCGTCACCCGCACCTTTTGGTCCAGATTCACTTGGCTGCGGTGGGCCTCATCGGAAATACAGATCACATTGGTGCGGTCGGTGAGCAGCTCGGCGTCTTCGGTAAACTTGTGGATGGTGGTCAGGAACACCCCGCCACTGTTACGCCCCTTGAGTAGCTCACGCAGGTGCGCACGGCTTTCCACACTGAGCACCGCCTGATCGCCGATATAGCCCTTGGCATTGGTGAACTGCCCGGAAAGCTGGTTATCCAGATCGGTGCGGTCGGTAATCAGCACGATGGTCGGGCTCTCAAACGCCGCGCTCTTCATCAGCAGCCGGGTCAGGAACAGCATGGTGAAGCTCTTGCCGCAGCCGGTGGCACCAAAGTAGGTGCCGCCCTTGCCGTCACCCTCAGGTTTGCGGTGGCGCAGGATATTCTCGTAAAGCTTGGTGGCCGCGTAGAACTGCGGGTAGCGGCAGACGATCTTCTCCTGCTTGCGCGACACATCCGGGAAGAACACGAAGTGCCGGATAACCTGCCGCAACCGATCCCGGTCGAATAGCCCCTGGATCATGGTATGCAGGGAATCGATACCATCCTTGCCGATGGCCTCCTCCCCCGTCACCTTGCGCCAGGTGTAGAAAAACTCGTAGGGGGCAAACAGCGAGCCCAGGCGCGAATTCACCCCGTCACTGATCACACACAGCACGTTGTATTTCATCAGCTCGGGAATATCCCGGGCATAGCGGGTGGTCAGCTGGACATAGGCATCATGCAGGGTCGCTTCTTCGCGGATGGCGCTCTTTAGCTCGAACACCACCAGCGGCAGACCATTGATATAGAGAATCACATCCGGAATGCGCTTGACCTTCCCCTCAATCTCCAGCTGGTTCACCACTCGGTACAGGTTGCTGTCGCCATAACCGCCAGCACCGTCTGCCACCAGCGTTTCCACCTCGCCCTCTTTGGGCAGGCGCTGCAGCGGTAGGCCGCTGTAATCAATCAGCTGAACGTAGAGGTCTTTCTTGCTGCGATCTTCGCGCTTAAGCAGGAAGCCATCGGCCACCAGCTTCTGAATGGTCTTGTTGGAGTCGTACAGATCCTGAGGATTCAGGGCATTCAGTCGGTTGATGATGCTGTCGATTTCGCCTGAGGTGATGCCGTCAGTGGCATAGCGGGTAAACAGGAACTGGCGCAGGTCGTCCTTGAGCAGCACTTCAGCGGCAGGAAGAGCCAGATCAGCACCCAAGGTGTAGGGATAACCTTGCTCACCCAGCAATGCGATAACGGCCAGCTCAAGCTTTGCTTCTGTAAAGCTCATACATCCCCTTCCCGATTGGTGATATAGGCCTGGCTCGGGTGGTTGGGCATGGTCGGGTACTGGTAGCGCAAGCGCTTGTCCTTGATCATCGGCTGCAGATAATCCTTGCGAACCACCCCTTCTGATCGCTGCAGCAGATCGGTCAGCAGCTCAAGGGTGCAAGGCTGTTCTGCACACAGGGCCAGAATCACCTTTTCAACCAATGGCTTAGACGCCTTCTTCGTGGACGAGACCGGTTCCGCAATGGATCTGAGCGCCTCCAAACCCCCAGAGCCCTCCGCCAAACCCCCAGAGCTTTCTGGCAAACCCCCAGAGCTCCCTCCCAAACCACCAGAGCTGTTAAAGGCCTCATAGGCATCGTCCAGCCTCGCCTCTTCCAGGAAATACACGGTCCCGCGGCCGCTCCCATCCTGAAACAGCAGGCCCTTCTCCAGCAGTCGGCCAAGGATGGCTGGCAGTTCGATTTGCGATGAAATAAGCCTTTCCTTATATATCAACCAGTTACCGCCCTTAGGGCTCCACCCTTGAACTTGCCCTGAAATGGCTGCCTCAAGCCCATGCTGGTATATATCGGGCATACCTCTTGGAGTCTGGCGCGTTTGGATCATTTTTGATCAATCCTTGTTCTGAGGTAGCCGCGATAATCTGAGACACCGTATTACCACTCCCCTCAGACAAGCCAAATCGCTCTCGGAGGCTTTGATTGGTCATTTGTTTACGCAGCACCCATTGCAACACACAGTGCTGATAGCACGCCCGAATACGATCGCTGCCGCTCATCTCACGAAAACTACGAGGTCCATAAATAACTGCAATGGTACGCCTGTGGCTCACCAAGAATTCAGGCGCCGGAAGCTGTAGAACCTCCGCAGCTTCGACCACCCTATCAATACCGCTACTTTTCTCTTCACAAATACCAAACCTGCGCATCAGATCGGCCAAACGCTCATTTCTAGACTGATAACCATCAATAAAGCGTTCGACAGGAACAACTGGTTCACCAGGGTTCGAGATTTCCACACGATTACTATAAATCTCTACCACTGGGGAAACCCCCGTCATATCGAGATCCTGATGAATCAGGGCATTAGCCAATAACTCCCGAATTACTACATCTGGCAGTAGCTTAGCCTCCCTTCGGATAGCCTCTTGAATTACCTCATTCTGAGGCAGCAGGCCCATCACATAGCCCACCAAACCAGAGAAACCAACCGCATAGCCTTTTTCACCAGTTACATCTGATTTCGTTTTAAGTTTCGACTCTCCCTCATAAACAATAACCCTGGCAGCCTTTCTGGCCACCTGAGGGAAATCACGAAGCTGCTTGGCAAGAAGTAACGCTCCAATATTAAGAATGGCGTAGCCCTGAGCACCCTGCTCGATAAGGTGCTCGTCTTCCAGATAGGCAATCACTGCCTCTTGTGTCGTCGGGTAGGGGCGACCAAGAAGATCGAAGAAGGTCTGCGTATCCAGCAAGCGCACCACATCCGAGGCACTCAGGTCTTGCAATGCAACATTCTCAAGCCAGCCCGGCTGCCCCTCGGAAAAAATGCGTCTTAGCTGGTCTTCACTCATGGGCACCAGTTCTTCACCAGAACGCATCAAGTACGCACCACCGAAATGATAAGCCGTGCCCCGGGGGCGGGGAGGAATGATGAACACCAACACCCTCCCCTCAGGGTGCGCCACTTCCTCAATATCGACGCGAAAGCCAATCGCCTGAAATATTTTCGAGGCCATTTCTATCGGATTATCAAATGCTCGAGTTCCGACCACCGGCCTTGGGGACTTGTCTGCAACGCCCAGTATCAGGTGACCTCCACCCTCATTAGCTATAGCGACGCAATACTTATAAAGCTTCTGATTATCGTATTGGGTCTTGGCTTCCTTAAACTCGAGATTCTGTGTCTCTGACTTGGAAGCCCTCCAAAAATCGATCTGATCTGGCGTAATACTCATAAGCTATACGACCTCAGCCAAGCTCTGATGCACGTCTTCGATTCTGATCTCACCTCGAAGAAGCCGAGGAAGAATCGAATCTCGAATCGAGGCCAATGACAAAGATTGCTCGCTACGGGCCTGCGCCGACAATAAGAAACCTCGAATAATGCTTGAAAACTCTCGCATCAATTGATCGGAAGGAATGACAACCTGCCAGTTCATTATCGCCTTCTTGTCCCCCCGGGGCATTTTGGTCCCTTTTGCTGTCGCCATCATGTAATCAAAGAATTTATCTTGGCACAGCAGGCAGTACAGGTACTCCTCAGCACCAGCCAGCCTCGACTCAAACCCTAATACGTCGTTAGAACGACCGCCCACCCTGCGAGCCATCCAGATCTTCTTGAAATAGGGACGAATATTCGACACTAGGATACTGCCGTCCGTGAAAGCAGGAACCCACTCGGAGGTTGGCAACGACGAAGCCTCTCGTACACCGCCCCGCTCTGGGATCAGGTTCTCTGTCGATACATAATTTGCATGCCCGATTTCCCCCACTGATATGCGTTCAGAACCATAGTGCGCAATCTCATCAAGCAACCCCGAAGGCCACCCTGCCGGCACCCAGCCCATTTCCTCATTAAAGACAAAGCTGTCGGGAAAGAGGGCGCGGAGGTCGGCGGGGAGGGGTTGCAAGGGGGTGGCGGGGGCCGTTGTGCCCGATTGCGTGTGGGGGGCGGTTTGGGTTGGGTGTGTGTTATCCGTGGCGTTGGGGCTGCGGGTGTCCGCCGCAGAGGCAGCCAGCAGGGCGGCGCGCTTTTCGGCTCTGGCCTGCAATGGCTCGGGAATGGGATTGCCCGCCGCCAGGGCGTTGTCGATCACCGGATCAAAATCCACAAACCAGCTTTTGAACAGCGCCTGAGCCATGGACTCCAGGGTGGCGTTGATTTGGCGGTTTAGTTCGATTTTGTTATCAAGCGCAGAAAGCACAGATGCGATTTCCCTTTGCTCTTGTAGCTTAGGGATACGAATTGGGAATGACGGCAATTCCTTTAGCGCAATACGATCTACAGTCGCACCAGAATTTGTTCGCGCTACGATTTCGCGTTGAAAATCAGGACTAAGATAGGCAAACAAAAGGTAACTAGGATCCACCACCTCTTTGTTTGGCCTCAATAGCCCCATTCTTCTTCCAAGGCATGCCTTAATCCCACCAGGCATGAGCGCAGCCTCACCAAGCCTTGTTTCATACGAAAAAAGAACATCTCCTTCCTGAGGAGTTACTCTTTTGGTCCATTTTATATATTGCTCTTCACTAATATGGGCAGACTTAGACAGGTCTAGCTTTCCTTGCTCTAAGCTAGATATGCTAAGAAAATACGGGCCTTCTTCAATTTTCTTGGGCGTCGCATGAGGTCCGTCAAATACTTCAGCAATATCCCCGATGGTTGTCCAATCACCGGCCATAGCCCAAGCCCTCCAGATTGCTCTTTATCAAAGCATCCAACTTTTCCGCTTCTGCCATTTGCTCGAACAAGGTCTGAGTTAGAGCCTGCATCTTCTCCTCAAACAGCACCCCATCATCTTCCAGCTCCGCCGCCCCCACATAGCGCCCCGGCGTTAGCACATAATCATTGGCCTTGATGTCATCCAGCGTGGTCGCCTTACAGAAGCCGGGCACATCTTCATAGTCGCCATCTTTCTCTTCGCCACGCCAGGCATGGTAGGTGCGGGCAATCTCCCCAATGTCGTCGGTGGTGAGCTCCTTGTGGGTGCGGTCCACCATGGAGCCCATATTGCGGGCATCGATAAACAGGGTTTCGCCCTGGCGGTTGCGGTGGTTGCTGTCGCTGTGGCCGGGAATGGTTTCGGCTTTCTTGTTCTTGGTGAGGAACCAGAGGCACACGGGAATCTGGGTGGTGTAGAACAGCTGGCCCGGCAGGGCGATCATGCAATCCACCAGGTCATTCTCGATGAGCTTCTTGCGGATCTCGCCTTCACCTTTTGTGTTGGTGCTCATGGAGCCGTTAGCCAATACAAAGCCGGCCACGCCGCTCTCGCTGAGCTTGCTGACCATGTGCAGAATCCAGGCGTAGTTGGCGTTGCTGGTGGGCGGCACTTCGTAACCGGCCCAGCGTGGGTCGTTGGTGAGTTCATCCGGGCCGCGCCATGCTTTTAGATTGAAGGGCGGGTTGGCCATGATGAAGTCGGCCTTGAGGTCCGGGTGCTGATCCTTGAAGAAGGTATCCGCCGGCACATCACCGAAGTTGGCGGCAATGCCGCGGATGGCCAGGTTCATCTTGGCCAGCTTGTAGGTGGTGGCGGTTTGTTCCTGGCCGTAGATGGAGATGTCTTTCTTGTTGCCCTTGTGGCTTTCCACAAACTGCACGGACTGCACGAACATGCCGCCGGAGCCGCAGCAGGGGTCGTAGATCTTGCCGTGGTAGGGCTCGATCATTTCCGCCAGCAGGTTAACCACGCACTTGGGGGTATAGAACTCCCCGCCGCCCTTGCCTTCGGTGGCGGCGAATTTGCCGAGGAAGTATTCGTAGACGCGGCCAACGATGTCTTGCTCGCTCTTTGCGCGCTCTCCATTAACGCTGCCGGCACCCTCATCAATCAGGGTATCAATGTTGTTGATGGAGTCGATCAGCGCCGCCAGCTTGCTGGCATCCAGCCCCAGGCGGGAGAAGTAGTTGTCCGGCAGGGCACCGCGCAGGGATTTGTTGGTCTTCTCCACGGTGTGTAGGGCGGTGTCGATGCGCACAGCGATGTCATCCTGCTTCGCCTGCTTGCTGATGGTGCTCCAGCGGGCGTCTTCCGGCAGGTAAAAGACATTGTCCTTGGCGTAGAACTCCACCATGTCCACATAGTCTGCCATGTCCTCTTCCACCAGCTTCTGGCGCTGGGCCTCGAACTTGTCGCTGATGAACTTGAGGAAGATGAGGGAAAGCACCACATGCTTGTATTCAGAGGACTCCACCGAGCCACGGAGCTTGTCCGCGGTATCCCAGAGGGTTTGCTCGAAGGACTTGGTAGCCTTCTTGGCTGCTGCTTTTTTACGAGCAGGCTTCTTCTTTTCGGTGTCGCTACTCAATGTCATTTTCCTGTTTTTGCTGCCCGGCTTAGGCTAGGCATGCTCTGACGTTTGGCTGTCAATTTTTCGGCAGGCTCAACCTCTTCCAGCCTGCTTTTCGCGGTAATGCTCTCTGTGGTGCGCCAGATAACGTTGATGGCTGTCGTCCAACTTGACGACCATGTCCTTGTGAATGCCTAGCTTATTAGGGTCTTCCAAGTGACTGGAGATCAGAATGCGCCCTCTTCCATCAAAGCTAATAAGCTGCCGGTCGAAGACCTTGTCAAGATTGGGCACCAACAAAAGGCCATTATACGGGTCCAAGCGCTCCCTGTTATCCGCCTCTCGCCAGGACTTGATGTGGGAGGCGATCAATAAGCTCACACCCGGATACTGGGTCACCGCACAGCCGCGCCAATAGCCCACCAAGCCCTCCCGGAATTTGCCATGGCCCAGGCGGGTAGTACGCAGGGTGCTACGTTCGGTTTCCGAGAGAGAAGCATCGCTATCCAGATCGGCCAGGTCGTTGGTTAACGCATAATCTGTAGCATCTTTGAGAAACTGGCCGTAAAGGCGCAAAGCCGCACTGTACATACCGTGACCCATCTCATCTTTTACCTGAAAGGTCGGCTGGCTTTCGATGCAATAGCTCAGCAGCGGGTATTGCTCCACCGAACCCACATCAAAAAAAGATTCGATCAGCCCGTCCTTGCCTTGCAGCAACTTCGGCAGCGCGTTGTTCAATGCGCCAGCATAGCTTTTGATCGCCCGTTCACTCTTGCCAATTGAATCAGTCCAGTGAGAAAAGTGCTTGCGACGATTATGAAGATTGGCCAACAGCGCCGCTTCGATTTGTGGCTGCATGGCCGAATCACAAAGCAGGTTAAATAGCGGTGTATCCAGCCAAGCGTAGTCAATCAGTTTCAGGGTTGCCCGTGGGCTGGGTGCCTTATGGTCTTCTACCCGTTTCTGGTACTCCTCTTCCTTACCCTTAACAGGCCGGTGATACCAGAAACCAGAGGATTGCAGGTAAAAGTAAGGAAACTCCGGGTTGCCCCGGTCATTGTTTTGCTTGAGCTGATTAAAACGTCTGGAGAAGGCCTTGCGCAGGGCATCATCAAAGCGGATTTGGTTATCTCGCAGTGTGCCTAAGCGGATCAGATCCAGAACGGCCAGCAACAGGCAGACCTTGTGAGGCCGGGGCCGCTCCTTGGTGCGGTCCATGCGCAGACTGCTGAGCTGATCCAGATACTGTGTCGGAGTCATTGTCCACTCCAGTAATCCGCCTGTTCCGGCTTCACCCAACGCACGCCCCCTCTGGGATCATCACTGTCTGCCTGATAGCGGGGAATGATATGGCAGTGCATGTGCGGGACGGTTTGGCCGGCTGCTTCGCCGCAATTCATACCGATGTTGTAGGCATCCGGGGCGTAGCGCTGATCCAGGTAATCTTTAGCCTGGTTGATCAACTCCATCACGGCGCTCTGCTCCTGCTCGGTGAGGCAGAACCAGTCGTTAGCGTGTCGTTTAGGGATCACCAGCAGATGGCCAGGAGAGACGGGGAATTTGTCTTCGCGAACATAGGCCAACGCATTTTTCAGGTCCGGGCCATCCGGCAAATAGGCCGGCACGATACAAAATGGGCACTCTGGCATTCCTATCCCCTTTATCTGCTTTGGCAATCCCTGCCTGAAGGCCATTCATTATTATTTGTGAACCTTATCACAAGGCTACGGAGCTACCAGCTTTGCTCACCATTTTTTCCTGTCTGTCTAACAGAGAGTATCGGGCTTTGCGCATGACAGTAACGGAGATGTATGAGGGAGAACGGGATCACCTCCCACAGTGAAGATCAAGGTTTGTTGAACCACCAAATTTCAGGCACAAAAAAGCCCGACTGTTTCCAGTCAGGCTTTTTTGTATCTCGATTGGTCGGGACGGGAGGATTCGAACCTCCGACCCCTTGCACCCCATGCAAGTGCGCTACCAGGCTGCGCTACGCCCCGAGATGTGCTTGGTAGGCAGTGCTACCAAAGCGGCGAGCATAATAGCGGATTTGATTGGGGGATGGAACCAGTAACGTACTGGTTGATCAGGGTTTAAGCGATGAAGACACAAGCGCCAAGTTGCAAGCAACAAGTCGGACTCATGCGGCGCCGAGACAGCAACGTCGTATCCGCTCTCCAGCCCGGCTTGTCAGACCGGGCCTGTGAAAAGGGTAGTTCCACCGAAAACTATAGCCGGCTGCCCATTCGCAGCCGAACGACCGCGCCTACGAGGTGAGCGGATTGCGGGGAAGCAGGCATGAAAAAACCCCGGAAGCGAGGCTGCCGGGGCTTCTTGCTTACAGGCAAACACCTGCAAGAGATCTGTCTGGATCAGGAGGCTTTAAGTACGTCTAGAACCTCTTCCATCTCCACAATCATCTGCTTGATGAGTTGATGATACTGTGTGACCTGCTCAGCGTTGGCGCCGCCAGAAAGCTGTTGACGGGCACCACCGATGGTAAAGCCCTGATCGTACAGTAAGCTGCGGATCTGACGAATCATCAGCACGTCTTGACGCTGATAGTAGCGGCGGTTACCACGGCGCTTTACCGGGTTGAGCTGTGGAAACTCCTGTTCCCAATAGCGCAATACATGCGGCTTGACGTCACATAGGTCACTGACTTCACCAATGGTGAAATATCGCTTCCCTGGAATCGCCGGCAATTCGTCGTTATGACTTGGTTCCAGCATACGCCTCAACCCGTTGTTTTAATTTTTGCCCTGGACGAAAGGTAACAACCCGGCGAGCGGTAATGGGAATTTCTTCACCGGTTTTCGGGTTCCGCCCTGGGCGTTCACTCTTGTCTCTGAGGTCGAAATTGCCAAAGCCTGAGAGCTTCACCGGAATATTATCTTCCAGCGAATGGCGGATTTCTTCAAAAAACATTTCCACCATTTCTTTGGCTTCACGCTTGTTCAACCCTAATTCTTCGAACAAACGCTCGGCCATATCTGCTTTGGTCAGCGCTCCCATTAATAGCTCCCCTGCCCTTCCTTAATTCAGTCCCTTAAGATGGCGTTAAACTGTTGTTTTAACTGGGATACTACGGCATCCACCAAGTCATTCACCTCTTGATCCTTAAGAGTGCGCGAACGGTCCTGGAAGGTCAAGCCCAAAGCGAGGCTTTTACGATTTTCACCGATGCTATCACCTTGATATATATCGAAAATATTGACCCCGGTGAGACGCTCGTCACAGGTAGAACGCACCGCCGCAATTAGCTCACCTGCGGGGATACTATCCTCTACCACGAAGGCCAGGTCACGGCGCATGCGTGGCTGATCAGACACCGACTGGAAGCTCGGCAGGACACCTTGCTGCAATGGCGCCTGGGCCAGCTCGAAGGCGTACAGCTGACCCGGCAGGTCCAGATCTGCCGCTAGCCGTGGGTGAATCCGCCCCAGATAACCAACGATCTCGCCGTCACGTTTCAGCGCAGCGGTCTGTCCCGGATGCAACGCCGGATGCTCGGCGGGCTCGAAACTGAAGGCATCCGCATCGGACAAGGCCAGCAAGGCTTCCACATCCCCTTTCAGGTCAAAGAAATCTACCGGGCGTTTGCCTTCCCAGTTCTGCGGCTGGGCACTGCCGTAAAGCAGGCCGGCGATCATGGGCGTCTGGGCTAGCCCGCCTTCCACGTCTGCCGCATCGGTAGGGACAAAACGCAGACCGGTCTCGAACAGACGCAGGCGATCAGCCTGGCGGTTCAAATTGTGGCGGGCGGTACTGAACAATCCGGCCAACAGCGTGGTACGCATGACACCCAGATCCATAGAGATCGGGTTGAGCAATGGCAGCGGTTCTACTCGGGGTTCCACTTTAGCCAAGAGGCCTGGCTCTACGAAGGTGTAGGTAATAGCCTCCTGGTAGCCCCGGTCCATCAGGGTGTCGGCTAAACGCCGCAGTGCCACAATATGCTCTGGAACGGTATCACCGGAAGGTGAGCCCGCGGGCACGCGGCTAGGCAGTTTTTCATAGCCGTAAATACGCGCCAACTCTTCGATCAAGTCCTGTTCGATGGCCATATCAAAGCGCCAGCTGGGCGCAAGCACGCGCCACTCTTCACCCTCACCCTTGGCTGAGATGTCCATGCCCAAGCGGCTGAGAATGTCTTCCACTTGTTGAGCGGGAAGGCCCATCCCCAGCAAGCCCTCGATGCGTTCGGCACGCAAGGTGAGCTCAGCCTGTTTGGGCAGCTGCGCTTCGTCCGCCGCTTCAGTGACAGGGCCAGCCTGACCGCCGGCAATTTTCTGGATCAAGGCAGTGGCGTATTCAATGGCATTGTTTTGCAGTTGTGGGTCGACACCCCGCTCGAAGCGGTGAGAAGAATCCGTGTGCAAACCGTAAGAGCGAGCCTTGCCAGCAATGGCCAACGGCGCGAAGAAGGCACACTCTAGGAAGATGTCTTGCGTGTCCGTGGTCACTGATGAGGGCTTGCCCCCCATCACACCGGCCAACGCCAAAGCAGCACCATCATCGGCGATCACTAGAGTGTCATCGCGCAGGGTCAGCTCCTGGTCGTCCAGAGTGGTGAGCTTTTCCTCAGCCTTGGCCTTACGGACGGTGATGCCACCGTTCAGTTTTGCCAGGTCGAATGCATGTAGCGGCTGGCCCAGCTCTACCAACACATAGTTGGTCACGTCCACAATCGGGTCGATGGTGCGCAGGCCAGCTCGACGCAGGCGCTCTACCATCCACAGTGGAGTGGCGGCATTGACGTCCACTCCTTTAATGACGCGGCCAAGATAACGGGGGCAGCCGGCGCTGTCCGCCAATGTCACGGTCAGGCTGTCGTCGATGACAGGGGCCACTTTGCTAATGGAAGCTTCGGTGAGCGCCGTCTGGTTCATCACCCCTACTTCCCGCGCGATACCACGCAGGCTCAGGCAGTCCGCCCGGTTAGGCGTTAGATCTACCTCGATGACGGTGTCGTCTAGGCTCAGATAGTCACGGAAATCCGCGCCCACCGACGCATCTTCCGGTAGCTCCATCAAACCATCAATCAGGTCTTCCAGGCCTAGCTCGGAAGCACCGCACAGCATGCCATTGGATTCCTGGCCACGCAGCTTGGCTTTCTTGATCTTGAAGTCGCCAGGCAGCACTGCACCCACTTGGGCGAAAGGCATTTTCAGGCCGACACGCACATTGGATGCACCGCAAACCACCTGCACCGTGTCGGTACCGTTTGTGACCTGGCAAACACTCAGCTTGTCTGCATCCGGGTGCGGTTCGCAGCTTTCAACCTGCCCAACCACAACACCGGTAAAGGCCGGTGCAGCGGGCTCCACGGCATCCACTTCTAAACCGGCCATGGTCAGTTGTTGTACCAGGGTCTCGGTATCAATGGCCGGGTTAACCCACTCCCGCAACCAGGCTTCGTTAAAACGCATTGTCGAAATTCCTTAAACTTGTTCGCGGGAGGCGTTAGCCAAACTGGGACAAAAAGCGGGTGTCGTTCTCAAAGAACAACCGCAAATCGTTTACGCCATAACGGAGCATGGCGATACGTTCGATGCCCATACCAAACGCAAAACCGCTGTACTCTTCTGCATCAACGCCGCCGGCCTCAAGCACCGTTGGGTGCACCATGCCGCAGCCCATGATTTCGATCCAACCTGTGTGCGAACACACCCGGCAGCCTTCTCCACCACAGCTAACACAGCCCACATCGACTTCGGCGCTTGGCTCGGTAAACGGAAAATAGCTGGGACGGAAACGCACCGGCAGATCTTCCACTTCAAAGGTGTAACGCAGGAATTCCGCTACGGTGCCACGCAGGTCCGCAAAGGTAATGCCCTTGTCTACCAACAGACCTTCCACCTGGTGGAACATGGGGGTATGAGTCAGATCCGAATCACAACGATACACTCGACCCGGGGCGATAATCCGGAACGGGGGCTTGCCCTGCTCCATCACCCGCACCTGTACCGGTGAGGTATGGGTACGCAACAAACGCCCATCACCAAAGTAAAAGGTGTCATGCATGGCCCGGGCCGGGTGATGGCTAGGGATATTCAACGCTTCAAAATTGTGGAAATCATCTTCCACTTCAGGGCCTTCGGAAATGTCAAAGCCCAAACGCAGGAAGAAATCTTCAATGCGACGGCGCATACGATTTACCGGATGCAACCCACCCGGCAACTCTCCACGCCCCGGCAGGGTGACATCAACGGTTTCACTGGCAAGCTGCTGTTTTAACGCCGCTTCCTCCATTGCACTCTTGCGATCGGCAATGGCGTCTTGGACTTTTTGCTTGCCTTCATTGATCACCGCACCCGCCTGCGGGCGCTCCTCAGCGCTCAGCTTACCCAAGCCTTTCATCAGGGCACTGATTTCGCCCTTCTTGCCCAGGTACTTTACCCGCACATCATCCAAGGCCCGAATGTCGCCAGCCTGTTCGACCTCTGCCAGAGCAGCGTCGACCAGGGCATTGAGATTTTCCATTTAAGACTCCGCAGTCTTTAAATCAGAAGAAAGTTGAAAGTTGCAAAGCGCGATTCCAGAAAGATACGACCCGACACGGCTAAAGCCGCGCCCCAGTAAAGCGTGGGGAAAAGCCACTCGATTGGCATTAAAACCCAACCGCGTTTCAACTTTATACTTTCAACTTTCAACTGGTCTTTTTTCAAACAAAAACGGGGGAAGAGCGCGAACTCTTCCCCCGTTGAGTATGCTGTTCAGTCTAAGACCGAACAGTAAATCAGGCGGTGAGACTCGCTTTGGCTTTTTCGGCCAAAGCGCTAAAGGTTGCCTGATCGCGGACAGCGATGTCCGCCAGTACTTTACGGTCGATGTCGATGGACGCTTTTTTCAGTCCATTGATCAGACGGCTGTAAGACAGACCGTTCAAACGCGCAGCCGCGTTGATACGCACAATCCACAGACGACGGAATTGACGCTTACGAACCTTACGGTCGCGGTAAGCATACTGACCGGCTTTGGTAACGGCTTGTACCGCTACGCGGAATACACGACTGCGGGCACCGTAGTAGCCTTTAGCCTGCTTGAGAATTTTCTTGTGCCGACGGCGCGCCTGCACACCACGTTTTACTCGTGCCATTGTTTAGTCTCCAGATCCGTAAAAGTTATGCGTAGGGCATCATGCGTTTAACAAGAGCCACATCATTCTCGTGGACTTCCTGCTTCGGACGCAGTTTACGAATAGTCTTGGAAGACTTTTTGGTCAGAATGTGGTTTTTGAATGCCTGCTTGCGCTTGAAACCGGAGGCGGTTTTTTTGAAACGCTTGGCAGCCCCACGGTTTGTCTTGATTTTAGGCATGGTACCTTCTCAAGTTGATGAATTAATTAAACAGTCCGTTAGGACTGCTTCTTCTTTTTGCCCGGGCCGAGCACCATGATCATCTGGCGCCCTTCCATGTTCGGACGTTGCTCAACAGAACCGTATTCTTCCAAGTCCTTCTCGATACGAGCAAGAAGTTCCCGGCCCAGTTCCTGGTGAGCCATCTCACGACCGCGAAAGCGGACGGTGATTTTTGCTTTGTCGCCGGCCTCAAGGAAACGAATGAGGTTACGCAGTTTCACATCGTAGTCACCGATATCGGTGCCGGGACGGAATTTGATTTCCTTGACCTGAGTCTGACGCTGCTTTTTGCGCCCCTCTTTGGCCTTTTGTTTAGCCTCGAACAGATGTTTGCCGTAATCCATAATTCGGCAAACCGGTGGTTCTGCACCAGGGGAGATTTCCACCAGATCCAGCTGTTTAGAAGTGGCCTTTTCCAAGGCGTCCTGCAGGCTGACGATACCGACCTGCTCACCATCCACATCAATCAACCGAACTTCGGTTGCCTGGATTTGCTGATTTGTATTGGCGCGCTGCTCGCGGCCTTTGCCTCCACGCTTAATGTCGTGAACCTCCAATCTGTTGTCGAAAACGAGGCGAGTAGCCTCACCGCCTCAGTAAATAGGCGCGCATTGTATGCCACCACAACGGGCACAACAACCCCGACCCTTACTCTGGCCGACGTACGCAACTAGCTGAAACGGAATGAGTTCTACCTGAAAGCCTAATCGAAGCACGGCCTACCCTCTTGAAGACTGGCCCCAACTCCCAGGAAGGATGGGTATTTTAAGCAAATCCGGTTACTTTTCAAGCATCACATCCATATTTACTTACGCGTGATGTTGCACTGTGCCGATTCCATTAATATAGTTGCCAGTAACAACATAAACGTTTAGACAATTATCTATGTCCTCCAGTACAGATCGTGCCGAACAGCTGTATGAAGCCGTCAATCAGTTGATACGGGTTCACCAGTTCCGCGATCGCGATTACATTTGTTCCCACGACGTATCCGTGGCTCAGTGCTATGCGCTCGAAACCCTAGTAAAGCGTGGCCCTTTACGGCTGCAGGCCCTGGCTTCGGAGATGTATCTGGACAAAAGCACGACCAGCAGAGTCGTCGACTCCCTGTTGCGCAAGGCATATGTGCTGAAAACCCCGGATCCGTCAGATCAACGCGCGGTGCAACTTTCGCTGACGCCTGAGGGCAAAAAACTGTATCAGACGATCCGCCAGGATTTGGTGGCTGAAGAAGCCTCAATGATAAAGAACCTGCCCCCGGAAGTGGTCGATGGCGCCCTGACCTTGATCCGCCAGCTGACCGCTGCGGCCCGCGCTCGCCTAGGCTCATAGCGGCATTTTTTAACCATTTTGTTGTTAGTACCAACAGATTAAGAAGGATGACAGTATGCACAAAACACTCGCCACTCTCCCGGTCGCCGTTATCGGCGCAGGCCCGATTGGCCTCAGCGCCGCCGTTCATCTGCTTAATCGCGGCTACACACCCATCATCTTTGAGGCGGGCACGCAGGCCGGCGCCCATCTTGCTCGCTGGGGACATGTCCGCATGTTTTCACCCTGGTCGTACAACATCGACCCTGCCGCCGTTGAGCTGCTGAACCAAGGTAACTGGACGGAACCCTCGCTAGCGAAGTTTCCCACCGGGAAAGAGCTCCTAGAGCATTATGTATTGCCGCTAGCCAACCACCCCAAAATCGCCTCGCACCTGCACCTTAACAACCGGGTTCTCCATGTGAGTCGATGCAACCATGATGTATTACGCACAAAAGGACGGGACGACACCCCTTTTGTGCTCCGCATTGCAGGACCTGATGGAGAGCACGACGTCACCGCT
This sequence comes from Alcanivorax sp. 97CO-5, assembly GCF_000524665.1. Taxonomy (NCBI): domain Bacteria; kingdom Pseudomonadati; phylum Pseudomonadota; class Gammaproteobacteria; order Oceanospirillales; family Alcanivoracaceae; genus Alcanivorax; species Alcanivorax sp. 97CO-5. The sequence continues at coordinate 54,366 of NZ_KI965906.1, forward strand.
CAAGCGGTAATCGACGCCTCAGGCACCTACCAAACGCCCAACTGGCTTGGCGCCCATGGCATTCCTGCATTAGGAGAAAATGCTGCGTCCAACGCCATTCGCTACGGCGTTCCTGATGTCCTTGGCGTTGACCGTGCACACTACACCGACAAATCGGTACTTGTGGTTGGCGGCGGTCACTCGGCTTTTAATGCCTTACAAGACCTGGTTCGACTTTCAGAACAAAGCGCCGGCATGCAAGTGCATTGGGCTGTTCGCAGCGAACCCGTCACTAACGTAGTTCGCTCGCCTGCTAATGATGAACTCCAAGAGCGCAGAGCATTGGAGGTGCATATACAAGCGTTACTCGAGCAAGACCGAATACACGTTCATACCGGCATTGAGGTCGACACCATTAGCCAAGACGGGAACCGCCTTATCGTACACAGTAATGGCAAGTCACTTCCTCCTGTTGACCGCATCATTGCGGCAACCGGCTTCCGTCCTGACCTCAGTGTGTTATCCGAGCTTCGCACCACCATCGATCCGGCCACACAAAGCCCCACCAGGCTAGCGCCTTTGATCGACCCAAACATGCACAGCTGTGGCTCCGTACCTGAGCATGGCGCAGCCGAACTGTCTCACCCTGAATCGAATCTCTATATCGTTGGCATAAAAAGCTACGGTCGGGCTCCCACTTTTTTGCTTCGCACCGGTTATAAGCAGGTTTTATCGGTGATCTCCGCGCTGCACAGCGAAGAGGAGCCAACTCCAGTTCAACCCTGCGCGGCACCCACGTGCCCGGGATGAATGTGCAGCCCGCTAAATATGGCTTTGTTGCCGCTTTGGGCCTTGCGCAACTGGTATCTTGGGGCGTGCTGTATTACAGCTTCCCCTTGATAGCAGAGGCGATGATTAACGACACAGGAATAAGCCGCAGTTCGATTTACGGTGCGGCCACTGCCGGCTTACTTCTCGCGGCAGCCATGGCTTATCCGGTTGGCACCCTGGTCGATCGTGGGCATGGCCGCAAGATTATGGTGGGGGCAACCTTCGCCGCATCACTAACCACGCTATTATGGTCCTATGCCGCAACGGCGCCCGCCTTTTATGCAGCCATCATTACGCTGGCTGGGCTTCAAGCCACATTGTTGTATGAGCCCGCTTTTGCTGTGGTGGTTCGTCAATTGAACATTCAGCAGGCGCGCTCAGCCATTACCGCGATAACCCTTTGGGCAGGCTTTTCCAGCACCCTGTTCGTACCCTTAGTGCAGTCCATGCTGGATGCATTAGGCTGGCGCGGCACCTTGCTGTCTCTTGCCGCCATTAACCTGGCCATCGCCGCACCACTTTATTACTGGGCCATTCCGCCAGCCACAACAACACGCAACGTCACACCACCCAAAACCGTCGCCGCAAATCAACCGTCCCTTTCCCCCATCTTGCGGCAGCCAACATTTTATCTTTTAAGCGCATCATTCTGTGCTTACATGGCCCTGTTTTCAGGTTTCACGTATCACCTCTACCCCCTGCTGGTCGCGCTCTCTGATGACACCCAATCCGTGGTCCTGGCCATAGCGCTCATTGGTCCTGCCCAAGTCGGTGCAAGGGTACTGATACTACTTTTCAAAAAGATCACGATAAGACAATTGGGCCTGCTCACCGGTATCACCTTCCCCGTTGCCATTGTGCTGCTCAAAGCTCCGCCCAGCACACTAACGCTGGTTGCGCTGTGTCTACTCTACGGTGGCGCCAATGGCATCTTCACCATCGTTCGCGCAATGGCCGTTCCCGAGCTACTGTCCCGCCACCATTACGGGAGAATTAACGGCATCATGCTGATTCCCATGTCGCTGGCACGGGCCGTTGCACCTTGGGCAATTGCAGGCTACTGGACACATACGGGGAGCGCACAAGGAGCTATCAATTTGATACTCGGATTGGCACTGCTAGTGCCGGTGTTATTTGGCTTGGCGATCAACACCCGCCGTCGGAACTGTTAGCTATAAACCGTAACAAACCAACAGAAATGTAGAGAGAAGGAAGAGCTCTATCTGCCCTTTAGCAATTGGGCGCTAGACCGAACCTTCAGTGATTCGGCGCCGAGCATAAACGCCAACGATAACCTGTGTATTTCTTTGGATTAGGGCCAATCAGTAACTGAACGCCTTGTAGCACCTGAGACAACCATTGACGGCTGCCTCAGGCTGACGAAAGGCCTGCTAGCGGGGGTTTAAAACGTCTTCGCAGAAACCTAAACGTCGACCACCCTGCGGTTCATGCAGCCACTAGCCTTTAAGACCTTTGGCAATACGATCACCCAGCGTTTTATCAACATTGCACCAATACTCAATCGCGCGTTGCAGAACCCTCTCGGATACACCCGCAGACAGGTGACCAACAATGTTATCTACAAGGCGATCACGCTCTTCGTCGTTAAGTACCTCGCGTACTAAGGCTCCCGCCTGACCGAAGTCATCGTCGTCTTTGCGCAACGTGTACGCTTGGCGAACCATGTCGCCATCGGCATACCACTGCGTACCATCCTGGCCCCGTTGCGGATCAGCTTCTGGCCCACCGTAGGAGTTCGGCGCATAAACCGGATCGGAAACATTTTCGGTACGCCCCACTCCGTCCTTGCTGTAGCTGTTCACCGGACACTTTGGCTTGTTGACAGGAATCTGCTTGTAGTTCACCCCCAGCCGGTGACGGTGAGCGTCCGCGTATGAGAAGCCACGAGCTAGCAACATTTTGTCGGGGGACAAACCGATGCCGGACACGAGGTTATTAGGTTCAAATGCGGCTTGCTCCACCTCGGTGTGAAAATCAGTCGGGTTGCGGTTCAACGTCAGTTTGCCGACTTCCATTAAGGGGTAGTCACTGTGCCGCCACACCTTAGTCAAATCGAAAGGGTTTAACCGATAGGTCTTGGCATCCTCAAACGGCATGATCTGCATGTGCAGAGTCCAGCTTGGGTAATCGCCGTTTTTGATGGAGTCAAACAGATCACGGCGGTGATAGTCGCCATCTTTACCGGCCATACTGTCAGCTTCATCTTGGGTCATGCATTCAATACCCTGATCGGTCTTGAAGTGGTATTTAACCCAAAACTTCTCATCCTTGGCGTTGATCCACATATAGGTATGACTGGAATAGCCATTCATGTGACGCCACGTCTTGGGTATACCGCGATCGCCCATCAACCAAGTCACCTGGTGCGCCGACTCAGGCGAAAGCGTCCAGAAATCCCATTGCATATCGTGGTCGCGTAGGCCGTTGTCGGCGCGACGTTTCTGCGAGCGGATAAAGTGCTGAAATTTCATTGGGTCCCGCACGAAGAAAACCGGCGTGTTATTACCCACCATGTCATAGTTGCCTTCACTGGTGTAAAACTTCAGCGAAAAGCCTCGTGGGTCACGCCAAGTATCTGGGCTGCCGCGCTCACCGGCTACCGTAGAAAATCGAATCAGAGTGTCCGTCTTGGTGCCGGGCTGAAATACTGCAGCTTTAGTGTATGCACTTACATCCTTGGTCACCTCGAAGTGGCCAAAGGCACCGCCGCCCTTCGCATGGGGTTGGCGCTCTACGATACGCTCGCGATTGAAATTCGCCATTTGCTCAATCAAATAGTGATCGTGAAGGACAATCGGCCCGTCCGCTCCTATTGTGAGGGAGTGTTCATCACTGGCTACTGGGATGCCACCATCTGTTGTGGTGGGTTTCGCTGGTTTATCGCTCATGTGTTACTCCTGTATCGCTCATAGACCCCCAATGAACATTAAGAGTCTATCGCTGAGTAGTAATATTACGGCACGTATTTCGGTATCGCACAGAGTGCGAGACCCATGAAAACACCATGATTAGAACATGCTTAAAAATTGTTCGCCCCCTTAACCGTGTACTGCAACAAAAACGATCCTAAAGGTCGATCCAAGTAGTACTCCCAAAACAACAACAACGCATTAAACCAATGGCCAGTTTTACTCGCTTTTACGAAACGTAATCGGCGGCCAAACAGAGACAAAAAAGCCCATGAGAACATGGGCCTTTCTGTAAAATAATTCACCACAAACAATTGAACCAGAAAGAGGAACTGGGCGACGGCGCATCATCCAAGCGCACTTTCCCAACTCATCCAATTCGTTTCGAGGCTTGAATTCGAGAAGCAAGCATTCAGGTATTAGCGTAATACTCTAAGCCACACCCTAAAGTCGCACGTTCTACCAGGTCAAGGTAACGCCGAACGCGCCGGCTCGTTCTTACGTTGGCTATTCCAGCCACGCGGCTCCTAAGAACCTGACATTTAGTGAATAATTTTCTGGGCCTGTTCGGCCAGCGAGGGCGTCCAGACCTTTTGTCCCTGTCTTTTTTGTATGCTCAAGCCATGGTGCTGATGGTGCGACGGAACCGGGCGAGCGCGAAGCCGAACAAGGCCGACCCGATCACGGCGATGGCGAGGAACTGCGGCCAGACCGCCGTGAAGCCCGCGCCGCGGTACAGAATCGCCTGGGCCAGCATCACGAAATGGGTATTGGGCGCGGCGAGCATGATGTACTGGACAGCCTCCGGCATGCTCTCGCGCGGTGTCGAGCCACCGGAGAGCATTTGCAACGGCAGCAGCACCAGCATGAGCAGCAGGGCGAACTGCGGCATGGAGCGGGCGACGGTGCCGAGGAAGATGCCCATCGAGGTGGTTGCGAAAAGATGCAGCGCCGCCCCGGCCAGAAATAGCGTAAGCGAGCCTTCGATCGGCACAGACAGCCAGCCCTGCACGACGACGGTAAGCGCGAAGGCGGTGGCGGCAAGGACCACCAGCCCCATCGCCCACACCTTGCTCGTCATAATCTCGAAAGGGGTGACCGGCATGACCAACAGATGCTCGACCGTGCCATGCTCGCGCTCGCGGATCAACGCCGCGCCCGTGAGGACGATGGAGAGCATGGTCACGTTGTTGATGACCTGCATGATGGCGCCAAACCACGACTTGTTGAGCTGGGGATTGAAGCGCGCCCGCAGCGCCAGATCGACCGGTAACTCCGGAACCTCGCGGTAGCGCTGCGCGAAGGCCCGCACCTCGTCGCTCACAATGCTATGAATATAGCCACTGCCGTTGAAAGCCTGGCTCATGCGCGTGGCATCGACGTTGAGTTGGATCGTTGGCCTGCGCCCCGCCAGCAGGTCGCGCTGGAAGTCGGGAGGGATGTCGAGGGCAAAGGTGTCGATGCCGGCATCCATGCGGGCATCCATCTCGGCCTGGTCGATCACGTCGGGTGGAACAAAGTACGGCGGGTAAAAGGCGCTGACGATGCGCCATGACACTGGAGAGCGATCCTCATTCACAATCGCGATCGGGGCCTTGTTGAAGGTCTCCGGCATGGCCGTGGCCGCCGTGTAGACCGAAATGGTGAAAGCGTAGACGATAAGCACAAGCATGATCGGGTCGCGGACGAGGCTGCGCAACTCTTTGACCCCAAGGTGGAGAATATTGGCAAGGCGCATGGGCTACCGCTCCTGTTTCTTGAGCAGCGCGGCGGACAGCACGGTCAGGACCGGCACGGCCAGCGCCAACGGAATGAAAGCGGCATGCAAATCGGAGAAATTGAGGGCCTTCGAGAAGGTGCCGCGCGCAATCGTCAAGAAATGCGTGGTCGGATAGACCTCGCCAATCAGCCGGCCCATTCCTTCCAAGGACGACACCGGATCGATCATGCCCGAGAAGTTCGCTGCAGGCAGGATAGTGAGCACCGCCGTGCCGAAGATCGCCGCGATCTGGCTGCGCATGAAGGTAGAGATAAGGAGCCCCAAGGCCGTCGCGGTGCCGACATAGAGCAACGCACCCACTGCCAACGTCAGGAAGCTACCTTTCAGCGGCACGCCGAAGATGCTCACCGCGAGCAGCGTGAGCAGCAGGAAGCTCAAGAAGGACAGCACAACATAGGGCAACTGCTTGCCGAGCAGGAATTCAAGCCGCGTCGTCGGCGTGACATAGAAGTTGGTGATGGAGCCGAGCTCCTTTTCCCGCACCACACTGAGCGCCGCGAGCATGGCCGGGATCAGCATAAGCAGCAGCGGGATCACCGCCGGCACCATCGCCACCAGGCTCTTGACGTCCGGGTTATAGCGAAACCGAGTCTCGATATTAACAAGTCCCGCCAAAGCCTCGCCGTAGCCGGCCTCACGCGCCTTGGTCGCCAGCCAGTGGGCATGAATCCCCTGCACATAGCCGCGAACGGTCTCTCCCCGTGCCGGCATGGCGCCGTCAATCCAAGCGCCGATTTCGACCCGCCGGCCCCGGGCGATGTCACGCGCGAAACCCGGCGGGATCTCGACCGCCAGACTAAGGTCGCCTTCGCGCATCCGCCGGTCGAGATCGGCATCATCGGTAATCGGCGCCCGCTCGACGAAGTACCGGGAGCCGGCGAGGTTAAGCGTATAATCGCGGCTGACGGTGGTCTGGTCGCGGTCCAGTACCGCGAAGGTGAGGTCCTCAACATCAAGGCTGATCCCATAGCCCATCACGAACATCAGGATGACGCTACCGACCAGCGCCAACGTTAGCCGGATGGGATCGCGGCGCAACTCCAGCCCTTCGCGCCACGCATAGCTGAGCATGCGCCGGGGGTCAAACCGGCGTCGCCAGCCCTGTAGTTCAACATGGCCTGCTGACGCATCAACCAAACCGAGCGAAGCTATCCCTTCTGGTTGTCTCTCGGCCTCCTGCAACGCCTCCTCCAGATGCCCCACGAACGCCTCTTCCAGAGTCTCCACGCCCCGCTGGCTGATCAGAGCAGCAGGCGTATCGGTCACCAGCACCCGGCCGGCGTGCATCAGCGAAATGCGGTCGCAACGCTCGGCCTCATTCATGAAATGAGTGGAGATGAAGATAGTCACCCCATCCCGACGCGACAGCTCAGCCAGCATGCGCCAGAAAGCGTCACGTGCAACCGGGTCGACACCCGAGGTGGGCTCGTCGAGGATCAGCATCTCGGGCTTGTGGATCATGGCCACCGCCAGCGACAGGCGCTGTCGGAGCCCGAGGGGCAGTCGGCCCGGCAAACTGTCCACCACGGTGACCAGATCAAAGCGCTCGATCATCTCCTCCACACGCTGCGGAATCTCGGCGGCGGACACCTGGAACAACCGGGCGTGCAGTTCCAGGTTCTGCCGCACCGTCAGTTCGGTGTAGAGCGAAAAAAACTGTGACATATAGCCTACGCGACGACGGGTGGCGAGGTCGTGCGGGTCCACCTCCTGCCCGAACAGCCAGGCGCGGCCTTCACTCGGCGGCAGCAGGCCGGTCAACATCTTCATGGTGGTGGTCTTGCCGCAGCCGTTAGAGCCAAGGAAACCGAAGATCTCGCCCCTTGGGACTCGCAGGTTCACACGGTCTACGGCAGTGAAATCGCCGAAACGCATGGTTAGATCCTGCGCCTCGATCGCGGTATCGACAGCCTCTTCCGACCGCGGTGGAATCTCGACCGCCCGATAATCCCGGCGCTTGTCTTCCGGCAGCAGCCGGATGAAGGCCGCTTCCAGCGAATCCATTCCTGTACGCTGCAATAAACCTTCGGGGCTGTCACAAGCCAGCACCCGCCCACCGTCCATCGCCGCCAACCAATCAAAGCGTGCCGCCTCCTCAATATAGGCCGTGGCCACCAGCACGCTCATACCGGCTCGGGAAGAACGGATCTCGGAGATCAATTCCCAGAACTGGCGTCGTGACAGAGGATCCACCCCAGTGGTCGGCTCGTCGAGGATCAGGAGGTCCGGATCATGGATCAGCGCGCAGCAGAGTCCGAGCTTCTGCTTCATCCCGCCGGATAGCTTGCCCGCCGCCCGATCGAGAAACGGCTTGAGTCCGGTGGCCTCGGTCAGCGCTTCGATGCGACGCGCCCGTTCGCCGCCGTCGTGCCCGAACAGGCGTCCGAAGAAGTCGAGGTTCTCGCGCACAGACAACGTCGGATAAAGGTTCCGCCCGAGCCCCTGCGGCATATACGCAACGCGCGGACCAACGCTACGGCGGTGGCGCGCATTGGCCATATCGCCGCCGAGTACCTCGACCTCTCCCTCCTGAATCACGCGGGCACCCGCGATCAGCGCCAGCAGACTCGATTTGCCGACCCCGTCCGGGCCAATCAGCCCGGCCATACAGCCGGCCGGGATCTCAAGGCTAACGGAATCGAGCGCGTGGACCTCCCTGTAGCGCAAGGTCAGGTTCCTCAAGCGGGCGACCGGCATGGCCGCCAACTCGCTGTTATTGGACGTTTGGCTCGTATCCCGTTTCATTGTGGCAGCTTGAGTTGCAGTTCAGGAGGCCAGCTTGCCTGCGGGTCGAGGCGCACATAGACCATGCCGGGGAGGCCGGTCTTGACCTGGTGGAGGTGCTTCCTAAGCAGATCCGGGTCGATCCGCGCCTTGATGCGAAACATTAGCTTCTGGCGTTCTTCTTCCGTCTCCACCATCTTGGGCGTGAATTGTGCGACATCCGCGACGAACGAGATTTGGGCCGGTATCACGTACTGCGGAGCGGCGTCGAGCACGAGCCGCGCTTCGGTTCCCAACGCGACGCGCCCGGCTTGCTCTGTCGGCAGAAAGAAGGTCATGTAGACATCGGCGAGATCAACCATATTCAGCACGACGCCACCCGGAGAGAACACCTCGCCGGGCTGAGCGACGCGGTACTGGACACGACCGTCGCGCGGCGACTTCAGAACGCTGTCATCAAGGTCAGCCTGGATGCGCTGGATGGTGGCCCGCGCCGCTTCCACCGACGCCTGCGCCCCAATAACATCCGACTTGGCTCGTCCTATGGCCGCTTGGGCGGCGGCCGCCTGCGCTTCCGCGGCGCCGACTGCGGCTTTCGCCGCCTGGAAGGCGGCACGATCGTCATCCCGCATGGACAGGGCCGCGGCCCCTTTCAAAGCCAACTCTTCTGTACGGTCAAGGCGCTTCTTCGCAGCATCGAGTTCGGCCTTCCTCTGAGCAATGAACGCCTCGGCCGCTTGCTTCTCGGCTTCTCGCTGGGTCACCTGGCTTTGCGCAGTCTCTATGCCGATAAGCGCGCGCCGCAACTGTGCCTGGGCCTCGCGCAGTTGTGCCTCCAGAACGACCGAATCCATTTTCGCCAGCACCTGCCCGGCGCGGACAAAGTCGCCTTCGTTAGCCAGGATCTCCTTGACCCGGCCCGCAGTCTTGGCCGCGACGTCGATCTCAACGGCCTCGATTCGGCCGTTGCCAGCAGCAAAGCCTTCTGGCAAACCCTTTGGTTGAACAAACCACCACGCCCAAGCGCCTAGGCCGACGACAATCGCGGCGACGACGACCCGAGCAATGTTCACCCTTACGAGCCGCTTCAATGTCAGTTTTTGACCCGAATTTCTGTCCATCATAAAAATTCCTGCTGCTCTTGTGGAACATCGGCGGAACTCGGCATCGATCAGCCAGCACAGATAAGGCAAAGCAACTTGACGCTATACGGGTATAACAGTTTTCAGATTGCTCCAAGAGAAAGTTATTCAAGCCCTCTGTACCATGCCCCCTTGAACCTACCTCTCATGTCTCGATAATACCACCTTGGATACCACGCTCAATCGATGCTTCCCGCTGCCATCATTTGCCAAAGACTGCCAGATATAAAAACAAAAAAGGCCCATGAAAACATGGGCCTTTTTTGTCATTAAATGCCAGTTAGTACCAGCTAGTGCCTAACGAGTGATCATTCCCACTCTATTGTAAACAAGACATTTTTATCTTTTATATTCAATGGCTTATTTTCCTGCTAATTGGTAATACCATGAAAAATACCATGCTCAGAAAAGGCTTAACAATATTTTGAAAAATTGCCTACTGAGCGCTGCCGCACAGCTCCATAGGCCGCTTTCCTGGCTTTGCTTCCAGATGTATGCTCTTCTGCTCCTGCAGCTAATGGATCACCGCAAACAGGTTACTCGCCTGGGGATTCCCTTTCGACCCGAGCATCCGTATGAGACTCATGCTCGATTAGCGGGCTTTAATACTACATCAAGTCTACAGGCGTGCCCAAAAACTGCTTTTACGCCCATGCGCTGACTGCAATTGTTGCACGAATGCGTGATGCTCCAGCAGAGGGTCGAACACCTTGATTCGCCCGGCCAGCGCTACGGTTCTGCGGCAGGCCGGTGCCGAAGATGCCGACATGCTCATTGCCGTCACCAACTCGGACGAAACCAACATGGTTGCCTGCCAGGTGGCCTTCTCGCTGTTCAAGACCCCCTCCAAGATCAGTCGCGTGCGGGCCAACGCCTACCTGGCCCGCAAGGAGCTGTTTGGCGAGAACGGCTTCCCGGTGGATGTCCTGATCAGCCCCGAACACCTGGTTACCCAGCACATCACCCGGCTGATCGAATATCCCGGTGCCCTGCAGGTGCTGGAATTCTCCAACGGCCTGGTGCGGCTGGTGGCCATCCGCGCCACCGAGGGTGGTCCGCTGGTGGGCCATGAGCTGTCCTATCTGCGCACCCACATGCCCCGCGTCGACACCCGGGTGGCGGCCATCTTCCGCAAGGATCGGCCCATCATTCCCCAGGGCGACACCGTCATCGAGGATGGTGACGAGGTCTTCTTCATTGCCGGCACCGACCACATCCGCTCGGTGATGAGCGAACTGCAGCCCCTGGAGAAACCCTACAAGCGCGTCTTCATCTGTGGTGGCGGCAACATCGGCCAGCGCCTGGCCCATACCCTGGAGAGTCGCTACCAGGTCAAGCTGCTGGAGCAGGACCGGGACCGCTGCGTGATGCTGTCGGAGAACCTGCGCAAGACCATCGTGCTGGAAGGCAACGCCGCCAACAAGGACATCCTGCTGGAAGAGAACATCGAAAGCACCGATGTATTCTGCGCGGTCACCAACGATGACGAGGCCAACATCATGGCCTCGCTGCTGGCCAAACGCCTTGGTGCCCGCAAGGTGCTCACCCTGATCAACAACCCGGATTACGTGGACCTGATCCAGGGTGGCGAAATCGACGTGGCCATCTCGCCTCAGCAAACCACCATTGGCAGCCTGCTGACCCACGTGCGCAAGGGCGACGTGGTCAATGTGCACGCCCTGCGAAGGGGCGCGGCGGAGGCGATCGAGGCCATCGCCCACGGCGATCATCGTTCCTCACGGGTTGTCGGCAAACGCCTGGACGAGATCAAGCTGCCCCAGGGCACAACCATTGGCGCCATCGTGCGCCACAACGAGGTACTGATCGCCCACGATCACCTGCGGGTGCAGCCGGACGACCACGTGGTGCTGTTCCTGGTGGACAAGACCCGCATCCGCGAGGTGGAAAAGCTGTTCCAGGTGGGGCTGACCTTCTTCTGATGACACATCCACCGCAACCGAAGGGACTGTAGAATGCGCCTGCCGGTGATTGCCAAGGTACTCGGCCTGCTGATGATGCTGTTCAGCCTCACCATGCTGCCGCCCCTGGGCATTTCCCTGCTCTACGACGACGGCCAGTGGCAGCGCTTTGCCAATGGCCTGATGATGGTCATGTTCGGTGGCCTGGTGGTGTGGCTCCCCTTCCGGCGGGTGGCCGGTGACCTGCGGGTGCGGGACGGCTTCCTGATCACCACCCTGTTCTGGGTGGTACTGAGCGTGGCCGGCTCTATTCCCTTTTACCTCAGCAACAACGCCCCCTACACCTATATCGACTCGTTGTTCGAAGCCGTCTCCGGGCTCACCACCACCGGGGCCACCGTCATTACCGGCATCGACTCACTGCCGGAGTCCATGCTCTGGTATCGCCAGCAGCTGCAATGGCTGGGCGGCATGGGGATCATCGTGCTGGCGGTCGCCATCCTGCCCATGCTGGGTATCGGGGGTATGCAGCTGTACCGGGCCGAAGTGCCGGGGCCGGTCAAGGACAACAAGCTCACCCCCCGCATCGGGGAAACCGCCAAGGCCCTGTGGTACATCTACGTGGCGCTCACCGCACTATGCGCCTTTGCCTACTGGGCCGCCGGCATGACCTGGTTCGATGCCATCGGCCACAGCTTCTCCACCGTCGCCATCGGCGGGTTCTCCACCCACGACGCCAGCATCGGGTATTTTGACAGTGCGCTGATCGAAATGATTGCGGTGGTTTTCATGATCATCTCGGGGGCCAATTTCGCACTGCACTTCATGGCCTTTCGCCAACGCAGTCTCAGGGCCTACTGGCAGGATTCGGAGTTCCGTTTCTACTTCAGCATCCTTGCAGTGGTAAGCGTGGTCACCGTACTGGTACTCATTTACACCGCTACCCTGGGGCCCACCAAGGCGATATCGAAGGGCATCTTCGAAGTGGTGTCCATCGCCACCACCACCGGTTTCGGCGCCGCCTGCCCCCCCAATCTGACATCGACGCACTGCTAGACATCGTCGGTTGGGACAAGCTGCACTGGCAATCGCCGATTCTGCGTCTAAAGCCGGGTATGGAGATCGATTTTGGCGGTATCGGCAAGGAGTACGCGGTGGACCGGGCCGCCGCACTGGTGCGGGATATCACTGACACACCGGTGCTGATTAACTTTGGCGGCGATTTGTTTGCCACCGCGCCCCCTGCCGGCCAGCCCCATTGGCTAGTGGGCGTGGAAAGTATCGGTGGACTGCAGTCGGCCATGATTCAGTTGCAGCGCGGCGCCCTGGCAACCAGTGGCGACGCCCGCCGCTTCCTGCTGAAAAACGGCAAGCGCTACCCCCATGTCCTCAACCCCCGCACCGGTTGGCCGGTGTTGGACGCCCCGCGCTCAGTGACGGTGGCGGCCAACACCTGCGTGGAGGCTGGACTGCTGGCCACCCTGGCTATGCTCCATGGCCGGGAGGCGGAGGACTTTCTCGCCGCCCAGCAGGTGTTGCACTGGATTCAGCGCTGAGCAGCCGTCGCACTCAGGGGCACTACAAATGCCCGCTGCCATTGACGTCCTGGTGCCAGTAAAAAGTATCACTGCCCACCTGCTCTCTGAGACCAGCAAGCACCGCCTCCAGCTTGTCGCTGGGCAGAATCAGCTCAAATTGCACCCGCTTCTGGCGTCCGGTCACCTGCTCGGCAATGGACAGCTGGCGGTTTTCGCCGTGACCGTGAACCGGGTAGGAGGTGAAACCGCCGACCGCCTCCAAACTGAGCAGGTAGTCGACCAAGTCATCCTCCAAGCTCGGAGGAATGGTCAGTATCAAACGTTGCTGACTGGACATTAGGCTTGCTCCTCAGCGAGATGGGTTTGGCGAATCAGCGGGCGGTGGAAGCGGCGATAAATAATCGGCAGCAAAAACAAGGTCAGCAGGGTCGAGCTGATCAGTCCCCCGATCACCACGATCGCCAGGGGCTTTTGAATTTCCGACCCCGGACCGCTGGCCAGAAGCAGCGGCACCAAACCCAGCGCACAGGTGGTAGCCGTCATCATTACCGGCCGCAAACGACGCACGGCGCCTTCGGTCACCACGGTGTGGATGTCCAGGCCCTTGGCCCGGAGTTGATTAAAATAGGACATCATCACCACCCCATTCATCACCGCAATGCCCAACAAGGCAATAAAGCCCACCGACGCCGGCACCGACATAAACTCGCCGGTCAGCCACAGCGCCACCACACCGCCGGTCAGGGCAAAGGGGATATTGGACAGAATAATCAGCGTCTGCTTCAGGGAGCCGAAGGTGATAAACAGCAGCAGGGCAATCAACCCCAGGGCCACCGGCACAACCAGACCCAGACGGGCGGCGGCGCGCTGCTGGTTCTCAAACTGCCCGCCCCAGGCCAGCGAATAGCCCTCGGGCATATCGAGCTGCGCGGCGATGGCTTGCTTGGCTTCGTCGACAAAACCCACCAGGTCGCGGCCCGCCACATTGCTGCGCACCACGGCAAAGCGCCGCCCCGACTCCCGGGATACCCCCACCGGGCCGTCGATGCGCTCAATACTGGCCAGCTCGGACAGCGGCACCACCCGGCCATCGTCCAGGGTCATCAGGCTGTTCTGCAATTGCACCACGCCGTCACCGGCGGGTTTGTCGTAGCGCAGTACCAGCGGCACCCGGGCGCTCTGCTCAATGATGTTGCCCAGCGGCAGCCCCTCGATTTCAGCCCGCAGACGGTGTTGCAGGGTATCGGCATTCAAGCCCAGTGCCCCGGCTTTCAGCCGGTCGACATTGACCTGTAAATACTGGGCGCCCTCATTGAGGGTGGCCGTGGTATCCACCGCGCCGTCGACATTGCCGACAATATGGCTAATGCGCTGGGCCAGGTCATTGAGGGTACTGAGGTCGGGACCAAAGACCTTAATGGCGATATCGCCCCGGGAGCCGGTCAGCATTTCCGACACCCGCATATCAATCGGCTGAGTAAAGCCGTAATTGAGCCCCGGGAATTGTTCCAACACCGCCCGCATCTTGTCCTGCAGGGCGGCCTTATCGGCGACCTGCCATTGATCCTGGGGTTTCAGTTGCAGGAACACATCGGTCTCATTCAGGCCCATGGGGTCCATACCGATTTCGTCGGAGCCGCTGCGGGACACAATGCGCTCGATTTCCTCGACGTTGTCCAGCAGGGCTTTTTCCACGCTTTGTACCATGCGGATGCCACTGCTGAGGTTCACCGAGGGAATCGACTCCAACTGCACAATCAAGTCGCCCTCATCCATGGTGGGCATAAACGTTTTACCCACAAAGGGAAACAGCACCGCCATCAATACCAGCAGACCGCCGGCAAAGGTCACCACCACAGCGGGGCGCTGCAGGGCCTTGGCCAACAGGGGCTGATACAGGCTAATCAATTTACGGCTCAACCAGGGCTCTTCGTCCTGGCCGCTTTTCAACAACAAAGACGCGATAACCGGGATCACGGTCAGCGACATTATCAGTGCACCGAACAGGGCGAACACAATCGTCAGCGCCACCGGTACAAACAATTTGCCCTCCAGCCCCTGCAAGGTCATCAGCGGCAGAAACACAATCACGATTATAATTACCCCGGAGGTCACCGGCACCGCCACATCCTTGACCGCCCGAAACAGAATATGTAGCAGCGGCAAGCGGCGGGCGCCCTGCTGGGAGGGGCCGTCGTGACGGGCCAGCAGCGACACCATGTTCTCCACCACCACGATGGCGGAATCCACCAGCATGCCGATGGCGATAACCAGCCCGCCGAGGCTCATCAGGTTGGCGCTCATACCCAGGCGGTCCATCATAAAAAAGGTGAACAAGGCCGACAGCGGCAGAATACTGGCCACCGTCAACGCCGCGCGCACATTGCCCAGAAACAGCCCCAGCACCACCAGCACCAGCAGCACCGCTTCCAGTAGGGCTTCGCCCACCGTACCCACCGCCAGCTCAATCAGCTGGCTGCGGTCGTAAAATACATTGAGGGTGGTGCCCTCCGGCAAGGCGGGCTGAATTTCGGCGATTTTATCCTTCACCCCCTGCACCACATGCCGGGCGTTAGCGCCGCGCAAACCAATGACCAGGCCCTGCACCGCCTCTCCTTTGCCGTCCACGGTTACCGAGCCGTAGCGCTCCAAAGCGCCGAGGCGAATATCCGCCAACTGCCGCAACGCAAAGGTCTCGCCATCGGCATTGCTGACCCGGAGGTCGGCAATCTCTTCCAGCGAATTCAGCGCCCCGGCAACCCGCACCAGGATGGCTTCCTCGCCCTGGTCCAGGCGGCCCGCGCCATCGTTGCGGTTATTGCGCTCCAGGGCTTCAATCAGTTGCTGGGTGCTGACCTTGAGCGTGGCCATATCGCCCCGGCGGGGCGCCACTTCATAGGTTTTGACAAAGCCCCCCAGCGAGTTGACGTCGGCCACGCCGTCCACCGTTCGCAGCGCCGGGCGAATAGTCCAGTCCAACAGGTAACGCCGTTCACTGAGTGACATCTGCTCGTTGTCCACGGTGAACATAAACATATCACCCAGCGGCGTGCTCATCGGCGCCAGACCGCCGCTAATGCCAGCGGGTAGCTGGTCCCAGATATTGTTCATGCGTTCGGCAACTTGTTGCCGGGCCCAGTAAATATCTGTGCCTTCCTCAAAATCCAGCGTAATCGCCGACAGCGCGTATTTGGAAATAGAGCGCAGCATCGACTGCCGGGAGATACCCAACAGCTCCACCTCAATGGGCTGGGTGATCAGGCTCTCCACTTCTTCCGGGGTCATACCCGGCGATTTGATGATAATTTTCACCTGGGTGGGTGAGATATCCGGAAAGGCGTCGATGGCGATATTCATCGCCGCGCGACCGCCCAGGCCGATCAACAACAGCGTTAACAGGCCGATCAGCAGGCGCTGGCTGAGGGAGAATTGAATCAGTCGCGACAACATTATTCACCGCCTCCCAGGCCCAGCAACATGCCTTTCAACTGGGCAGTGCCCTGCACCGCCACTTGCTCACCGGATTGCAAACCCGCGGTGGCCAGGTAGTCCTCGCCCAGTGGCACCAGCGACGGGCGACGCACTTCAAAGCCACCGTCGGCCCGCACATAGACTGAGGCCTCGGCGCCACTGCGGGTAACCGCACTGGCCGGCACCTTCACCCCCGGCGCGGTGCTGGACACAATAAGACTGACCCGTTGACCGGGCAGCAGCGCCACCGGCTGCTGAAAGCGCGCCAGGATTTCCACCCGCTGGGTGTGGGTACTGAGCTGGCGATTTTTGCTGACCAAGGTCAGCGTGGCCCGAGCCTGTTTGTCGCGCAGTTCGGCAATCTGCAATTCCTGCCCCAGGGCCAAACCGTCAGCCAGCGCGGCACTGATAGAGGCGCGCAGCCACAAACCATCGGCGCCGGTCACGGATGCCAGGGGCTGATTGGCGGCCACCGCATCGCCGACGCGAAGATATTCCCGGCTGAGCTCCCCCGCGCGGGTCGCTTTGAGGGGGTAGTCCCCCGGCGCTAATTTGCCGTCCCGCAGTTGTTGCAGGGCCTGCTCGTCAAAGCCCGCCTGCTGCAACTGCCCCCGCCAGGCATCGCGATTGAAGGCCGCCTGCTGAGCGGCGCGCTCGGTTTGTGCCAGCCGCTGTTGGGAGATAATACCGTCGGCAAACAGCTGCCGATCTTTGGCCAACAGGGCCCGCTGGTTGGCCTGGGCAAATACCGCCGCCAACCACTGCTCCTGTACACGAGCCAGCGCCGGACTGTTGACGGTGGCGACCAGATCACCGGCCTCGACGGTGGCACCGCCGGGCTGGTGCCAGCCCACCAGTACGCCGTCGTAGCGGGCCACCAATTGCGAGGGCGACTCCGGCGAGGGAATGATCACTGCGGGTACGTGAATACCCACACCGCTGTCCGCGGCAACCAAAGGCTGACTGACGATACCCAAACGCGCCTGGTCCTCACTGGACAGCGCAATGGTTTCGGCGGCGGCCGAGAGCGGTTGCACCAGACTGGCAGAGAGCATCACGGTGAGAGCAGCCAGGGCCCGCTGGGGGCGCGAGATAAAAAAGGTCATAGGGGTTCTCCAACAGTCTGTCTCAGGGAGGAAATCAATTGGTGACGGCGCAGGGTGAGCAACTGCCACTGCACTTGGCTTTGCCGGTAGTGCTGCAGCGCCAGAATAGTGGGGCGAATATCGGACTCGCCGATGGCAAAGGCCTTCTCTGCCATCTGCCACTGTTGTCGGGCAAGATCCCGGGCCCGGGTGGCAAAATCCAGGGATTCCTCCAGCACATCCAACTGATGCTCCACCTCGTGCAGTTGCTGCTGTAATTGCAGGCGGGCACGTTTGATCTGCACGTCGATATCCGCCAGTGCCACAGCCGCCTCAGAGCTGGACGCATCGCTGTGAGCACTACCGCCAAACGGGATCGACACACTGACGCCAAAACTCTCCAGCTCGGGTTCACTGTCACTGCCCCGCTCCCGTCGCACGCCCAGCGACACGGTGCTGTTGCCCGCCGCCTGGTGGCGCTGCTGGGTCAATTTTTCGGCCTGCTGCTGACGGCGGGTCAGCAGCAGGCGAAGTTGCGGGTGCTGTTGATCTATCTGTCGCCGCTGGGGCGGGGCCTCCGAGAAAGTCTCGGGACGCTGCTGCAAACCGGTCAGGGTCACGTACTGGCGCTCGGCGTCGACCAGCTCCGCCTCCTGCTCCAACAACTGTTGGCGGGCGGTTAACAACAGGGCCTCGCTCTGCATCACCGCCGCCCGGGGAATGGCGCCGGCTTTGAATCGCTTTTGGCTGACGGCCAACAAGCGCTGGGCATCGCTTACCGCGTCCACGGCATGCTGGCGCCGCGCGGCGCTGGCGCTGAGTTGATGGAGCGCGTCCCGCAGCCGCCCCGACACCAACAACTGTTGGTAGGCCTGCCAATCCTGGCTGCCGCTGTTAAAGCTGTCGGCCAGGGCCTGGGCATTACCGCGCTCGCCCCAACGCCACAGGTCCACCTCTACGCCCAATTCAGTTTCCTGCATGCCGGTATTGTCACCAGCCTGATCATCCCAGTAGCTGAGGTTGAGGCGCGGTCGATTGGCGATCAGGCGGCGACTGACCCGTTGCTGGGCTTCGGCCTGCTGCCGATAGGCACTGCCCAGATCCTGTTCCGGTGCCAATTGCAATGCCGCCTGAAAAACCCGATCGATGGACAGGCTCGCATCAACACCCAGATGAGGGTGCTCGCTGTGGGGGTGAGCCACGGTTTCCCGGGCTTCAACATCGGCAGAGTGGGCCGGGCTGGCCACCACAGCGGCCACTATCAAGTACAGTCCGGCAGACGCTAGTAAGGCTTTCACATTGATGTCCGCAGTCAGTGAATGTGCGGCACAGGGTAAAGAGGCGCTTGTCAAAAATATGTCGACAACGTGACGGCGGGGGCAAAATGCGCTTTTGACATCCTTTTGGCGTTTGTCATGCTAGATTCGCCAATACAAGAAACCACCGAGCGATCGCCGATGAATCTATTGATCGTGGAAGACAATCGCGACATCGCGGAAAACATTGCCGACTATCTGGAGCCCAAGGGCCACCAGCTGGACTTTGCCATCGACGGACAACAGGGCCTGGAGCTGGCCCGCAGCACCGAGTTTGACGCCATTGTGCTGGATTTAATGCTGCCCAGAATGAGTGGGATCGAACTGTGCAAACAGCTGCGCGCTGGCCACAACCACACCCCGGTCATTATGCTCACCGCCCGGGATCAACTCGACGACAAACTGCTGGGCTTTGAGGTGGGCGCTGACGACTACCTGGTCAAACCCTTTTCGGTAAAAGAATTGGAAGCGCGCCTGCTGGCACTATTAAAACGTCAGCAAAACGAGGCGCCGGCACTGCACGTGGCCGACCTCAGTTTCGACACCCAAACCTTGGAGGTGCGGCGGGGCAATCAGGCCCTGGAGCTCAACCCCATCCAGCGCAAGCTGCTGCACTACCTGATGGAAAACAGCCCCAAGGTGGTAAAACGAGCGCAGCTGGAACAGCTTATCTGGGGGGATAACCCGCCGGACAAAGACATACTCAGGACTCACATTTACAGTTTGCGCAACACCATCGACAAAGCCTTTGATAAACCCTTGCTGCATACCGTACACGGTGTCGGCTACCGCTTGGCAGACACCGCAGGCAAATCATGAAAGTCAAAACCCTGAGATATCGGCTTATCCTGGTCACCGCGGTAATTGTCACGGTGACCAGCACACTGTTCGCCGGCGGTTTGCTGTTGATCAAGCAGCAACTGGAAGAGGCCACCTTCGGCAAGATCGTCAGTCGGCATATCGACATCCTGTTGGCCGATCCCGCCAATGCCGACTCCCTGGACAACCCACTGCTCAATGAATGGCAGTACTATCGCGGCGATGACGTCCAGCGCTTGCCGGCGGACATTCAAGCCCTGCCACCCGGCGCCTACCACAGCATCAAGCTGGACAAGCGGCACTACCACCTGCAAATCGTTAGCGACGCCGGCGACAAAGTGTACCTGCTCTACGACATCTCGGACTGGGAGGAGCAGGAGCATACACTGCTCGCCATTCTCCTTGCCGGGATGCTAGTGGTGCTGATCGTGGCCCTTTACCTGGCCAGTAAAGCGGCGGACAGTGTGCTGGAGCCGGTGCGCCGACTTACCCAGCGTCTGACAGGGCTATCGCCCAAACAGCGCGGCGTTAGAATCGAAGCGGAGTTTGGCGACAGCGATATCAGCCAGATTGCCGCCGCCGTGGACAGCTACCTGGAGCGCATCGACCACTTTGTGGACCGGGAGCGCTCCTTCACCGCGGCCGCCAGTCACGAGCTGCGCACCCCCTTGTCGGTAATGATCGGCGCCGTGGATATTATCGAGGCCGACTGTCCCCAGCCCGCCACCCAGCGCGCGGTGACCCGCATCCGCCGGGCCTGCAGCGAGATGCTGGCCTTTATCGAGGCGGCGCTGTTTTTGTCCCGGGAAGAGGACCGCACCATCTACGAGGGCGGCCCCTGCACGGTTAGCAACGTCGCAGAGCAGCTCGTCGCCGATTTAAAGGGGGATATCGACGCCGCCGGCATTGAGCTCAGCACCCACGTGGACACCGCGCTCACTGTGCAGGCGCCGGAGAGCCTGGTCAAAATCATGCTCTCTAACTTGCTGCGCAACGCCATTGAGCACAGCCATCATGGCCGCATTGACATAAACAGCGATGGCCACAGCCTGGAAATTGGCGACACCGGTTCCGGCATTGCCGAGGCAGACCTGCCGCGGATATTTGACCGCAGCTACACCACCAAACCCGGCGGCACAGGCTTGGGCTTAAATCTGGTAAAGCGCATATGCGATCGCTATGGCTGGACTATCGACATCACCAGCAAAGCTGGCGCGGGCACCACAGTGAAATTGACCTTCTAGTGTCCCGTCCCGCAATAAACTAATCTAAGTATTAGCGGTCAATAAAGGTATCATCTTTACGGAGGGTACTCATGCGAACTGGGCGACCGAAGCTCCACCAAGTCACACTTAACGAGTCACAGCGCGAACAACTTGAAGCGTTTTTGCGTTCGCGCAGTTTGCCCCATGGCCTGAGTCGTCGTGCGGCTATCGTTCTTCATGCTGCAGAAGGCATGCCCAATACGATGATAGCTGAACGTTTGGGGATGACCGAGACCACCGTTAGGAAGTGGTGCAAGCGTTTC
Source organism: Alcanivorax sp. 97CO-5 (assembly GCF_000524665.1). Taxonomy (NCBI): domain Bacteria; kingdom Pseudomonadati; phylum Pseudomonadota; class Gammaproteobacteria; order Oceanospirillales; family Alcanivoracaceae; genus Alcanivorax; species Alcanivorax sp. 97CO-5. The sequence continues at coordinate 75,428 of NZ_KI965906.1, forward strand.
ATCGATGAAGGGATAGATGGGCTGTACGACTTGCCGGGTGCTGGGCGGCCAAGGACCTATGGCGACGACGAAGTCGCCCGATTGATGCAGCAAGCCCTTGAAACAAGACCTCAGGACGGTACCCATTGGAGCGTGCGCAGTTTTGCCGATGCCAACGGCTTGTCGAAGTCCACCGTTCAGCGCTATTTCAAGCTTTTTGGTATCCAGCCGCACCGCAGCAAGTCCTTCAAACTCTCGACCGACCCGTTCTTTGTTGAGAAGGTACGTGACATTGTTGGCCTATACCTGAATCCGCCAGAGCAGGCCTTGGTTTTGTGCGTCGACGAGAAGAGCCAAGTCCAAGCGTTGGAACGCAGTCAGCCTGTGCTACCAATGGGCTTGGGCTACGTAGAAGGCGTGACACACGACTATTTCCGCCATGGCACCACGACACTCTTTGCGGCGCTGGACGTCGCCAACGGGACGGTGCTGGGTCAATGCAAAGCCCGGCACCGACACCAGGAGTTCTTGTCTTTTCTTCGCCATATTGAAAAGAACGTACCAGAGGACTTGGATATCCACTTGATCATGGACAACTATGCGACGCATAAGCATCCAAAGGTACGTGCTTGGTTTGCCCAGCGTCCACGATTCCATGTTCATTTCACACCGACGCATGCGTCATGGCTGAATCAGGTCGAACGCCCGCCGGGCGGCTGATGTACCGGCACAGCCGTTCGAGCTTCTTGCGTTCATCGGCCCTGGCCGCCACGCCGGCGTGCAGGCTGAACCCGGCTACCTTGCCAATCCCGTCACCGAACGGATCACCACTGGTCGGCAGAGTTTGCAAAGTGAACACCTTTCGCCCCGCCTGTGAACCGACAGCGATACGGTAAGTGATCGAGTGCCCCAGCAGGGGTGTCATCGGGTCGTCATCCACCGCATCCGAGGCCAGATAGCTGTTTTCGACATCCCGTTCCAGCAGGCCTTGCCGTTCCAGATAGCGACCCACCCGGTGGGCGATGGTGTGCGTCAGCTGGGTGAGCTCTGGGCTGGTCGGCGCCTTGACCCAGCGGAAACGCGCTGAGCCGTGGGATTGCTCGACATACACACCGTCGAGAAACAGCATGTGGAAGTGAACATTCAGATTGAGCGCCGATCCAAAACGCTGGATCAGGGTGACCGCGCCCGTCTTGGCCACTTGGTGGGTATGGCCCGCTTTCTTGACCAGGTGCGTGGCAATGACGCGGTAAACGATGCCCAGCACCCGCCCCATGATCTCGGGCCGGCTGGCAAACAGGAAACGCAGCTGAAACGGGAAACTCAACACCCACTGACGCATGGGTTGTTCAGGCAGTACTTCATCAACCAGCAAGGCGGCACTTTCGGCCATCCGCCGCGCCCCACAGCTCGGGCAGAAACCGCGACGCTTACAGCTGAAAGCGACCAGGTGCTCGGCGTGGCAAGACTCGCAGCGAACCCGTAGAAAGCCATGCTCCAGCCGCCCGCATTGGAGAAATTCTTCAAATTCCCGTTGCACATAGCCCGGCAATTCCTTTCCCTGCTCTGCCATAAGCGCAGCGAATGCCGGGTAATACTCGTCAACGATCTGATAGAGAAGGGTTTGCTCGGGTCGGTGGCTCTGGTAACGACCAGTATCCCGATCCCGGCTGGCCGTCCTGGCCGCCACATGAGGCATGTTCCGCGTCCTTGCAATACTGTGTTTACATACAGTCTATCGCTTAGCGGAAAGTTCTTTTACCCTCAGCCGAAATGCCTGCCGTTGCTAGACATTGCCAGCCAGTGCCCGTCACTCCCACTCGATAGTTGCAGGTGGCTTGGAAGAAATATCGTAGGTCACCCGACTAATACCTGGAATTTCATTGATGATCCGGCTGGAAACCAGTTCCAGGAAATCATAGGGTAGGTGCGCCCAGCGGGCGGTCATGAAGTCGATGGTTTCCACTGCACGCAGGGCCACCACGTATTCATAGCGACGGGCATCACCCACCACGCCGACCGATTTCACTGGCAGGAACACCGCAAAAGCCTGACTGGTTTTGTGATACAGGCCTGCCGCTCGCAGCTCTTCAATGAAGATATGATCCGCTAGACGCAAGGTGTCAGCATATTCCTTCTTCACTTCACCCAGGATACGTACGCCCAGCCCCGGTCCAGGGAAAGGATGGCGGTAAACCATGTCGTAGGGCAGCCCCAGCTCTAAGCCAATTTTGCGCACTTCATCCTTGAACAATTCACGCAAAGGCTCAACCAGCTTGAGCTTCATATCTTCCGGTAGGCCACCCACGTTATGGTGGCTCTTGATAACATGGGCCTTGCCAGTCTTACTGGCGGCGGACTCAATCACGTCCGGGTAGATAGTGCCTTGGGCGAGCCAGTTAGCGTTCTGCAATTTGCTCGCTTCATCGTCGAAGATATCGATAAAGGTATTACCGATAATTTTGCGTTTTTTCTCCGGGTCCGCTTCACCGGCCAGTTTTCCGAGGAAGTTGTCTTCCGCGTCCACCCGGATCACCTTAACACCCATGTTATCGGCAAACATTTCCATTACTTGGTCACCTTCCTGGTGACGCAACAGACCGTTATCGACAAACACACAAGTGAGCTGATCGCCGATTGCCTTGTGCAGCAACGCTGCGACTACGGAAGAATCCACCCCGCCGGAAAGCCCCAGGATCACCTCGTCGGTGCCTACCTGCTCACGGATGGTATCAATGGCATCGCTGATGATGTTGCTCGGCGTCCAAAGCGCCTCACATTCACACAGCTCGCGTATAAAGCGTTCCAGCAGACGACCACCTTGCAAGGTATGGGTCACTTCCGGATGAAACTGAATGCCATAGAAGCGCTTTTCGTCATTGGCCATGCCAGCAATGGGACAACTGCCGGTGGTGGCGGTGGCCACAAACCCCGCTGGCATTTCACCAACACGATCGCCATGACTCATCCATACATCGAGGAATTCCTTGCCCTGCTCTTCATGGTCAACGATGCCATCAAGCAGCGCATTAGGCTCTGCTTTTTCCACACGGGCATAACCGAATTCATGTTTTTCGCCAGCGATGACCTTACCGCCCAACTGCTCGGCCATTGTCTGCATGCCGTAACAGATACCCAGCACCGGAATGCCCGCTTCGAATACGGCTTGAGGCGCCCGTGGCGTTTGCGCTGCGGTAACAGATTCAGGGCCACCGGAAAGGATGATGCCTTTGGGCGCGAATTCGGCCAGCTCTTCAGCCGTCATGTCAAAGGCACGAATTTCGCAATATACCCCGATTTCACGCACACGACGCGCAATCAGTTGAGTGTATTGGGATCCGAAGTCCAGAATGAGAATGCGCTGGGCATGAATGTCTGTCATTGGGGTCTATCCCGGTGGTTGCCGGCGGTTAGAGCCGAACCTGGTTAGAACGGACCAAGCGCCAAATATTTGCCGCCTAGCACTTTAAAAAGAAAAATCGGTCGAGCGCGGCTCGACCGATTTCAGCATTCCGTCTCTGGCTTCAAGCATAGCGCTCTTGGCCAGCGACACTACGTCTACGTTCGCATTACCCTACTGGGTAATTAGGCGCTTCCTTGGTAATTGTCACATCGTGCACGTGGGACTCTTTCATGCCGGCGTTAGTCACCTTCACGAATTCCGGCTTGGTCCGCATCTCTTCGATGGTGGCGCAACCGGTATAGCCCATGGAGGCACGCAGGCCACCCGTCAACTGATGAACGATGGCACTCATTGGGCCCTTGTAGGGAACCCGGCCTTCGATACCTTCCGGAACCAGCTTTTCAATGCCTGCAGCAGCATCCTGGAAATAACGGTCTGAGGAGCCCGTAGAACCAGACATGGCCCCCAAAGACCCCATGCCACGGTAGGCTTTGTAATAGCCACCCTGGAACAGCTCAACGTCGCCCGGCGCTTCTTCTGTGCCCGCCAACAAGGAGCCGATCATGATGGCGCTGGCGCCTGCCGCCACCGCTTTGGAAATATCTCCGGAAAAACGGATACCACCGTCAGCAATCAAGGGCACACCCGTACCTTCCAATGCTGCCGCCACGTCAGAAATAGCGGTAATCTGCGGCACACCAATACCGGCCACAATACGGGTAGTACAGATGGAACCAGGGCCGATACCGACTTTCACTGCATCTGCGCCAGCAGCAACCAGATCTTTTGCTGCCGCAGCGGTAGCAATGTTACCGCCAATGACTTGTACATCGGGGAAGTGTTTCTTCACCCAAGACACCCGATCAATCACACCTTGGGAATGTCCGTGAGCGGTATCGACAACGATCACATCCACACCGGCTTCAACCAACGCAGCAACACGTTCGTCAGTGCCCGCACCGGTACCCACCGCGGCCCCAACACGCAAGCGACCTTGGGAGTCTTTACAGGCATTAGGATATTTAGCGGCTTTCTCAATGTCTTTGACGGTGATCATGCCACGCAAATCACCCGCTTCATTCACCACAATGATTTTCTCAATGCGGTGTTTGTGTAGCAGGGCCTGGACTTCATCGGCGCCAGCGCCTTCCAGCACAGTCACCAACCGATCCTTGCCGGTCATGATGTCTTTAACACATTGGTCATAGTTGGTAATGAAACGGGTATCACGACTGGTCACAATACCCACAACCTTATCGCCATTCCCTTTTTTCTCAACCACCGGCACACCGGAGATATTATTCGCTTCGGTAATACGAATCAGCTCGGCAACCGTGGTATCTGGGGTGACGGTAATCGGGTCTTTCACTACCCCGGATTCATACTTTTTAACCATCCGCACGTTGCGCGCCTGATCCTCGATATCCATGCTTTTATGGAGGATACCAACACCCCCTTCCTGCGCCATAGTAATGGCTAGGCGGTGCTCGGTAACCGTATCCATGGCTGCGGATACCAGCGGAATGTTCAAAGCAATACCCCGAGTCAACTTGGACTTCAGGGACACATCTTTGGGCAGCACATTGGAATGGGCGGGCACAAGCAAAACGTCATCAAACGTCAGTGCTTCTTGGGCAATTCTGAGCATATTGCACCGTAGGAAGTGAGGGGGGAGCCTGGCGGATTCCACCGGGCGGAGCGGTAGCACCTAAAATTTAGACAGGCACCCCGTTAAATTAGGCGGGCGATTATACGACATTACCGGCTAACCACACAATCACCGCTGGCAGGGTACAAAAAAACGGGCTACCCTCCCGCGATGACCATTTCATCCCGCGCCGAACCGCTGTCTATCAGCCAGTTAAACCTGGATGCCCAGGGCCTGCTGGAAAGTTCTTTTCCCCTGATTTGGCTCCAGGGAGAGCTGTCCAACTTCTCTCGCCCGGCCTCCGGCCACTGGTATTTCAGCCTGAAAGACACCCGTGCCCAGATTAATGGAGCCATGTTTCGTAATCGTAACAGGCTACTGGATTTTGCCCCCCAAAACGGGCAACAGGTGCTGGTGCGCGCCAAGATCACCCTTTACGTTCCCCGCGGCAATTTCCAGATTGTGGTCGAACACATGGAGCCCGCTGGCCAGGGCGCATTAAAAGCCCAGTTCGACGCCTTGAAAGCCCAGCTACAAAGTGAAGGCCTGTTCGCCCAGGAGCACAAACGAACGCTGCCCGCCTGGCCCAACCAGATTGGGGTCATCACCTCACCCAGCGGCGCCGCTATTCGCGATATTTTGCAAGTACTGCAGCGCCGATGCCCTTCCATACCCGTGGTGATCTACCCCGCTGCCGTTCAAGGAGCCGAGGCTCCGGCGCAATTGCGCCAAGCGCTGGCATTGGCCGTGGCACGTAATGAATGTGATGTGCTGATCCTGGGCCGTGGCGGCGGTTCTCTGGAGGACTTGTGGGCATTCAATGACGAAGGGTTGGCGCGAGCCGTGGCGAACTGCCCCATTCCCATTGTTTCAGCGGTGGGCCATGAAGTGGACACCGGCTTGACCGACTTTGCCGCCGACCTGCGCGCGCCTACCCCCTCCGCCGCCGCCGAGCTGGTGAGCCCGGATCTCTCCATTGTCCGTCAACGACTTGCGGGGCTACACCGGCGACTTCGCTGGGTCATGGCGCAAGAGCTACGTACTGTGCAAGAGCGCCTGCGCCATCTCAGCCAACGGTTGCGCTCCCCCCGCCAGCACCTTGAACAGAGCAGCCAGCGACTGGATGAGCTACAAAACCGCTTGCAGCGGCAAATGCAACATCGCCTCACCCTGCTGCAGGGCCGCCTGCAACCCAGCCAGCAACGGCTGGCGCGGCTGTCCCCGCAACGATTGCTGGTGGAGCGCCAGCAACGGCTAGCAACCCTGAGCAAGCGACTCCCTCAGCCAATCCTGCGCCAACTTCAGCAGCAACAACTGCAGCTAGCCGGGTTGAGTAAGCGCCTGCATACCGCCAGCCCGCTGGAAACCCTAGCACGAGGATACAGTATTACTTTTAAGGGGAACCAGGCGGTGCGCTCTGTGGAACAGCTGCAAGCCGGCGACACCCTGACTACCCGGCTGGCCGACGGCGAAATTATCGCCCGGGTAGAACACGTCCAGGCGTCAGATACGGACTGAGCACTCGCGCCAATTGCTGGCGACGGAAGGGTTTGGCGAGATGGGAGTTCATCCCCGCCGCTAGGCAACGTTCACGTTCTTCATTCATGGCATTGGCGGTAAGCGCCACTACCGGCATCGGCGCCCTCCCCTGTTCCCGCTCCCATTGCCGCAACAATCGGGTAGCGGCCAGCCCATCCATTATTGGCATCTGCACATCCATGAGAATGCAGTCAAAGTCGCGCTGGCGCGCCTTTTCCAGCGCCTCGTGACCGTTTCCGGCTGTCACCACGCAAACGCCCATCCGCTCAAGGATACGCCGGGCTACCATGGCATTGATCGGATTATCTTCTACTAACAAAACTACCCCATGCAGAATGGGCTGATCCTGTTCAATCTGCCGACTCGCAATATCACCGTCACTGGGCTCTCGCTGTTCTCGGCACAATAGACGCAGCGATAACGTGAAGATACTGCCGCCCTCTTCACGGCCGTCCACGGTCAGAGTGCCGCCAAGCATTTCACTAAGCTTGCGAGCGATGGCCAGCCCCAACCCGGTACCACCAAAACGGCGCGAGGTGGACGAATCAATCTGCGAGAACGCCTTGAATAGGCCTGCGCGTTTTTCTCGAGGAATACCGATGCCGGTATCGGCCACGGCAATACTCAGATCTAGCCAGTCGCCATGTACCGGTGATACCGATACGGACACAGTAACCCCCCCCTCTTGAGTAAATTTCACCGCATTGGAAATCAAGTTGCTAAGCACCTGTCGCAACCGGGTTGGGTCGCTGCGCGCCACTTGTCCAGCCAGCGCCTCTGCGCCTTCTAGTTGCAAATACAGGCCTTTGCTTTCTGCCACATAGCGGAACGTCGCCACGCAATTTTTCAGCAAAGGCAGTATCTCGAAAAAGGAGGGGTCGAGATCCATGCGGCCGGCTTCGATGCGAGAAAAATCAAGGATATCGTTGATTACATCGAGTAAATGTCCGGTGGACTCCAAGGCCGCCTGCGTATATTCGTGCTGCTCATCATTCTGAGCGGTTTCTTCCAGCAGTTGCAGCATACCCAGAACGCCGTTCATAGGCGTACGTAGCTCATGGCTCATCATCGCTAGAAAGTCACTTTTTGCCTGGCTTGCCGTCTGAGCATGACGATGAGCATCCTGCAATTCAGTCATGGCCGCTTGCTGCTTGCGGCGGGCGCCTTCCAGAGCGCCGGCCAATTCATTGATATTGTCCTGCAGCTCACCCAACTCGCCTTGCAAACGACGACGGCCGCGTACCGTGTATTCCCCGTAACGTAGAGTCCGAAGCAGACCAGACAGGTCGCCAAGCGGGGCCGCAATCTGCCGGGTCAGATAGTGTGCGATCCAGAGCCCCAAAATTATCGCAAAGAAGGCCGGAATCAGGCTAGCCTTCAAAATTTCTTTCTGCCGGGCCAGCAACCGGGCGCTGGACATCCCCAACACCACTTCACCAATACGATCCGGCTTTATGTTCCGCCCTTCGGTATGGTCGAGCATGCCTTCGGGCACCACCGGCTGACGATAAATACCGGAGTGGAATTCGATAATATCCGCGTTTTCCTCCAGTGCATCGCGCCCCTCGTAGAGTAACACCAGCCCATCGCTATCCCGGAACACCACGTATTGCAGATCAGCCCGCTGCATGGCCATCTGTGCCTGACGACGCAAATCCGTGTAATTGCCCGCCAACACACCATACTCTGACGCCGAGGCAATCTGCTGAGCGAGGAAACTGCCTAACTCGTGCAGATCCCGGTCTGCATCTTCAAAACGCTGCCAAGTCAACGCCATCAACAAAAGGCCGAGCATAAACAGCGCAGGTGCTAGCCCCAAGATTTGCAGCTGTTTGCGAATGCCCGGGCCCTTGCGCGGTGAGTCAGAACCAGTCAAGGCAACGCCCTCGCGTCTTGTAAGGCATCTTGGAGCGTACCGCTGGTGCGGTAACGCATATCAAACCCTCTGGCCACATGCTCGTTAACCACCACCGATGGGCGAACCACGAACGACGATGCCTGCCATTGCCTGTTATTAGCAAAGTAATGCAGCCGCTGAGCCCCTTCGCTGACCAGGTCGCTGCCGCTGGCAAAATATGAAGCAACGCTACCCGCATTCACAAACGTTAGGTCTGGGCCAAACACCGGGCGACGCTGGCGGTAACTGGTCAGTAACACCAGCTTGGCCGCATCAGGCCCCAACAAGGCATCATCCACGGGCAACACAATTGCATCGAGATGATTAAGATTTTCACGCAGTGTATTGCCCAAACCCCGGGCATTGTTTACCGGCAACGGCTCCAGCTTGATCGCGCCACGGTGGCGGCGCACCACCTCTATAGGCCAAACGCTGTTTGTGCCCATTACCACGCCGACCCGACGGGCTAGGGGCATCATGGTGTGCACCATGCGCAATTGGTCAAGCAGGCTCACTCCCGCCCAAACAGCCGCACACTGACAGCCTTGCCGTTCGGCGTCTTCACTCAACGCACGGCTGACATAAATGCCCAGCAACGGTTTACCATGGACCAGAGCATCGCTAAAAGCCGCATCACCGAGCGCCACCAACACATCGGCAGCCTCAGGCTCATCAACCATACGCAGGTTGTTCGGTAGCTCTTGTGTCAGAGACGACACAAATACATCACTAAAAGGGGAGGGTTCAGCAAGCACACGCACCGTTACTGGCGGCGCAGACAACGCAGGGACTGCCGATACCAACAGCAAAAGGAAACCGAGAATAGGTCCCTGCCAGCTCCGCATCCGATTACATCCTCACCGTCACACCAAACCACATCCTGTCTTGCTGATAACGGTTCTCTGGAAAGACTACCGGCTGCTTGTTCAGCCCATGCTGCACGACAGCCTGCCATTCCAGCTCCGTAGGGCCCGCACGATGTCGAAAACGGAGCTGCATATCCACACGTTCAAAACGATTATCGTTGTAATCATTAGATAGGTAGTAGGCCGAAGAAAATGCCCAATGCTGGCTGAACTGCCATGACCAAAGAGCACTACCGGAATTCCGTGCAGCCAGACGGTACTCAGTCTTCACATTGCTCCGGGTGTGGATATGAGCACCGGTTACGCGGAACAAATGCGACGCTGCCGGGCGCCAGGTGAGCTGGGCTTCGGTGCCCTGGTGATTCACCCTACCGTCGTTGTTGGGTTCAAAATCAAAGGAATTCAATGCTGTGCTGAGCAGGTTAGTCAGGGTTTCTTGAAAATAACGAACATCCAGCTCAACCGCGGAAAACTGACCGTAATAGCCTACCTCCCAGGAGCGCATTTTCTCTGGTTTAAAGGTCGCAGGACTTTGTTGAGTCACAAAAAAATAGGCTGGCGACCAGCCCAGTAGTGTCTGGGCGTTTTCGCCAAAGGGAGATGACAGAGCTTGCGCTTGGAAATTGATATTGGCGCGTTCTTCATAAATATCCGGGGTGCGTAGAGCCTCAGAATAAACATAACGCAGGTGATGACCGGGGAACACTCGCCAGTTTACGCCAGCACGAGGACTGAAGTGATCGTCGCTAATCTGGTCTCGCTCCCAATAGCCACCTAAATTTACCGTTACCGGATCCAGAACATCCAGTGCCAAATTGCCAAACAGACGATAGCTGACATTATCCTCTGTGCCGCCCAGGTAACTATCGGACTGAACCCGGTCATGGCGGACTTCCGCACCACTGACTAATCTAGCCCAGCGAGCCAAGTGTAAGGTGTCTTGTATTTCCAAATCATAGCGAACCTCTTGAATATCCAGCTCACTACTGGCACAAAAAGGCGAGCCCGCACTTTGAAGGCTCAAATAACGATTCATGACATCAAGGTCGGACGGGAAGGCAGCGAAAGTCGCCTCTATGTCACCGCCATTTTGCAAATACAAATCCCGTAATTCCTTGCTAAAAAACAGACCGCCACCAGGGCCTGGCTTGCCGGTCACCGGGTCCAGATAACACAACTCAAAACCGGTTACTTCTTGATTGTATTGGCCGTATGTGAGGATCTGCAGCTGATGAGTACGGCTAAAGTTGTGCTGCCATTGCAGCGATAAAAAGGCCCGTTCGCCTTTCTGTATCGGGTCTTCTTGGTATTCACCCATATCCGTCAGTCCCGCTTCCTGCTGGCGCTCCAAGCGGCTCTGACTTCCCCCTGCCTGCACCGTAAGCGTGTTACGCTCATCCGCTTCCCACACCCATTCAGTGTTGAGTGTTTCGATGTGCTTGTCATCCGGCAGGGTTTTTCCTTCGAAAGGTTCATCGTAGCCGTTATCCGCCCGACGGGACACCGAGGCCCGCACGGCACCATTGCTCAGCTGATGAACTCCGACCAAATGGGCATCACGAATGCCATTGTTTCCGCCCAGCATTGTCACACCGCTGCTGCTGATATCGCGCGGATCTCGGGTAATGATATTAATGACCGCGGTGAAGGCGTTGGCACCGTATGCTGCTGCTGCCGGGCCACGGGTCACTTCTATGCGTTCCACATCCCGTATATCCACCGGCATATCGTTCCAGCTGACCCGGGACAGGCCCGGTTGGTACTGGCTACGGCCATCCAATAGAACCAGCATGCGGCGCTGATCCCGCGCCAGGGTTGGGTGGTAAGCCACAGAGGGAACATTGCCATCCACTTTCACGGCGGCCATGCCCGGCACCAGCTTAAGAACCTCGTAGAGTTCGCGAGCGCCACTGGCTTCAATTAAGGTGCGATCGATAACGGTAACGCTGGCGGGGGCCTCAGACTGAGGCTGGCTGACACGGGCAGGTGTCAGCACCATGGCCGGCTGCTGGGCGGGTTCCATTATTGGCTCCATACCCTGCACCGATGCACAGAGCAGGCTTAGCCCCCCGGCTATTCCAACGTATCCCCAACGTTTGATAACCCATCCCCCGTGATATGCGTTACCGCCCCCGGCATTGCCCAGAAGGGTTATTTCTTCATCCGCTTGATCATCCGCTTGCGCTTGTGCACTTGCCGGTCTGTCAGTACATTCTTGCGCCCTTCATAAGGATTCGTGCCAGATTTAAATTCCAGCCGGATAGGCGTACCTTCCAGTTTCAGCAGCTCGCGGAAACGATTTTCCAGAAATTTCTTATAGCTGGTCGGCAAGGCTTCCGTGCGGTTACCGTGCAACACCAACGTCGGTGGGTTATTGCCGCCCAAGTGAGCATAACGCAATTTGGCACGAAAGCGTCCATTGCGCGGTGGCGGGTGGCCGTTGGTGATCTCTTCCATCATCCGAGTCAGCTCGTTGGTGCCAATCTTGATAAAGGCGCTATCCCAAGCTTGCTCTACCATGCCCCAAAGGTCCCCAACCCCAGTACCATGCAGAGCAGAAATAAATTTTATCTTTACCCAGGGAGCAAACTCCAAACGTCGCCCAAGATTCACTCGAACCCGTTCTTTATGATCTGCCTCCAGACCATCCCATTTGTTCACAGCAATCATCAAAGCGCGGCCGCTATCTAGGGCATAGCCCAGAAGGTGCAGATCCTGATCGGTAATACCTTCGCGGGCATCGATCACCACCACCACCACTTGGGCAGCTTCCATGGCCTGTAACGCTTTTATCACAGAAAACTTTTCAACCATTTCGAACACTTTACCGCGCCGCCGCACTCCGGCAGTGTCGATCAAGGTATAAGCGCGGCCCATGCGCTCAAACGGCACCTCAATGGAGTCACGAGTGGTCCCAGCGTGGTCAAACACCACCACCCGTTCTTCACCAAGCATACGGTTGATTAGGGTAGATTTGCCCACGTTAGGGCGCCCCAATACCGCCACGCGAATGCTGTCTTCACCGGGTTTCTTAGAGGTGCGATGCTCGCCTTCCGGAAGCAGCTCCAGATCCGTGAACCCTTCGAGGATATGTTCAATCATGCTGGTCACACCACGGCCATGGGCCGCGGCGATAGGTAACACTTCGGTGAGCCCCAGCGCAAAGAACTCAGACATGGCCGAATCCGCGTCCACGCCATCGGTCTTGTTGACGATGAGATAGGTGGGCTTGGGCAGCTTGCGCAACTCACTGGCGATCTGCTCATCGGCGGCGGTCAGGCCGGCACGGCCATCCACCATGAACAGCACCACATCCGCCTCACCTACCGCCTGCAAGGATTGACTGGTCATCGGTACGTCAATGCCGTCATCGTTCTCGCCGATACCGCCGGTATCCACTACGGTGTACAAATACCCGCCCAGCTGGCCATCCCCGTACTTACGGTCACGGGTCAGCCCCGGAAAGTCAGCCACCAAGGCATCACGAGTGCGGGTCAGTCGGTTAAAAAGTGTGGATTTGCCCACATTGGGCCGCCCAACCAAGGCGATTACCGGCTTCATAGTCATCTCAACGAGGTTTCAACGGCGCTATGGTAACGCCAAAGGCGGCGCCAAACGAAAAAATCTGCGCAGCACGCAGATTTTTCAAAGGTAAACTAAATGCACGGGTTACTTTTGACGCAATCCATAAGCCGCAAGCTTACCGTCATAACTCAGCACATAAAGGGTATCGTCAAAGCTAACCGGGGTGCCAGCAAAGCCATCACGGTCATGCCGCTTGCGTGCTAGCAGGGTGCCGTCATCTGTATTCATCCAGTGCAGATAACCTTCAAAATCACCCACTGCGACCAGCTCTCCCTGAACCGCTGTGCCAGTGAGCCGGCGCCCATAAAGTTTGTCTTGCTTCCAAATGATACTGCCGGTGCGCTGGTCCACAGACCACACCACACCATTGTCATCGGCCACAAACAAACGGCCACCGCTTGCACTGATCACCTGAGCGCTGGACATTTCCTTAGCCCAGTATTGCCGGCCATTAACCTGGTCCGCCACACCTACCTTGCCTTGAAACGCCACCGCGAAAACGCCGCCGCCTTCCACGATCAAATTCCCGTCCACATCAGTAAGACGGTCGAGTTCAGAACGCCCGGTAGGTTCAGCAATGCGTTGCTCCCAAACGGGCACACCGGTTTCAGCGTCCAGAGCCGCTAGCTTGGCATTGGCGAAACCGGCATACACACGGCCATCGACAATGGCGGGTTGGGCCAGCCCACGCAGGGTCAGAGTGGGCACCACGGTTTCGTAATCCCACATTTTCTCACCCGTGCTAGCATCCAGCGCCGTCACATGGCCGTCTTGAGTCTGAAACACAGCAATAGCGCCGTTGCTGGCAGGAATTGCCAGCGCTTCACCAGAAAGTCGGGTTCGCCACAGTTCCTCACCATTATCCATGGACAGAGCTACAGCCATACCCTCGCGTGTACCGTAAAGCACCATGCCGTAACCGGCGTAGAAGCCACCACCAATGCGATCGCCGGTTTTAACCCGCCACTGGCGCTTGCCCTTATCGCGGCTAACGGCATACACCTCACCGAACACATCACCGGCAAACACCTGTTGCTGGGTCACCGCCGGGCGCAGGGTTAACTGGCTTTCTTCCACCCCGTCACCCACGCCCTCCTTCCAGAGCCGTTTTACCTTGTAGCTGGCATCAAAATCCGGCAAGTCATTGGGCTCAATGGCATTCGGGTTGGAGCTACAACCGGTCAACAACAGGCCGGTCAGTGCGAGGGGGAGAAGGAAATATTTCATTTAGCTCTTCAGGTCGTCCAGTTTCATCTGCACACGGTCTTTTTCACCGTTATCCTGCAGGGTTTCCAGCGCCTGGGTATAGGCATCCGTGGCAGCTTGATGATCGCCACGGGCCTTCGCCAAGTCACCACGCAGCTCCAGAGCCATGCCATTGAAGGCGCTCGGGAAACTATTATCCAGCTCGGCGGCGGCCTTGTCATAGGCTTCTTGCTGCAACAACACACGTACCAAGCGTAGGCGGGCGGTGTAAATCAGCGCATCTGTAGCGCCATCATCAACCACGCTCTGCAGTAGAGATGCAGCGCTTTCATAATCACCCGCTTGCACCGCCAAACGAGCCTGCGCCAAATTGGCGTAGTTGGCGTAGGCACTGCCGGGGAAATTTTCTTTCAACGCTTCTGCCTTCTGGTTCACTGTCGCTTCATCCACTTCCTGTGCAGTCAGCGCTTCGACCATCACCTGATAGTGTTTGGAGGCTTCGGCGGACTGTTCGCCTTGGTGGTCTTGCCATTCACGCCAACCAATCAGAGCGGCTACAGCTAACACCACGGTAATAATCGTGGCCGTACCGTTCTTTTGCCACCACTCTTTTAGCAGCTCTGCCTGTTCTTCTTCATCGCGCATGTAATCTGCCACCCTGCTCTCCTTTCGTATTTATATCCCGAGGTTGGTTCGGGTCGTTGTTTGTCGAGTTGAAAGTTTAAAGCTCAAGAGTGCGGAGAAATCCTTTCCGGATGGCAATATCTTGATCTCGTTTCAACTTTAAACTTTAAACTCGTCTGTTGTCTCGTTCAGAACACTCTATTATTCAAGAAACGATGTCACCGCATTGGCCACATCGCCCTGAGCAACCTGCACCTGTTCGCCCTGACCGCGCAGTGGCTTCACCGTCACCACGCCACTGGCCAATTCATCTTCACCCATAATCAAGCCCACCGCAGCACCACTGCGATCGGCTTTTTTCATCTGGCTTTTGAAGCTGCCGCCACCACAGTGCAACTGAATTGCACGACCGGGCAAAGCATCACGAAGATGTTCGGACAACGCCATGGTCGGAGCCAGCACATCCCCCATAGCCATCACATAGACGTCCACCGGCGCTGACAGTTCCGGTCTTTCCTGCTCGATAAGCAAAATCAACCGCTCGATCCCCATGGCGAAACCCACTGCTGGGGTCGGTTTGCCACCCAGCTGCTCCACTAGGCCATCGTAGCGACCACCGGCGCATACTGTGCCCTGTGCGCCTAACGCATCGGTCACCCATTCGAAAACAGTTTTGCCATAATAATCGAGCCCGCGTACCAAATACGGGTTCACCTTATAAGCAATGCCACTGGCATCTAGCAAGGCTTTCAGCCCTTCAAAATGGGCCACCGCCTCATCATTCAAATAATCCGCCAGCTGCGGCGCGCCTTTGAGCACCTCGCGAGTGCCCGTGTCTTTACTATCCAAGACACGCAGCGGGCTACGCTCCAAGCGCTTCTGCGAGTCCCCATCCAAGTCGTCAAAATGGGCCTTCAGATAATCCACAAGAGCATCACGATAACGAGCCCGGTCAGCACTGTCGCCCAAGGAATTCAGTTCCAAGACCACCTTGTCTTCCAGCCCCAAAGCTTTCCACAGGCGTGCGGTAAGCAGGATGACTTCCGCATCAATATCTGGCCCTGTCATACCAAAGGTTTCTACACCGATCTGGTGGAATTGGCGATAGCGGCCCGCCTGAGGGCGTTCGTGGCGAAACATGGGCCCGGCGTACCACAAGCGCTGGGTCTGGTTGTACAACAGACCATGCTGTTCACAAGCGCGTACGCAACTGGCGGTACCTTCTGGACGCAGGGTTAAGCTATCACCGTTGCGGTCGTCGAAGGTGTACATTTCCTTTTCGACGATATCCGTAACTTCACCGATACTGCGCTTGAACAGGTCGGTCTGCTCCACAATCGGCATGCGGATTTCCTGGTAACCATAGCTGGCCAGCACCGTACCCACTTTTGCTTCCAGCCACTGCCACAGGCCGGTCTGTTCCGGCAGGATATCGTTCATCCCACGGATAGACGTGATTTTCTTACTCACTGCAATTCCTTAAAAAAACGCAGAACGCTGGACGCCAAGTACCAGACGCAAACCCATCACGCCCGGCCCACTGGATCCCTCGCCTTCTATTCACTACGGGCGATAATGCCTTTTTCTTCGTCTTCGCGCTGTTTCTTGACCTTGGCGCGCACCATTCGCTCAAGCTCGTCGACCAGATCGTCAGCGGTAATGTGGTGGCTTTTTTCACCGTCACGGTAGGCTAAATTATTGGGCGTGCCGCCGGTGAGCCCCACATCCACTTCACGGGCTTCGCCGGGGCCATTTACCAAACAGCCAATCACCGCCAGGTCGACGGATTCATTGATGTCTTCCAGACGCGCTTCCAGCTCGTTCACGGTTTTGATCACATCAAAGTTTTGCCGTGAACAGCTAGGACAGGCAATGATGTTCACGCCTTTTTTGCGCAGGTTCAGGCTTTTCAGAATATCGAAACCAACGCGTACTTCTTCTACCGGGTCCGCCGCCAGAGAAACACGAATAGTGTCGCCAATGCCTTCCATCAGTAGCGCGCCTAGCGCCACGGCAGACTTCACCGTGCCAGAACGGAAGGTTCCCGCTTCGGTAACCCCCAAGTGCAACGGCTGTTCTAGCTGAGAGGAAAGCTTGCGGTAGGCCTGCAGCGTCATAAATACATTGGAGGCCTTAACGCTAACTTTAAAATTTTGGAAATCGTAACGGTCGAGGATGTCCGCATGACGCAAGGCCGATTCCACCAATGCATCAGAGGTGGGCTCGCCGTATTTGCGTTGCAATTCTTTTTCCAAGGAGCCGGCATTCACACCGATACGAATCGGCAAGCCTTTGTCTTTGGCGCATTGAATCACGGCCTTGATACGGTCTTCTCGGCCAATATTGCCAGGATTGATACGCAGGCAGTCCACGCCCTGCTCAGCGACAGCTAAAGCAATTTTGTAATCGTAATGGATATCCGCCACCAGCGGCACATCCACCTGCTTGCGAATTTTGCCGAAAGCCTCGGCGGCCTCCATGGAAGGCACCGAAACACGCACGATATCCACACCGGCATCTTGTAACCGGCGGATTTGGCCGACAGTGGCATCTACATCACAGGTTTCAGAATTGGTCATGCTTTGTACGGAGATCGGGGCATCGCCACCGACAGGGACATTGCCCACCATGACTTGGCGGGTTTTACGACGTTCAATCTTAACTTCCGGTTCCATGGTGTTTTCTACCCTCGCGAATCAGGGAACGGAGATCCGCACAACTTTACCGGGGGAATCCGTCGGCAAGGTGACAGCTTTACCGTTAACCAGCAACTCATCCACCGCCCCAGCGTTGCCGAGAGTCAGGTTGAACGGCGCTTTGCCATCCAACATCAGAGAGGCGCCACCAGATTGTTCGCCTTGGCGCAAAGTGCGGCCGTTGGCATCGGTCACTTTAATCCAGCAGTTACTGGTAAAACTGAGTGACAGGCGATCCAGACCATTGGCCGCCAGCATGGATGAAACGTCATCATTATTCTGGAGCTGGCCGTCATCGTTTCCCACGTCTTCAGTGGTAATGTCAGAGATCGACTCAGCAGCCGCCTGCGGCCCACCCTCGTCAGTAGCATCGGTACCGTTAAGGCTTGCACCCTGGATCACACCCGCCATTTCGTCATCAAATTGGGCCTGGCGCTGAACACCCATGTCGTTATTACTGGCGTCTGCTTCGGCTTCACTCTGCTGGCTCATTTCCTGAACCTTGTCAGGCAGCGCAGGCAATTCACCTTTGCTAGGCCAGAACGCCCATAGCAAGGAAACCAGCACTACCAACGCCAGGGCAATCAGCAGCGGTTTGAGCCACGCCGCAGGCGGTGGCGCAATAGACGGCAGCAGCAGGGGCTTATCTAGCGCATCCTCATTAACCATTTGCTGGAAGGTACCGGCGATTTCTTCCGCCGGCAGCCCAAGCAACCGTGCGTAGTTACGCAGGTAGCCCTTCACGAAGGTGGCTTCCGGCAAACGCTCATAATCGTCAGCATCCAAGCTCTGCAGATAGGTCAGAGACAAGTGCAAGCGCTGGGCCGCCTCAGCCTGAGTCATACCCTGGGCCTCACGGGCTCTGCGACAACGTTCGCCGGGTAATACCACCATGTCATCGCTCATTGCTGCGCTCCTTTTGCTTGCTCAGCTTTCCATTGCTGCCACTGACGGTACTCGCCAGAGCGGCGGTAAAGATTATCCAGGGCCAGCTCATAGCTGGATTGCTGGTTGCGGTAGCCCAACGAATTGGACAGTTGAATACCCAGCCACAGGGCGCGGGCACTCTGACGGCCCGTGCGCTGCACATATTGCTGGTAATAATCCCATGCTAGGCGGCTACGGCCTTCGTCAAAATACAATTGCGCCAGCGCTAGGCTGGGCTGAACAGAACGGGGGTTCAGGCGCAGGGCCTTAACATAGGCACTGCGGGCGTCCTCGCTGTTTCCTAATCGCTGGTAACAACGCCCCATGTTTTCCCAGGCGCTGCCTCGGCCCTCATAGGACGGATCGTTGGCGGCTTTTTTGAAATGTTTGAGTGCTTCTTTGTACTCACCACGACCGTACAGCAAGGTGCCGTAGTTATTCAGTGCCGGGGAGTAATGGCGGTCCGCATTCAGTGCTTTGCGGTAATGGTACTCTTCATTGGTAGGGTCCTGCTCATATTTGTAGAGCAATGCCATGGCATTATGCGCGACGGCACTGTCATCATCCAGATTCAACGCGCGCGAAAAATGACGGCGAGCTTCCGACGGGCTGCCCTGCTGCAAATACTGCAACCCGGCTGCCACGCGGCTATTAACCGCTTCATCCACTTTTACTTTTGGGCCATCGTCCACCGTGACACACCCGGCGGCAAAAGCCCCTGCAAGAGACAGGATGAAAATAACCTGAAAAAAACGTCTCATTGGGTCTGCGCTGTATTGTCATCTGTTTGTTCAGTGCGATGAAAAATAGATTCCTTCCAGCGCTCACTGCGCCGGGTACGATCCTTCACCTGCCCCACCAACTGACCACAAGCGGCATCAATATCATCACCGCGGGTTGTCCTCACTGTGGTCATCACCCCGTTGTCATTCAAATATTTGTGGAATTCCAAAATATCGTTTTTACGTGACCGCTCATAACCCGCATGCGGGAACGGATTAAACGGTATCAGGTTCACCTTCACGGGGATGCCGTTAAGCAGTTTAACTAACTGGCGAGCGTGTTCCGGCTTGTCGTTCACATCCCGCAACATCACATATTCCATGGTGATGGTGTTATGACGATGGGTGATATTCTTGCTGTAACGCTTGCACGCCGCCATCAGGTCTTTTAGCGGGTACTTACGATTCAATGGCACCAGCTGATTACGCAGCTCGTCATTGGGTGCGTGCAGGCTCACCGCCAATGACACGTCCAGATCTTCACTAAGCTGATTCATTTTCGGAATCACCCCGGAAGTGGACACGGTGATGCGTTTTTTGCCAATACCGTAACCTAGATCATCTTTCATGATCCGCATGGCCGTAAGCACCTTGTCGTAATTAAGCAGGGGCTCACCCATGCCCATCATCACCACATTGGTAATCGGATGCTGGCCCAAATTACGGCGCGGGCCAAAGGCGCGGCTAGCCTGCCACACCTGGCCGATGATCTCGGCGCTGGTCATGTCGCGCTGAAAGCCCTGCTTACCGGTGGAACAGAAGCTGCAGTCCACTGCACAGCCCACCTGGGATGACACACACAAGGTGCCGCGCCGACCATCGGGAATAAAAACGGTTTCCACGGCACCGCCGTTATCCATTTCGAACACCCATTTGCGGGTGCCGTCACGGCTAATACTCTCGTGGGTTACCTTCGGGCCGCGTATTTCCGCGACCTCGGACAATTTCTGGCGCAATGCCTTACCCACATCGGTCATTTGCTCGAAGGAATCCGCCTGGTGGTGGTGGATCCATTTGAGCACCTGCTGGGCACGGAACTTCTTCTCCCCCATGGTCAGGAAGAATTCTTCCATTTGCGGGCGAGAAAGGCCGAGCAGATTCACCTTCTGTTGGGCAGTCATAACATTCTCCAATAGGAAACCGGGTTTCCTTTAAACGCCAGCCACGGCACAAGGCCGTGGCTGGTATTGCACGCTGGCTGACATTAGCTAGCGCGCGGGCACACTTCTTCATCGGAGAAGAAATAGGCCACTTCGCGGGCAGCAGACTCGGTGGAGTCAGAACCATGGACCGCGTTTGCGTCGATAGTTTCCGCAAAATCTGCACGGATAGTGCCAGCTTCCGCTTCTTTCGGGTTGGTAGCACCCATCAGGTCACGGTTTTTGGCAACCGCATCTTCACCTTCCAGCACCTGTACAACCACAGGACCGCTGGTCATGAAGCCCACCAGATCCTTGAAGAAAGGACGCTCTTTGTGCTCAGCATAGAAGCCGCCCGCTTTTTCGTCGCTCAGGTGTACCATTTTCATGGCAACCACGCTCAGGCCAGCCTTTTCGAAACGGGTAACGATTTCGCCGATCACGTTCTTGGCCACGGCATCAGGCTTGATGATAGAGAGTGTGCGCTCAACAGCCATCAGTCAGTTCACTCCAGATTTGCGTTAAATGGTCCTCGGCTACAGCAAGGGCTGCCCGGGGCAATGACAGGAGGGATTGCAGGCCGGCCAAAGCCGCCAGTTTCACCCTCCCTTGGAACCGGCGCATTATACGCATGCGGGGCGAATTATGATACCGTTGCGACCCCGTCGGAGGCGCCCATGCCCTGCCGTTGCGGGGGCGCCCGTTTTCTTACCGCCCCCTCATTCGACAGCGCCCTGTAAAGGCGTATAATACCCGACTAAATTACTCTGGTATTCAACTGCAGGCCCTGATCTATGAGCCAAGCCGAACTGGACAAGCTGATTCGCTCCAATTACGAGGCCGGTTTTACCACCACGGTGGACACCGAGACCCTGCCCCCTGGGCTGAGCGAGGAAGTCATCCGTTTTCTGTCCGCCAAAAAAGGCGAACCGGAATGGATGCTTGAGTGGCGCCTAGACAGCTACCGCAAGTGGCAGGAGATGCCCACACCGGGCTGGGCGCATCTGCACCACCCGCCCATCGACTTTAACGAGGTGTCTTACTACTCCAAGCCCAAAAGCTTGGACGACGCCCCCAAAAGCCTAGATGAAGTGGACCCAGAGCTACTCGCCACCTATGAAAAACTGGGCATCCCCCTGCACGAACAGGAAATGCTGGCCGGTGTCGCTGTAGACGTAGTGTTCGATTCCTCCTCGGTATTCACCACCTTCAAAGAGAAGCTATGGGAAGCCGGAGTAATTTTCTGCTCTATTTCCGAAGCCATTCAGGAATACCCGGAGTTGGTGCAGAAATACATGGGCTCCGTGGTGCCCAAAGGCGACAACTTCTACGCCGCTTTGAACAGTGCAGTATTCTCTGACGGCTCCTTCGTCTACATCCCCAAGGGCGTACGCTGCCCCATGGAGCTGTCCACCTATTTCCGCATCAACGAAGCCAACACCGGCCAGTTCGAGCGCACCCTGATCATTGCCGACGAAGGCAGCTACGTGAGCTACCTGGAAGGCTGCACCGCACCTCAGCGCGACGAAAACCAGCTGCACGCGGCGGTAGTTGAACTGGTTGCTCTACCCGGCGCCGAGATCAAGTACTCCACCGTACAGAATTGGTACCCCGGTGATGAGAACGGCAAAGGCGGCATTTATAACTTCGTGACCAAGCGCGGTATCGCCCACGACAACAGCAAAATTAGCTGGACCCAGGTAGAAACGGGCTCCGCTATCACGTGGAAGTATCCGTCCGTGATCTTGCGTGGCGACAACAGCATCGGTGAGTTTTACTCCGTAGCGCTGACCCGCCACATGCAACAAGCAGACACCGGCACCAAGATGATCCACTTGGGCAAGAACACCAAGAGCACCATTATTTCCAAGGGCATCTCCGCCGGGCGCAGTAGCAACAGCTACCGTGGCTTAGTGCGCATCAGCCCGCGGGCAGAAAACGCCCGTAACTTCACCCAGTGCGACTCACTGTTGCTCGGTGACACTTGCGGTGCACACACTTTCCCGTACATCGAGTCGAAAAACCCCACGGCCACCATCGAACACGAGGCCACCACCTCCAAGGTGAGTGACGACCAAATGTTCCTGTGCCGGCAACGCGGCATCGACCCGGAAAAGGCGGTTTCCATGATTGTGAACGGCTTCTGTAAAGAGGTGTTCAAGGAACTGCCCATGGAATTTGCCGTGGAAGCGGGTAAGTTGCTGGAAGTTAGCCTAGAAGGCGCAGTGGGCTAAGCCCTCACCCTGAAAATGACTGTGTGGGAGTTTGCCCGCAAGCGATTCACCCTTTACCAATCATGGATCGCGAGCAGGCCGGCGCCCACCGCAAACCGAATCAACCCGGGCTGGCCTCCCAGCCCAACCGAAAGGCGCATCAAAATATGCTGGAAATTCGTGATCTGCACGCCACCGTGGCGGACAAGCCGATTCTCAAGGGCCTGAACCTGACCGTTAAACCGGGTGAAGTGCACGCCATCATGGGCCCCAATGGCTCCGGCAAATCCACTCTGGCCAACGTGCTGGCGGGTCGTGACAATTACGCAATCACCGGTGGTGAAGCCCTTTTCGAAGGCAAAAGCCTGGCAGACCTAGAACCGGAAGAACGCGCCCAGGCTGGCCTGTTCCTGGCCTTCCAGTACCCGGTGGAAATTCCCGGCGTCTCCAACATGGAATTTCTGAAAGCCGCACTGGAATCTGTGCGCGGTGCCCAAGGTAAGGAAGAGTGGGATTCGGTTACGCTACTGCGCCAGGCCCGCGCAGCCTGCAAGCAAGTCAATCTCGATGCCAGCTTTCTCAAGCGCGGGGTTAACGAAGGCTTCTCTGGCGGCGAGAAAAAGCGCAACGAAATCATGCAAATGCTGCTGATGGAACCGAAACTGGCGCTGCTCGATGAAACCGACTCCGGCCTCGACATCGACGCCCTGCAAACCGTGGCCAAGGGCGTCAATTCCCTGCGTAGCCCCGAGCGCGGCATCGTGCTGGTAACCCACTATCAACGCCTGCTGGACTATATTGTGCCGGACTTCGTGCACGTCCTGTCCAATGGCCAAATCATCAAATCCGGGGGTAAAGAACTGGCTCTCGAACTGGAAGAAAAAGGTTACGGCTGGCTTACCGGAGAAGAGGAATCCGCATGAGTCTCTCTGCTTCCTCTCTAGCACAGGAATTAAAAACCCAAGCGCTCGCCAACGCACAGCGTAGCGGCAGCGCAGGCGATGCTTTGGCCGCGCTGCAAGCCGCCAGCTTCCCGGAACGCAAGACCGAGAGCTGGAAGTACACCTCCTTGCAGGCGCTGGCCGATGGCCACCTCAACGCCATTGCCGACGGCGAAATCAACCCGCCGCTGCCCGCCCTGTCTGAGCATGTGGTGACCATCAACAACGGGAAGTTAGTCGACCACAACCTGCCCGACGGCGTGACCTTGTCCCACGATGGCCCCGCCATCAACGGCCTGCAGACGCCCTTTGCGTTCTATAACAGCGCCGTTGCCAGCCAGCCCATCGTGCTTACTGTGGCTGCCAATACGCGCATCGAGCAGCCCATTCATGTACAAATTCAGGCGGCCAGTGATACTCCTGCACACTGCAACCCCCGTCTGGTAGTGGTACTCAATCAGGGTGCCGAAGCCGCCGTGATCGAACACTACCATGCGCAAGGCAAGGCGTTGACCAATGCGGTCACCGCCCTGATCACCGCCGACAACGCGCAGCTGACCCACTACCGGCTGCAAGGCGAACAGGCATCCACCATACATATCGGCACCCTGATCATTGATCAGCAAGGCGCCAGCAAGGTGGACAGCTACCAGCTGATGACCGGCAACCGCCTGCGCCGCAACGATGTACGCGCCCTAATGAACAAGAGCGGCGCCGAGCTAAACATGAAAGGTATCTTCGTGGTGCGGGATAACAGCCACGTGGACAACCAGATGTGCGTGGAGCACGCGGTTCCCAACGGGGAATCGGATCAGAACTTCAAAGGCCTAGCCGGCGAAAGAGGCAAGGCGGTGTTCAACGGCCGCATCCATATCCACCCCGGTGCCAGCGGCACCAATGCCGGGCTATCCAACAAGAACCTGCTGCTCAACCCCGGCGCGGAGATCAACACCAAGCCGGAGCTGGAAATCTACAACGATGACGTGAAATGTGCCCACGGCACCACCGTAGGCCAGCTCGATGCCATGCAGCAATTTTACCTGCAATCGCGCGGCATCCCGGCAGCCGAAGCCAAGCGCATGCTAAGCCTAGGTTTTGTTAACGAACTGCTGATGACCCTGCCCCACGAAAAAGTGGCACAGTGGGCCACACCCTGGCTGGAAGCCGAACTGACCCACGCCTCGCCGGCGCAAGAGTCTGCCGCGTGATGGATATTCAGGCCCTGCGTGCGCAATTTCCGATTCTGGATCAGCAAGTCAACGGCAAACCGCTGGTGTACTTGGATAACGGCGCCACCACCCAAAAACCGGTAGCAGTGCTCAACGCACTGGACAACTACTACCGCACGGTGAACTCCAACGTACATCGCGGCGCCCACTATCTGAGTGACGAGGCCACCGGCCAGTTTGAAGGCGCCCGCCAAACCGTGGCGGATTTCCTCAACGCCAGCCGCGAAGAGATTTTGTGGACCAAGGGCACCACCGAGTCCATCAACATGGTGGCCCAGTGCGTTGCCCGTGAGCGCCTGCAGCCGGGCGACGAAGTACTGATTGGCACCAGTGAGCACCACGCCAATATCGTGCCTTGGCAACAGGCCTGCGCCGCCACCGGCGCCACCCTGAAAGTGATCCCGCTGCACGATGATTGCAGCCTAGATCAGGCCGCCTTTGAGCAGTTACTCAGCAGCAAAACAAAGATTTTCGCCATCGGCCATGCCAGCAATGCGCTGGGCACCCTGAATCCGGTAAAAGCGATGGTCGCCAAGGCAAAAGCCGCCGGCGCCATTACCCTGGTCGACGGCGCTCAAGCGGTGGCGCACTTCCCGGTGGACGTGCAGGACTTGGACGTGGATTTCTACGCCTTTTCCGGCCACAAGTTATTTGGCCCCACTGGCATAGGCGTACTCTACGGTCGCCGCGAACAGCTCGAGGCTATGCCGCCCTACCAGACCGGCGGCGAAATGATTGAAACGGTGAGCTTCGAAAAAAGCACCTGGAACCAGCTGCCCTACAAATTCGAAGCCGGCACCCCAAACATTGCCGGCGCCATCAGCCTGGCCGCCGCCATTGCGTGGCTGCGACAACAGGACCGCCCGGCACTGGCGGCCCACGAAGACGCCCTGCTGGCCCATGCCACAGAGCGGGCCCAAGCCTGCGACGGCTTGAAAATCATCGGTACCGCCGCCAATAAAGTCAGTGTGCTGTCCTTTCTGTTGGATGGCGGCCACCCAGCCGATGTGGGCATGCTGCTGGACAAACAAGGCATTGCCGTACGCACCGGCCACCACTGCACCATGCCCCTGATGGATACCCTAGGCATACCCGGCACTGTTAGGGCCTCATTCTCGATTTATAATACTCTGGAAGAGGTAGATCGCTTGTTCGAAGGACTAGAGAAAGTGAAAACATTTCTCTGAAAATTAGGGCGCTACTGATTGCCCCACTGACTGAAATATTCATGCAGCGGACGTTGAAAGCTCAAAGTTTAAGCGTAGTCGCGTATTGACGCTAAACTAAAACAGCAGCGACAGCTCAGAATTACCCATAGCGCACACGCATGATGGAAAGGTTTTCTGCCCATGCCTGCGCCTTTTCAACGTTAAACTTTGAACGTGCAACTCACTCCTCGCAAGCTCGCAAGGAAGGTACAACATGACAGTTCAGACATTCCACCCCGGCCAGGTCACACTGCACCTGACCGAGGCCGCCAACCAA
Organism: Alcanivorax sp. 97CO-5; assembly: GCF_000524665.1. Classification (NCBI taxonomy): domain Bacteria; kingdom Pseudomonadati; phylum Pseudomonadota; class Gammaproteobacteria; order Oceanospirillales; family Alcanivoracaceae; genus Alcanivorax; species Alcanivorax sp. 97CO-5. The sequence continues at coordinate 101,587 of NZ_KI965906.1, forward strand.
CAAGCCCTGCGCGAGATCCAGCGGGCCGGTGCCACCGGTATTCGTCTGGATCTGGACGAGTCCGGCTGCTCCGGCTTCATGTACACCCTGGACTTCGTGGAAAGCGCCAAAGACGGCGACAAGCTGTTCAAAATCGACGGCGTAAACCTCTACGTGCCGGAAAAATGGCTGCCCATGCTGAATGGTCTGGTTATCGACTACGTCACCGAAGGGGTCAACAGCCTGTTCAAGTTTCGCAATCCCAACGCCACCGGCGAATGCGGTTGCGGCGAAAGCTTTACCGTCGACGACGTCTAACCCGTAGCCCGGATAAATAATGGCAGACCAACGCACGGTAGTGGTTCAACGCGACGTTCCGGCCCGCAAGGTACCGGACGGCACCCGTATAACCATTCCCAAGAACAGCTTCGTCAACCTGCGCCAGGCGCTGGGCGGCACCTATACCGTTACCATTAATGGCAATATGGCGCGCATCGACGGCACCGATGCGGATGCCATCGGCCAAGAGCCTCTGGAGCTAAACTTTGCCCCCGCCAATGACGATGGCAGCGTCCGCGACGACGACCTGAACACCGTCTTGGAAACCATTTTCGATCCGGAAATTCCGGTGAGCATTATGGCCTTGGGCCTGGTCTACGGCTGCGACGTTATTCAACGAGACGGACAAAATGTGGTGCAGGTCCGCATGACTCTCACCGCCCCCAACTGCGGCATGGGCCCAGTGCTGGTGGGCGACGTGGAAGACCGCTTGGGCAAGGTTCCCAATGTAGACAAGGTGGAAGTGGCCCTAGTGTTCGACCCGCCCTGGAGCCGCGAAATGATCAGCGAAGAAGCCCAGCTCGAGCTGGGGATGTTTTAGTTTACGCCGGACCCCGGACGCCAAACGCCAGACGCGCAAAACCACGACAGCGGTTAGCCTTTGGCGTCAGGCATCCAGCGTCAGGCCACGGAGCTCAACAACGTGTCTGATTTTGATATTCGCAGCATTAAGCTTGGCAATGAGATTACCGCGGAAGATATCGCCGAAGATCTAGAATTTCTGGATGACTGGGAAGAGCGCTACCGCTATATCATAGACTTGGGCAAACAGCTGCCAGCCCTGCCGGAGGACTTAAAAACCGAGGACCGTTTCGTACGCGGCTGCCAAAGCCAAGTGTGGCTGGAAACCGATTACGACAACGACGCTGGCACTCTGTACTTGGCGGTAGATTCCGATGCGCTCATCGTTAAAGGCTTAGCCGCCATTGTGCTTTCTGCACTGAATCGGCAATCCCCTGAGGGCGCCCGCGACTACGACATGGACGCCTTCTTTGAGCGTATCGACTTGCTCAGCCACCTGAGCCCTACCCGCGGCAACGGCCTGCGTGCCATGGTCGCCAAAATCAAGCAACAGGCCACCCAGCTAGCCGCCTGAACTCAGGCTTTCTTTCCTTCTCCGCAACATCGCCCCCGAAAACAGGGGCGCTGGTCGAGCCCGGCCCGGCATAGAAAACCACATCACCAGGGGCGTTAAGCGGATACCGTGCGCAAGCGGTTTACGGCATCAACCACCGAGCTTATCGCCCGCTCAATATCCTCCGGTGAAGTAAAACGCCCCACCGAAAAACGGATCGACCCATGGGCCAGCGCATCGGTCACGCCCATAGCTTTGAGAACGTAAGAAGGCTCTAGCGACGCGGAGGTACAAGCGGACCCTGAAGACACCGCCACCCCATTCATGGCCGTGAGCAGCATTTCACCATCCACACCCTCGAACGCCACATTTAAATGGCCAGGCAAGCGCGCAGCACCCTCACCATTGACGCTCACACCACCCAGCGCCGCGATGCCACGCCACAGCCGATCACGCAACGCGCAGATACGCGGCCCTTCCTCATCCTTCAAAGAGCCAGCCAACGCAAAAGCTTCACCCATGCCCACAATCTGGTGGGTTGCCAAAGTGCCAGAACGCATGCCCCGCTCATGGCCACCGCCATGAATTTGTGCGGCCACCTTTACATCCGGGGAACGGCGCACATACAAAGCCCCTATTCCCTTTGGCCCATAGACCTTGTGAGCACACACTGACACCAGATCCACCGGCAAGTTTTTTACGTCTAGGGGTAACTTCCCCACAGACTGGGCCGCATCGGTATGGAACAGCACACCCCGCTCACGGCACACCCCACCAATGGCAGCAATATCGTTAATCACACCGGTTTCATTATTGGCATGCATTACGCTCACCAGCACGGTGTCGTCTCGGAGCGCCGCGGCAACACTCTCAGGGCTTATCTGGCCATTGCTTTGCGGTTTCAGGTAGGTCACAGCGTAGCCCTTCGTCTCCAGCCAGCCACAGGCATCGAGCACCGCTTTGTGCTCCGTCGCACCCGTAATCACATGGCCGCCTCCACAGGCATCGAGCACGCCTTTCAAGGCCAAATTATTGGCCTCTGTAGCACCACTGGTCCACACCACTTCACGGGGATCGGCATTCAACAAATCAGCCACCTGGCGACGGGCGGACTCCACGGCTTCCTCCGCCAGCCAACCATAAAGGTGGCTGCGGGACGCAGGGTTGGCAAAGGTGCCCTCAGGGCCAAGATGACGGACCATAGCGTCCACCACTGCCGGGTCTACCGGAGTGGTCGCCGCATAGTCCAAATAAACGGCATTACTCATGATGGGTATCGTATGGCTGGTATTGGGTTACAGAAGCCGGCACTGCCGGCACACAATCAAAGGCTGCTAACGGGCAAACGCTGCTGGTGTCGATCCTGACGCTGGGCCACCTGCCGCACTTCCTGGCGGGCCACCAGCTCCCCCAGCGTAATCCCGCTGAGAAAATCCTGAATCTGGCCAGACAAATCGCACCATAGGTGGTGAGTCAGGCAGATATCCCCTTCCTGACAATCCCCATGGCCGCCACAGCGCGTGGCATCAACGGACTCATCCACCGCCGCAATCACCGCGGCCACATCAATCTGCCCACTATTACGGCTAAGCTGATAACCGCCACCGGGGCCACGCACGCTGCTCACCAGGCCATTGCGACGCAGCTTGGCAAACAACTGTTCCAGATAAGAAATGGAAATGCCCTGACGCTCAGAAATATCCGCCAACGACACCGGCCCCGTCGCAGCATGCAGCGCCAGATCCAACATAGCAGTTACCGCATAGCGGCCTTTAGTCGTCAAACGCATATCCACACCTTTCTTGCGTGTATTCTAAGAGTGAGAGTAGTAATCCTGAGCAATTTGGTCAAGTATTCTTGCCCGTAAGGCCAATGAACCCAATCATTTAATGATAGTGATTTTCATTTACACTGCAACTATGGCAGATTCCACGCCCCACAGGCAACTTCTGGTTAAACATTGCCCAGCCACACCAGCAGTGCTTGACACCTGCCTCTCCCTCACGGAAAATTCGCGGCCTCAAATGGCAAGGTAGCTCAGCTGGTTAGAGCACAGCACTCATAATGCTGGGGTCGGCGGTTCAAGTCCGCCCCTTGCTACCAATTCAGTCTTTTGGATCAGTAGGTTACGAAAATCCACGAGACATAACCCCATCCCCGATCCGCGCCGGGGTCAAAATGGGGTCAACAAAAACCCGCTTAGCCGGTTTTTTTTGTTTACACCCTCCAACATGCCCTTTAATCACTGCCAGGCTCGCACCAGCTCTCTTGGCAAGCGCAGAAGCAAGGGGGGCTTTGCACAAATATCATTGCATTTAGATGGAAAAAAAGTAGTTTGCAGCAATATTAGTGCAAATTAGTGGCCGTCATGTACAACTTGGAAAAAATTGGAAGTGACGGCAGAAGCCGAAGAAAGGCGATGGGCCTAACTCAGGAGGAGGTGGCGAGACGAAGTCTTATCCATCGCAACGACGTCATCAAGATTGAGAAGGGCAAGTTCACCGGGCGTATTTTGACAGTTGCCTTCTATCTCCAGACTCTGGGCATGACACTGACAACCGCCGTCAAGCAGCGCCCCACGATCGAAGAGATTGAGGATTTTGAGTAATTGCTGAAGAGTCAGAACAATTTGAGCGTCTTAAACTTTGCAGAACATAGCCGCACACGCTGCCGCGCAATTTCAGGTTATCGAGGCCAGAGCTAAAATCGGCGCCCCAGAAGTCGTCGGTGCCCACTAGGCCACCACATCAAGACACAGCGCCTGACGGCGGCGACACGGTTCCCTGCACTTCCCCATGCACTTTTTCTTACCCGGATTGAGCAGGGTCATGCTGATGAAACTACTCGGAGGTCTCGATAACAGGACCGTTGAAGCGGGAGCCCTGAAGCCGTTCATGACTATAGATAAAAGGGGCCGAATGGCCCCTTTCTTGAAAACAACCTTCCTTCACCTTTTAATTCAGAGAACCACCAGATGATTAGGCAATTCATTTTTCTGCTCAGTGGCAGGCACGTAGGTTGCTAGCTTGTCGCCGCAGGCAGCCACGCATTCTTGGAAGCCCTCTGCCACTTCACCGTTTTTCAGCTTTGCAATAAAGGCATCCACCATGCTTTGCCATTCACTGTCTGGCACATGCTGGGCGATACCCTGATCGGCCAAAATTTCCACATAGTGCTCGGCTTCGCTAACAAAAATCAGCACGCCGGTTGCGCCTTTGGTGCGATGAAGCCCCTGTTGCAGAAACGACTGGCGCGCCAGCCCAGCCGCGCGGGTTTGCTGTAACCGCCGTGGCACTAGGCGAAACTGGATCGGTTTCAGCCGAAACAGCACCGCGAGCGCCAACAACACCCCCCACTGCAGCAGCAAGGCTTCAAGCGGGGTAAGCCACACCGGCAGGAAAAGCAGTAACGCTGGCACTAACAGCGATAACAGCGCAGCCCACATGACTGTCACATAACGGTAGTCGTCCGCCTGACGCGCCAGCACGGTCACCATTTCCGCATCGGTACGCGCTTCCTGTTCGCTGATGACGCGGGCCAAAGCGCTCTGAGCATCGTGATCCAGCAACATTACCAACCTCCCGAGGCGCCACCGCCTCCAAAACCACCACCGCCGCCGCCGAAGCCGCCGCCACCGAATCCACCACCGCCGCCAAAGCCGCCCATGGGCACCGGCAGGAACATGCCGCCACGGCGGCCACCCCGGCCTCCGCCACCCCCAAATGACAATAGGAAGGTGACCACTACCATGCCGATCAGCATCAGCAAAGCCTTGAGGCCGCTGGGTTTGTCGCGGGGTTGGCGCTCGCCTTGATATTCACCCTGAATGGCGGCTTGGATGCTCGTCACCCCAGCCTGAATGCCGCCATAAAACTGACCTTGGCGGAACGCGGGCAAAATTTCCTGCTGGATGATCACACTGGACAGGGCATCAGTGAGCACGCCTTCCAAACCATAGCCCACCTCAATGCGTACCTTGCGATCATTGGGCGCCACGATCAGCAGCACGCCATTATTATTTTCTTTGCTGCCAATGCCCCACTCACGGCCCAATTGATAGCCATAATCGGCGATGTCATAGCCCTGCAAATCGGACAGGGTAACTACCACCAGCTGGTTAGACGTATTTTGCTCCGCCGCCGCCAGCGCCTGGGTAAGGCTCTGAGTTTGAGCGGGGGTCAGCAACCCCGCTTCGTCCACCACCCGTCCAGACAGCGCCGGAAATTCCGGCGCCGCCCACAACGAGGTGCTAAGCAATAGGGCGATCAGTGCGAAATAGCGCATCAGTTAAAGTTCACGCTGGGGGCCTGGTCCGCATTTTCAGCCGTGGCTTCATAGGTTTCGCGGGTTTCCATGTCACTGTACAAAAAGCTGTGCCAGAGACGACCGGGAAAGGTACGAATCTCGGTGTTATACCGTTGCACGGCCGCAATGTAATCCCGGCGTGCCACGCTGATGCGGTTTTCCGTGCCCTCCAGTTGCGATTGCAGGGCCAAAAAATTCTGATTAGCCTTCAGATCTGGATAGCGCTCGGCCACCACCATCAAACGCTGCAAAGCAGAACCAAGCTGGCGCTGAGCCTGTTCGAACTGCTTTAGCTTTTCTGGATTGTTAAGCATGTTGCCATCCACCTGAATGGAGCCCACCTTAGCTCGGGCTTGGGTAACATCCACCAACACTTCTCTCTCGTGGCTAGCATAGCCTTTAACCGTATTCACCAAGTTGGGTATCAAGTCGGCGCGGCGCTGATATTGGTTTTCTACCTGTGACCAAGCGGCTTTCACCTGCTCGTCATAGGTCGGGATATTGTTAATACCACAACCACTTAACCAGCCTACTAGCAAGACCAGCAAAGCACTGCGCCAAAAAGTATTCAGGCGCGGCATTGACCTGGCGCTCAGCGTATTTGTCATCGATCGTTTCTCCATCATGATGTTTGATTATTCCAAATGCCTGACTGACTCAGTTAGTGACTCAATCCAGACAGACAGCGGTCGCTGCCGTTTTTCCATTTCCAGCGCCACCAGCAGGAGCTGCTTGTCGCGGCGGCTTAAACGCTTAATGCGAGCCTCCAACTGGCTGGCAGAAGCTCTATCGCCCGCCGGCAGCAATAATACCGGGCGTACTGGACGGCGAGCCCGCGTATAACGTGCGCCTTTCAGGCTAGTGTTATGTTCATGAACCCGACGCGCCGGCTCCGTGCTGATACCGGTATACAGCGACCGATCCGCACACTCCAGCATATATAGCCACCACTGTTGCATGGTTTTACACCCACCCCTGCGTTGACTGCTATGATGCCAGAGACACTTCGCGCACTTAAGCGCCATTACAACAAACCTCAAACGACAAGGATGCAAGTATGGTTACCTATCTCTATTGGTTCCTGGTAGCAGCACTAGTCATTGGTGCACTATTTGGTGTTGGCGTACGGTTAGGCAAATGGAAGCCTGCCGTGATTATCGCTGTGATTATCTGGCTCACCGCTACCATCGCCTATTATTTCTGGTTACAGCAGGTGTTTGTGAAGCGCTTTGGCGGCACCATGCATATTTCCGTGCCAGAAGAGCAGTACCATCTAAATGCCACGTGGAAAGATGACAACCTGTGGATTGAAAACTACGACCCGGAAACCAACCAATGCATTTTCCGCGAATATTCCCGCGGCAATATGCTAGAAGGTAAGGTGGTCATTAAGAACTGTAACCCGCTGCAAAGCACCGGTATGGTTCTGCCCAAAGATTCCGCCGCCCAGTAATACCCCCAACTCTCTAACAGCCTGATTGTCAGCTCTGCATGGGCTGCCTTCAGGCCCTGTTTCAACCTGGCATAGGAAGAACGATGGCCTCTTCGCTAAACACCCTGTTAGACACCCTAAAAGCCGACCCGGACACCGTTACCTTCGACGCAGTACAAGCCGTGATTACAGAACATTACCATTACACGCCTGCAGCCTTCAGCAACGGCCACGGTGATGATTGCGTGTACAATGACGCTGGTACGAATGAAGGGTCCTGCAAGATACTGGCCTTTGCCAAAATCAACTTTCTTTCTGACGCTCAGACGCTGGCCTGCTTCGGTCACTTTTACCGCGACCATGTTCTGGGTAATCCAGACGGCAACGACCACGCCAATATCCGCACTCTCATGCGTCATGGGCTGACCAATGTGGCTTTTGATACTCCGCCTTTGGCCGCAAAGTAACGATCCACCGCCCTTGGGCAGGGTGATGAGCAATCCACCCTCGCCCTTTACTCTTTATTCCCCGAATTAGCGATATGCACCTTTAACGATCACTTACCAACGGACATAAGGTTCCGCTAGCAGGCGCCACCACAGATTCTCACCTCCCTGCGCCAGGGCTGATTCGACACAAAACCTAACCGTAACCGCAATTATCATGGTGGCAGCCTCTATATGAGCCTGTTATTGTGATTGATCCACCCATCAGCCCCGATGAGCCCCGTGAAAGTTCGTAACAGTAAAGAACAACAGCGGCATCGCTTGGAACGCGATATGGAACGCTTTCTTTCTGAAGGCGGGGCCATTAATGAGGTACCGAACGGTGTGAGTGGCGCTGATGCTGTATCCGGCAAAGGGCACCAAACCGTGCTGTTTAATGGCCCCCGCCAGAATCAGCGCACAGATCTGAGTCAAGTGGCTGCCAACATAGACTCTCGCAAACATAAACCTCATCGCCAACAGCTCAATGCCCAGCCACGACGTAAACTCATTTACGACGACTTCGGCGAACCACTTCGTTGGGTCTGGCAAAATAAATAATTTCGCTGAAACTTAGCAAGGACAGGTCTATGAAACGGCTCATCTTACTCGCATCCCTTATCTTTGCCGGCCAAACCGGCTACACCGACATCATTGAAACCGAAGTTACCCTGCCTGACGGCCTAGGTAAGGGCGTCATGTACCTCAATGATCGCCAGAAAGACCCGGGCCCCGGAGTCATTGTAGTGCACGAATGGTGGGGCTTGGATGACTATGCCCGTAACCGCGCGCACATGTTGGCGGAAGCGGGTTACACCGCTTTTGCGGTAGATATGTACGGCACCGGCAAAGTTGCCAGCCATCCGAAAGATGCGAAAAGTTTTATGGAAACCGCATTATCAAACCCGGAAACCATGAATGCCCGCTTTCAGGCTGCTCGCACCCTGATGCTCAAACAGCAGCAAGTTGAGCCAGGGCGCCTGTTTGCCATCGGCTACTGTTTTGGTGGCGCAGTGGTGCTGGAACAGGCCCGCCGGGGTACTGATTTGGCCGGCGTAGCCAGCTTCCATGGCAGCCTGGGCACCGAGAACCCGGCAAAATCCGGCGAGCTGAAAGCTCGGGTTCTAGTCGCTACAGGGCAGGCTGACCCCATGGTGCCCGCAAAACAAGTAAGTGGTTTTGTCAGCGAGATGACCGCTGCCGGAGCCGATTTCCAATTACTGAGTTTCCCGGAGGCCAAGCACGGCTTCACTAACCCCGGGGCCGATGCTGCCGGTGAGCGATTCGAAATGCCCCTGGCCTACAGCGCTCATGCGGATCAGGTGAGCTGGGAGGCACTGATCGACTTCCTGGAACAGCCGGAGTAACCCGCACCACCCGAGCGCAAAGACGCGCGCCATGCACCATGCCGGCACACTTCATCGCGCCGGCATGGTATCCCCAATTCTGCTCCCCTCCCCCTAATTTCCAATGCCAAGCCGTGCCTTGTGCGGCAGACACGGCCTTTTCGCCTTTCCTGATTCAGGTTGGCACTTCCTTTGCTTTATTACGGGTAGAGGAATCGAATGGCTTTGTTGCCATCAAGCACTCAACACAATCTGCACCAATAGAAAGCTAGGGTTCCGATCGGCTACGCCAGCAGCCGATGCCTGGTCCGAGAGCCTTCGACCTTCTTGGCGCCGATAGATTGGCAGCAGCATCTACCGGCAGGGGGTTACACGGCGGGACAAAAGCCCGGGAGGACACGATGACAGCAGTGTCATTGGATTCCTCTTCGTCCGTAGCCAAGGAGGTCCGACATGACCCGTTCCCTATGCAAAATAGCTGCAGCTGCAGCACTCGTTCTGTTTACCACGCTCACACCTGTTACTGCACTGGCCAAAGATTCTTTTAGCGTCTGCTGGTCTATCTACGTGGGCTGGATGCCATGGGACTATGGCGCCCAGCAAAAGATCGTCGACAAGTGGGCAGCCAAATACGACATCACCATCGATGTGGTTCAGATCAACGACTATGTGGAATCCATCAACCAGTACACTGCCGGTGCCTACGACGGCTGCGCCATGACCAACATGGATGCCCTGACCATTCCCGCCGCCGGGGGTGTGGACTCTACTGCCCTGATTGTGGGGGATTTTTCCAACGGTAACGATGGCGTGGTGCTCAAGGGCACTGACACGCTAGCCAACATCAAGGGCCAGGATGTAAATCTGGTAGAACTGTCCGTTTCTCACTACTTGTTGGCCCGCGCACTCGACACTGTCAACTTAAGCGAAAAGGACCTGACCGTGGTGAACACCTCCGACGCCGACATGGTGGCCGCCTTCACTACCAAGGGGGTCACTGCTGTGGCCACCTGGAATCCCCTACTCAGCGAAATCACCGCCATGCCGGACAGCCACAAGGTCTTCGACTCTTCAAAGATCCCGGGCGAAATCATCGACCTGATGGTGGTGAACACCGAGACCCTCAAAGCCAACCCGAACTTCGGTAAGGCACTCACCGGTGCGTGGTATGAAATCATGGCCACCATGTCCGCCGATGACGATGCCGGCAAGGCTGCCCGCACCTTCATGGCCAAAGCGTCCGGCACCGATCTAGCCGGATACGACGCTCAGCTGGCGTCAACCCGCATGTTCTACAAGGCCAGCGAAGCGGTGACGTTCGTCAACAGCCCCGAGCTGAAAGACACCATGCAGAAAGTGGCGGAGTTTTCATTCGATCACGGCCTGCTCGGGGAAGGCGCTCCGAACGCCGGCTTCGTCGGTATCGAAACCCCGGTTGGCGTATTCGGTAGCGAAAGCAATGTGCAGCTGCGCTTTATCGCCGATTACATGGCCATGGCCGCCGACGGGAAGCTGTAACACCTGAAGGCTCAGGTCGAGGCCGGACAGAGTTAGCTTTTTTCGGCGTCGACCATTGCACTAGCTCCGACACTTACCAGTGGGAACCCCCATGAAGAAACTGATCAACAGACAGCCCAGCAGGGCAGCAAGCTGGGCATTGGGGCTACTTCCCTTTGCACTGCTGATTGTCGTTTACATGTTGGCATCAGATGCACGTCTTGCCGACAATCCAAACGACAAACTCCTGCCTGCACTGGACAGTTTTGTTCAGGCCATTAATCGCATGGCATTCGAGCCCAGCAAACGCAGCGGTGAGTACCTGCTTCTCGCCGATACCCTGGCCAGCCTGCAACGTTTGGCTATCGGTGTAGCCATCAGCGCCCTGGTCGCCATTATCGTGGGCATTGGCAACGGCAGCATCCCCCTGATCCGCTCCACATTTTCACCGCTGGTCACAGGGTTGTCGCTGGTTCCCCCCATGGCCATGCTGCCGGTGCTGTTCATCATTTTCGGGCTGGGCGAACTGGCCAAGGTGATGCTCATTATCATCGGTATCACGCCCTTCATGATTCGTGACCTGCAACAGCGGGCGATGGAAATTCCTGCAGAACAAATCATCAAGCTGCAGACGTTAGGCGCCAATACTTGGCAGATCATCACCCGGCTGGTGTGGCCGCAACTGATGCCACGGCTAATCAGCGCAGTGCGTTTGTCGCTAGGCCCCGCCTGGCTTTTCCTGATCGCCGCCGAAGCCATCGCTGCCACCGAAGGGCTGGGCTACCGGATCTTCCTGGTACGTCGCTACCTGTCCATGGATGTGATTCTGCCCTACGTGGTGTGGATCACTCTGTTGGCCTTCGCAATAGACTTAATTCTCAGCCGCTATTCGCAATGGCGCCACCCTTGGTTCCACCAGAAAGGCCATTAAGGAGCGTGCACCATGGCGATTATCGAAATGAAAAATCTGTGGAAAGAATACGGTGAACAAGTCGTGCTGGAACGGCTGAACGCCACTGTGGAAGAAGGCGAATTCGTCACCATTGTCGGCGCCTCTGGCTGCGGCAAGACCACTTTCCTGAAACTTCTGCTCGGCACCGAACAAGCCACCCGAGGCGAGCTGCTGCTGGATGGTCAGCGGCTGCCGGCGGAGCCGGACGAAAGCCGTGGCATCGTGTTCCAGCGTTACTCGGTACTCAATCACCTGACCTCTTTGGAAAACGTGATGCTGGGCGGCGAATTGCAGAGCAACCGCTGGCTGGGCATCAGCTTCGGCAAGACACGGCGCCAACTTCGTAAGGATGCCTTGAAAATGCTCGAATCCGTGGGCCTTGGCCAGGCGGTCGACAAGTACCCCCACGAGCTTTCCGGCGGTATGCAGCAGCGTCTTGCACTTGCCCAGGCTCTGATCAAAAAGCCACGTATCCTGCTGCTGGACGAACCTTTTGGCGCCCTGGACCCGGGCATTCGTGCCGACATGCACACGCTGGTGCTGACACTCTGGAAAGAGCAAAAGCTGACCGTGTTCATGATCACCCACGACATTACTGAAGGCTTCTATCTGGGTACACGATTGTGGGTATTCGACAAGCCTCGGCTGGACCCGCAGGCCCCCGACGCCTACGGCGCCCGGGTGACCTACGACCTGCCGGTGGGCGACTGCCAGAGCGGCACCCTTAGCGACATCAACCAGAACGTGGGGCGTACCAGCCGCGTTCTCAACGACACTTTGTAAGACGACAAGGACTTCATCATGAGCGAAAGCCTTTACACCACCATCCTGCCCGGCAGTGCCCACTGGTCCCTGCGCGTACGCCGCGGTATGCAACTGCGTCTCACCGACCCGCAAGGCGGCGCCAATCTCTCAATGCTGATGTACAACCCGGAGATGCCGCTGGAGCGCTATAACGCGCCAGATAGCCTCAAGGGGCAGCACACCTTCAAGCTCACCAAAGGAAATTGCCTGTACTCCGACATGGGCCGTGTCTTCGCCTCCATCGTGGAGGATGAATTTGGCTGGCACGACACCGTGTGCGGCACCCTTAGCGAAAAAGCCCTGCAAGAAAAATATGCCGTGCGTTCCTACCAGGACTGCCACAACCAGTGGACCTTGAGCGGGGAGCACTGCTTCCTCACCGAACTGGCCAAATACGGCCTTACCGAACGGGATATGGCAGCCAATCTGAATCTGTTTTCCAAAGTCGCCGCCGATAACGACGGCAAGCTGGTATTCGATCCATCTGCGGCAAGAGCCGGTGCACACGTCACCCTGCGTTTCGAAATGGACACCCTGGTGATAATGCACACCTGCCCGCATCCACTGAATCCGGCCGAAGACTACCCCATCAAGCCAGTACAAATTGAGATGCTGAAAGCTGCCCCTGTAGCGGACGATGACTACTGCAAAAATGCCCGCCCTGAAAACGGCCGCGCCTTTGAAAACAATCGCCTGTATCACTTGGGCCTGTAATTTTCAGTAAAAGCGCTGTTTGAGGCGCCAAGGAAAGACCCATGATCAAAGAAAGCCAACGTCAACCGGAGCAGGCCTTCTTCCGTGAAGAAGTGGCGGCCGGCGACTATTTCATCCGTATCATCAAGAAAGGCCAGACTGTTCGCCTGCTGGATCTGGAGGGCAACCAGGCTGCCGACACCCTGTTCTACAATGCGGCAGATCCTGCTGAGCGTTACAGCGCCGTGGATACCATCCGTGAACAGGGCAATGTGTATCTCACCGCCGGCACCGTACTGATGAGCAACCGCATGAACCCGTTGCTAAAAATCGTTGCCGATACCTGTGGTCGCCACGACACGCTGGGCGGCGCTTGCGCCACCGAAAGCAATACCGTGCGTTACAGTCTGGAAAAGCGCTGCATGCATGCCTGTCGTGACAGCTGGATGCTGGCCATTAACCAGCACCCGGAATTCCATCTTGCCAAGCAGGACATCACCCACAACATCAACTTCTTTATGAATGTGCCGGTGACGGCCGAAGGCGGCCTGACCTTTGAAGACGGCATTTCTGCCCCGGGTAAATACGTTGAACTGACCGCCTGCATGGATACGCTGATCCTCATTTCCAACTGTCCTCAGTTGAACAATCCCTGCAACGGTTACAACCCGACACCCATTGACGTTCTTATCTGGAACGACTGAGCACCGACCAATTTCCCTGGGGACGACCCCGGCGGCCAAGGCTATAAAGACGGGACGGCCCGTCATCTGTCCCAGAGACAGCCCGACAAGAGAAAAAGTCATGTTCAACAAGGTTTTGATTGCCAATCGCGGTGCCATTGCCACCCGCGTTACCCGTACCCTCCAATCCCTGGGCATCACTTCCATAGCGGTTTTTGCCGAGGCCGACCGCGATTCCCTGCACGTACGTTACGCCGATAAAGCCTTCTGCCTAGGGGAAGGCAATGCCCAGGATACCTATCTGAATCAGGATAAGCTGTTTGCCCTCATGGAAGAACATGGCGTAGAAGCCGTGCACCCCGGTTACGGTTTTCTCAGTGAAAACCCGGACTTTGTGAAGGGCTGTGAAGCCCGCGGCATTGCCTTTATTGGCCCAACGCCCGAACAAATGGACACCTTCGGCCTCAAGCACACCGCTCGTGCCCTGGCAGAAAAAAACGATGTTCCTCTACTGCCAGGTACCGGCCTGCTGAATGATAAAGAGGCGGCACTGAAAGCGGCTGAAAAAATCCGTTATCCGGTCATGCTGAAGAGCACAGCCGGCGGTGGCGGCATCGGCATGCAAATCTGTGACAATGCAGAAAACCTAGACAAGGCTTGGGATAGCGTGCGCCGCCTCAGCGCCAACAATTTTTCCAATGATGGCGTCTTTATAGAAAAATATATCGCCCGCGCCCGTCACATTGAAGTCCAGGTATTCGGTGATGGCAAAGGCCAAGCCGTTACCCTCGGTGAACGCGACTGTTCCGCCCAGCGTCGCCACCAGAAAGTGTTGGAAGAAACACCGGCCCCCAACCTGCCCGATCATGTTCGCCATGAACTGCACGATACTGCACGCACGCTTATGCAAGCGGTGCATTACCGCAATGCCGGCACAGTGGAATTCATTCTCGATCAGGACACCAACACTTTCTACTTTCTGGAAGTGAATACCCGCCTGCAGGTGGAACACGGTGTCACCGAACAGATTTTCGGCGTGGATCTGGTGGAGTGGATGATCAAACTGGCCGCTGGCGAGCTGCCCGCACTGAACTCACTCGGCCCCTTTACTCCCAATGGTCACGCCATTCAGGCGCGGATCTATGCCGAGGACCCGGCCAAGGATTTCCAACCCAGCGCCGGCCTGCTGACTGCTGTCACCTTTCCTGAAGCAGATGGGCAAGCATTGCGTATTGATCACTGGGTGGAAGCCGGGCTTACCGTTTCTCCCCTGTTCGATCCCATGCTAGCCAAGGTCATCATTCATCAAGCCGATCGCGATAGCGCACTGAACGCACTGGCGCAGATCCTGGATGGCATCACCCTGGAAGGTATTGAGACCAACCGGGAATATGTTCGCACCATTCTGGCCAACCCGGTATTTGCGCAAGGGCGAATGACCACCCGCTACCTCAATGATTTCCGTTACCGACCTTTTACCGTAGATGTACTGGCCGGCGGCACCATGACCACAGTACAGGATTACCCTAGCCGGAGTGGCTACTGGCCCGTGGGCGTGCCCCCTTCAGGACCTTTTGACAACCTCAGCTTCCGTCTCGGTAACCGCCTGCTGGGCAACGACGAAGCCGCCGCCGGACTGGAATTCACGCTTAACGGCCCAACGCTGAAATTCAACCAGGCCACCCGCATAGCCCTTACTGGCGCGGACATGCAGGCCTCTCTGGATAGCCGTCCGGTCCCCCCTTATCAGGTCATCCAGGTACAACCAGGTCAGGTGCTAAAACTGGGCAAAGTAAGCGGCGAAGGCGCTCGCGCCTATCTTGCTATTGCCAGCGGCATCCAGTGCACCCCCTATCTGGGCTCACGCAGTACTTTTACCCTCGGCCAGTTCGGTGGTCACGGTGGCCGCGCCCTGCGCACCGGCGATGTGCTGCACTTTTCTGAAGATACAGGCATAACAGCCCGCGTGGAGGTGCCGGCAAGCTTGAAGCCCGAGCTTGGCAAAGCCTGGACCCTGCGGGTGATCTATGGCCCCCATGGCGCCCCGGACTTTTTTACCGACGACGACATGGCCATGTTTTTCTCCACGGACTGGCAAGTGCATTACAACTCCAGCCGGACCGGTATCCGCCTAGTGGGCCCCAAACCAAACTGGGCACGCAGTGATGGTGGCGAGGCCGGCATGCACCCTTCCAACATTCACGACAATGCTTATGCAGTGGGCACAGTGGACTTCACGGGCGACATGCCGGTCATCCTCGGCCCGGACGGGCCGTCACTGGGTGGCTTTGTCTGCCCCGCCACTGTGGTACTGGCCGACCGCTGGAAGCTGGGCCAACTAAAAGCCGGCGATACCCTACGTTTTGAAGCCATCAGCCTGGACGATGCGGATACACTTGCCGCCGAACAAGACCACTGCGTGTCCTCACTCGTTGAGCCGGCTAAACGGGTAAAAAGTGCTGTCATTACCACACCGGTGCTTAATACCCTTAGCAAACAAGAAGCCGGCGTAGACGTGGTTTACCGCGCCGCTGGAGACCGTTATCTACTGGTGGAATACGGCCCCCTAGTGCTGGATCTGCGCCTCCGATTTCGCGCCCATGCGCTCATGCTGTGGCTTGAACAGCAAAAACTCCCCGGCATTATTGAACTGACGCCCGGTATCCGCTCCTTGCAGATCCATTTCAATCCACAGGTTCTTACTCGCCAGCAACTGCTCAAAGACCTAGCCGGTGCCGAACATGCCCTACAGCAGCAGGATGATCTGAAAGTCCCTTCGCGCATCGTACATATCCCGCTAAGCTGGGATGACCAAGCCTGTCATCAAGCCATCGAAAAATACATCCAGTCGGTGCGCAAGGATGCCCCCTGGTGCCCGTCTAATCTGGAATTTATCCGTCGCATCAACGGGCTGGACAGCATTGATGCTGTAAAAAATATTCTGTTCAGCGCCAGCTACGTGGTGATGGGGTTGGGTGATGTCTACCTGGGTGCGCCAGTGGCTACCCCCTACGACCCCCGCCATCGTCTGGTCACCACCAAGTACAACCCCGCCCGTACCTGGACGGCAGAAAACTCCGTGGGCATCGGCGGCGCTTACCTGTGTGTGTACGGCATGGAAGGCCCCGGCGGTTATCAGTTTGTCGGCCGCACCCTGCAGATGTGGAACCGTTACCGCAAAACACGAGTATTCAACCAGCCCTGGCTACTGCGTTTCTTCGACCAGATTCGCTTTTACGAGGTAAGCCACCAAGAACTTAACCAGATTCGCCGAGATTTCCCCAAGGGGGATTACCCGCTGAAGGTGGAAGAAACGACCTTCAGCCTCAGTGCTTACCAGCAGTTCCTGGACGACAACCAACAGGATATTGCCACCTTCACCGACGTCCGCAATCAGGCCTTTGATGAAGAACTGCAACGCTGGGTGGACAGTGGCCAGATCAATTTCCAGTCCGAGCAGAATCTAGAGGCAGACAATGGAGCCGAAGAAGTGGATGGCACTCCAGTGGAATCCCCTGTAGCAGGCAACATTTGGAAACTGAACGTGTCCGAAGGCGACCACGTGCAAAAAGGTGACGTGGTGGCTGTGCTTGAATCCATGAAGATGGAAATCGAAATCTACGCCCCGGGCTCAGGAAACGTCATCACTGTTTCCCGCCAGGAAGGTCAGCAGATCAATGCGGGGCAAGCGATCATGGTGCTGGATTGAAAGCCTGTTAAAGAGACTCTGAAAAACTGCAGCCTCTTGATCTGTCCAGAAAGGCCATAACAATATCGCCACCGTTGCTGTTATTGCGATAGCAAGGATGCTTGGATTCATGCCCTACGTATTTTTTCGCGATAGTAGGCGCTCGGAAATGAATGCAAAACGAGGGCTATGAACACGCCTTATTATCTGTGTCGTTGATGCCAATCGACAGTGCGGTTCTCCCCTGCCGCACCGAGGGCGGGCCTAGCGGAATTGCTCGGCATGGCCTCAACGTCCTGGCATTCAACAATACAGATTGCACTCGCGCGCTGATGAACGCCCCAGCCCATTCAGCGCTACCGGCATTTGAGTGAGCAACGCCACCTTCTTTGAAACCCGCCGCCTGTAACACCTGAGCTAATGGCGGGTAGAAACTCGCCCTCTCCCCTAACGCCGTCACCCACACCTCTAACCCGTTAGCACTCTCTGGCTGCCACTCATTCACCGGCAAGTTATACGCTTAAACTTCCCGCAAGCGCCCTTTCTTCAAGGGCTGTCATTGCTGGCCTTCTGCCGGCGGGGCCGCTTTACCAATTCCCCTAGATAATTCGGACATCGGCAAGCATGAATGGTGCAGCAATCGACACAAAAGGTGCATTCGTAGGAGCAAATATACGCTTGCTCATCGGCGGCCAAGGTGCACTGACATATTTCACAGCTAGATCGCATTTCAAGCATGCACATTTACCCGATTAGTGCGTCTTCACTTTTTCTTTTCCGCAGCGCTCACAACGGTATACCGTCACCAGTTTTCCTTGCTTCACATCAAACTGCTTTTCCTTACAGATCAACCACCTGTGGAACCCGTGCTGGCACATGCCTCTATTCGGCGTTTTCTTTTGCGGTTTCTTGAACGGCAGAATATCGCCCATTCGCTCATCACCGTGAGATCCAATCGTCGCTAGAGCATACCGCAAATTTTGCTTGCCCGTTTTCGATTGGCCAACATAAATACCGCCGCCCAACGGGCAACAAACCCCCGATCAGTCGATCGTTAGGCTCATGGCTGTACCGTTGCCCATGAAATCGGATTCACCCATCGAAGGGGGGCGTACAAACCCGTATAATTCGCCTCCCAAGTAATCACCGGCAGCAACAATGACTGACTTTATTCCCGGCCAGCGCTGGCTGAGCGAATCCGAAACTGAGCTGGGCCTAGGCATCATCAAGGAATTGGATTACCGACTGGTCACCGTGGAATACCCGGCGGTAGAGGAAGAACGCACCTACGCAAAGAACAATGCCCCCTTGTCCAGGGTCACCTTTGACAGCGGCGATACCATTCGCACCGCCGATGAAATGGAGCTAGTGGTCACCGACGTTAACGAGCTTAATGGACTCAAGATCTACATGGCCCACCCCAAGGACGGCAGCCCGGAGGATATCCAGCCGGTACCTGAGACCAATCTTGGCCATACCCTACGACTGACCGCAGCCTTAGACCGCCTGTTATCCAACCAGCTTTCCTCCAACCGCTGGTTCGAGCTGCGTATTGATGCACTCAATGCCCATTGCCGCCAACAGCAATCTGCCATTAAAGGGCTACGGGGCCCTCGCATTGATCTGATTGGTCATCAGCTATACATCGCTGACCAAGTGGCTAATCGCTTTGCCCCCCGGGTTTTGCTTGCCGACGAAGTCGGCTTGGGAAAAACTATTGAAGCAGGGCTGATCCTGCATCAACAGTTGCTCACTGGTCGTGCCAAACGAGTGCTGGTGGTCGTACCATCGCCCCTGGTCCACCAATGGTTTGTGGAAATGGTGCGCCGTTTCAATCTGCATTTTTCCATTTTTGATGCTGAACGCCTGAACGCTCTGCGGCCAGAAACCAGTATCAAAGACATGCTGGCGCAGATTATTGAAGAGGAAAACTCCCCGAACGACGGCGCTGACGAAGCGGCCAGCGGTGACGACAATCCCTTCCTCAGTGAACAGCTGATTTTGTGCAGCACGGACTTTCTAAGCGAGTGCGACATTGAGCAACTGGCAGCTGCCGATTGGGACTTGCTGGTGGTCGACGAAGCTCACCACCTGGAATGGTCAGCACAACAGGCCAGCGACGATTACCAGCGCGTGGAAACCATTGCCAAGCAAGCCCGAGGCCTACTGCTGCTTACCGCTACCCCGGAACAGCTCGGTCTTGAAAGCCACTATGCTCGATTACGCCTGCTCGACCCGGAACGCTACCCCAGCCTAGAGGCTTTCAAGGAAGAACAAGCCCATTATCAAGACGTGGCAGCGCTGGCCGGCCGACTGCACGATGAATCCAAATGGGATGAGGCACTCAAGCAGGAAGCCGTGGCCCTACTACCAGACATGGACATTGACGAAAGCAACCGCGAAGCGATTCAAGCAGAACTGCTGGATCGCTCAGGCCCCGGCCGCGTCATGTTCCGTAACACCCGCCACAACATTGCCGGCTTCCCGGCACGTCACGTACACGGCATCCCTCTTACGCTGCCAGACGAGTACAAATACGACAGCGACGAAGAAATTGACGGCCATTTGCACCCGGAAACCCTGTTCCACGATGATCGTTGGTGCACCTTGGACCCTCGCGTCACTTGGCTGGAAAACTTTTTTAAACAGCATCGCCACGACAAGGTACTGGTGATCTGTGCTAGCAAGAATACCGCCACCGACCTGCATGCCCACTGCAACTACAAGCTAGGCATGAACGTGGCCATGTTCCATGAAGATATGGACCTGATCGAACGCGACCGGGCCGCCGCTTTCTTTGCCGACGACTTTGATGGCGCCCAAGCACTGATTTGCTCGGAGATCGGCTCTGAAGGCCGTAACTTCCAGTTCGCTCATCATCTAGTCCTGCTGGATTTACCCCTAAACCCTGATCTGCTCGAACAGCGTATCGGCCGCTTGGACCGTATCGGCCAAACCGACGACATCCAGATTCACGTGCCCTACTTCGAGCAACACGCTCAGGAAGTACTGTTCCGCTGGTACCACGAGGGCATGAACGCGTTCGAGCACACCAACCCGGCTGGCCACGATATTTACCTGCGGAGCCGCGACGCACTAGAGCCTCTGCTTACCGGTGACCCGGAATACACTGCCATCGAAGCACTGGTGGACGATACACGCGCCATTACCACCGAGCTACACACACTGCTTGAAACCGGGCGTGACCGCCTGCTGGAGCTGAGCTCATTTGATGGTGAGCGCGCAGAAACCCTGATCTCCGATTTGATTGCCGCAGATGAGGACAGCCCACTGCCTTTCATGCAACGCATCTTTGATCGTTATGGTGTCGAACAGGAAGATCACTCCGATACCGCAGTGATACTCAAACCCGGCCCCCACATGCGTGATGCCTTTCCCTCCCTGCCAGAAGAAGGGGTCACCATGACCGATAACCGTGCCACCGCATTGGCACGGGACGACATGCAGTTTCTCACCTGGGAGCACCCCATGGTTACTGGCAGCTTGGAAATGATGCTCACTGAGCATCGTGGTAAAGCGGCTGTTAGCCTGCTGAAAAACCCCAAAATCAAAGCCGGCACACTGCTTATCGAAGCTATTTACACCGTAGATGCTGTCGCCCCGAAACATCTTCAGGCAGATCGCTTTTTACCCACCACGGTGATCCGTCACCTTCTTGATGCCAATGGCAAAAATATCAGCCAGGCGATCAGTCACGACGGTTTAAGCCAGCAATGCCACAAAATGGATAAGCCGCTGAGCCGCAAAATTGTCGGCAGCCAAAAGGCCTTGCTGGAAAAACTGCTCAAAGCCGATGACATTAGCGCCAGTCAGGAGGCAGAAAGTATCATCACCGCTGCCCAGCAAAAAATGCGCGAGAAACAGGCCCATGAGCTGGCTCGCCTTAAAGCGCTGCAAGCCAAAAACCCGGCGGTAAGGCACGCAGAAATCGACGCACTGGAAGACCAAACCCAGGCGCTGGAAAAATGCCTCGGCGAAGCCCGTTGTCAGCTTGAAGCCGTACGCATCATTGTCGCGGGAGGAGATTAACCATGAGCGAGCTATTACGTTTTGTTGAAATCGAACCCGCCACAGAAGCCACCGCCAGCGTTATCTGGCTGCACGGCCTAGGTGCCAGTGGCCACGATTTCGAACCTATTGTGCCTGAGCTGCAGCTGCCGGCAGATTTAGCCGTACGGTTTGTGTTTCCTCACGCACCGCAAATCCCCGTTACCGTCAATGGCGGCATGGTCATGCCTGCCTGGTACGATATTCTCGCCATGGATATCGATCGCAAAGTTGACGAGGCAGGAGTACTGGCATCTGCCAGAGCGGTGGAGATGCTAATCGAGCGAGAAATCGCCCGAGGCATCCCCAGCAAACGGATCATCATCGCCGGTTTTTCTCAGGGTGGCGCCGTTGCCTATCAAGCCGCTTTGCGCTACCCCAAACCCCTTGCCGGCCTGCTCACCCTGTCCACCTATATGGCCATGCCGGTAATACCCAGCGATGCCAACGCCACACTGCCGGTTATGATTTGCCACGGCAGCATGGATCCGGTGGTTCCTGAGCAATTAGGCCAACGAGCCGCAGCCACCCTGAGTGAGCTGGGTTACTCACCACAATACAAAAGCTATCCTATGGAGCACATGGTCTGCCTAGAGCAAATTCGGGATATTGGCCAATGGCTGAATGAACGGCTAATGCCGCCTAACCAATGACGAATTCATAAGTAAAACACAGCTTCAAATCTGTCGCAGACAGACCAGTAAAGAGGCGAGTACTTGGCGTCTGCGACGCCTTCCAGTTTCTGAGCTTTAACCGTTTTTGATGATCCCTACGCGTTTTTTGCACATTCCATCGCCATACTGGTACCCATACTCTTTCGACAAAGGGGACCCATATGAAAACGGCTTCCGTCTTTACTCTTACTGCCCTGCTTGGCCTTAGCGCAATTTCCACTTTTGCCGAAGCTCGCCCGCCTTGGGAGAATGGCCAGCGCGATACTCGCACTCATGTTCAGTTGGTGGATAACCGCCGTGATTATTCCGAATATCGCTACAGCTCTCGCGAGCGTGAGGTCCTTCGTCAACGTTTGAGCCAGCGTGAGTTTGACGCCCTGCCTCCTGGCTTGCAGAAGAAAATGGCCCGAGGCGGCGAGTTGCCGCCAGGTTGGCAAAAGAAACTGCAGAAAGGCCAATACCTTCCCGACACGCTCTACTACAACAGCGAGCGATTACCTTCATACAGCGGCATTCGTCATATTGACGGTGTCAGCGACGTCATCATCGATAATGAGGTGGTTCGGGTGATTGATGCGACTCAGACAATCATTGATGTATTCGGGCTTCGTTGAGGTCCACTCAGGTAAATGCCGTCTCGTCGTCCGAAACGCCTATGCCCTGAATACAGCATTAAACTTTCAAACAAAAAAGCCGCGCTTCTTTCGAAGCGCGGCTTTTTACGTGTTACTTATCGCGTGGCGCGTGCAGCGCCGCCGATTACAACCAATACACCGTAATAAACAAGAACAACCACACCACGTCCACAAAGTGCCAATACCAGGCACCGGCTTCCCAGGCAAAGTTATTCTCTTCATCAAAGTGGCCCTTGATCACACGCAGCAAGGTCACGAATAAGAAGATGGTACCGATGGTTACGTGCGCACCATGGAACCCAGTGAGCAGGAAGAACAGGCTGCCGTAGATACCCGCATCCAACGTCAATCCGAGCTCGGTATAAGCATGAATATATTCTTCCACCTGCAAGAACAGGAAGATCACACCGAGGATCACTGTAGCCGCCTGGAAGGCAATCACAGTGCCACGCTTGCCTTCTAACAAGGCGTGGTGAGCGATTGTCAGGGTTACAGAGGACACCAACAGGATAGCCGTGTTGATCGCTGGCAAGCCCCATGCGCCCATGGCTTGTGTGGTATCACCCGCAGGGGTCACAGTCAGCGGCCACATGGCTTGAAAGTTCGGCCATAGCAGTTCGTGGGTCATGGCGTTGCTGCCTTCCCCAGACAACCAAGGCAGGATCAGCCAACGGGTGTAGAACATAGCGCCAAAGAAGGCCGCAAAGAACATTACCTCAGAAAAGATAAACCACAGCATGCCCTGACGGTAGGAACCGCCCAACTGATTGCTGTGCAGGCCACCGACGGACTCCTTAATAGTGTCACGCCACCACAGGGCGATCACTACCAGCAACCAGGTCAGGCCTAGGAAGAATAGCGGTTTACCAATGAAGCTAGGCTCCATATCCGCCATGGTGCTCTGCTGAATAAAATGCGCACCGCCGATAGCGGTCATGAACAAACCTATGGAAGCCGTCAACGGCCAAGGGCTGCTCTCTGGAACGTAGTATTTTTCAGTAGCCATTAAAAAATCTCCTCTACAACCGGCTGTTCTAGTTCACAGCCACGCTGTTGTTTTTACCGGCGACCCGCTCTGTCACATCGAAGATCGTGTATGACAGAGTGAATTGATTAATGTGACTGGGAATTTCTGGATCCAGATAAAAAATCATCGGCATATCCTTGCGCTCCCCCGCTAGCAGCGTCTGCTGATCGAAGCAGAAACACTGGGTCTTATGCAGGTATCGAGCCGCTTCCCCCGGTGTTACTGACGGGATGCTTTGGGTAATCATATCCGATGAAGTCGGGTTGCTTGCAAAAAAATGCACCAGTGTAATTTCCCCCGGATGCACCTTTACTCGCTTGGTCTCAGAAGAGAACTCTCCACTGATCCCCCCCCCCTTCTGGGTAATAAATTCCACTGTCACAGTGCGGTCTGCCACCACATTTTCTGGCACTTGAGTGGCAGCAGTACTGGATGTTTTTCCATTCAGCCCGGTGACATCACAGATAACGTTATAAAAGGGCACCATAAGGAAAGCGAAGCCAAACATGGCCACCGCCCAGATCAACAGCTTTTTCAGCGTGCGCTTATTGCGCTGTTCAACACTGAGCTGCTCGTCGCCCATGGTGCTCCTCCGTCAGTTTCTGTTACTTCACCACCGGCGGGGTCTCAAAGGTATGGAACGGCGCCGGAGACGGCACTTCCCATTCCAGACCTTCCGCACCTTCCCATGGTTTAGCCGGGGCTTTCTCGCCTTTCTTCAGGGCACACAGCACAGCCACCGCCAAGAAAAACAGCTGCGACAAGCCGAACCAGAAGCCACCAATGGAAATCCAGAAGTTGTAGTCCGCAAACTGCAGCGCGTAGTCAGCGTAACGACGCGGCATACCCGCCAAGCCCACAAAGTGCATGGGGAAGAACAGCAGGTTGGCGGAAATCAAGGAGTTCCAAAAGTGTAGTTCACCCAGGGTTTTGTTAGGCATGATGCCAGACCACTTCGGCAGCCAATAATAGGCAGCAGCGTAAATGGAGAAGATCGCGCCAGTCACCAATACGTAGTGGAAATGCGCCACCACGAAATAGGTATCATGATACTGGAAGTCTACCGGGGTAATCGCCAGCATCAAACCGGACAGACCGCCGCAGGTAAACAACACCACAAAGGCAATCGCCCACTTCATTGGCAGTTCGAAGGTCATAGATCCGCGCCACATGGTGGCCACCCAGTTGAACACCTTCACGCCGGTAGGCACAGAGATCAACATGGTCATGTACATGAAGAATAAGGTGCCCGCCAACGGCATACCTACAGTGAACATGTGGTGGGCCCATACCACGAAGGACAACAGGGCAATGGACGCGGTGGCGTACACCATGGAGGCGTAACCGAACAACGGCTTGCGAGCAAACGCCGGAATGATCGCTGACACGATACCGAAGCTCGGCAGGATCATGATGTACACTTCAGGATGCCCGAAGAACCAAAACACGTGCTGGAATAATACTGGATCACCACCACCGGCAGCATCGAAGAAGCTGGTTCCGAAATGACGGTCCGTCAGCATCATGGTTACCGCACCGGCCAGAACTGGAATGACCGCGATCAGCAGGAAGGCAGTGATTAGCCAAGTCCATACGAACAGCGGCATCTTCATCAATGTCATGCCAGGGGCACGCATATTGAAGACCGTTACCACCACGTTGATAGCACCCATGATGGAGGAGATACCCATCATGTGAACCGACAGAATGAACAAATCGGTGGACGCCGGCCCGTACTTGGTGGACAACGGCGCGTAGAAGGTCCAGCCAAAGTTCGGAGCGCTAGGATTGCCGGCACCGAACGCACTCAACACCACTGAACCAATCAGAATGGTGAAAGCGAAAGGCAGAATCCAGAAAGACCAGTTATTCATCCGCGGTAGCGCCATATCTGGCGCACCAATCATCAAGGGAATCATCCAGTTAGCTAAGCCAACAGTGGCAGGCATCACCGCGCCAAATACCATGGCCAAGCCGTGCACGGTGGTCAGCTGATTGAAGAACTCCGGATCCACGAACTGCATGCCGGGCTCGAGTAGCTCGGCACGAATCACCATGGCCAAGAAACCGCCGGACAGGAACATGGCGAAGCTGAACCACAGGTACAAGGTACCAATATCTTTGTGGTTGGTGCTGAACAGCCAACGTTTCAGGCCGGTCGGGGCGTGGTGGTGATCGTGATGATCATCATGGGTTGCAGCTGCAGTAGACATTGCTATCCCCTCCCTTATTCGTGGTCGTTAACGTCGGCGGGCTGAATCAGATCGCCGGTATCGTTGCCGAAAGCGTTACGCTCATAGGTGATCACCGCCGCAATCTGGCGAGGTGTCAGTTGAGCCTTGAAGCTGGGCATGGCAGCACGGCCATTCACCAACACGTCGATATGCTCGTTCAGGTGCTCGTTATTGGTGGCAAACTCTGTACCAGCAAATGCCAAGCCGATACCGCCTTCACCATTAGCACCGTGACACATTGCACAGGCACCAGCATAAACTTGCTTACCTTCTTCCATCGCCTGATCGATACCAGCAAACGGTGTCAGGTCGGGCCCAGAAGCGGCTTTTTCTTTCTCTTCAGCAATCCAAGCCTTGAATTCGTCCTGGGTTACTACCTCTACGGCAATCGGCATAAAGGCGTGGTTCTTACCACACAACTCAGCACACTGGCCGTAGTAAGTGCCTTCTTTGCCTTCCGGAACCAAAGCCCAGGTCTCGTTAACGAAACCTGGTATTGCATCTTTCTTGCCGCCGAAGTCCGGCACCCAAAAAGAATGGATTACGTCATCAGAAGTCACCAAGAAACGCACTTTTTGGCCAGACGGGATAAGCAGTTTGTTATCCACTTCCAAGTTGTAGTTGTGGTCTTTCTCAGGAGCCTCTTTACCGACCAGCTCCTTCGCTGTGCCGTAAGGAAACAGGCCACCGGAAAGAACCGGGTTGTTGTACTGTTCCGGCGGCGTAGCCAGGTTAGAGAAGAAAGAGACTCCGATATCGTTGTCATCTTCGTACGTCAAATACTCGTAGCTCCACTTCCAGCGATAACCGGTTACCTTCACCGTCAGTTCAGATTCAGCGGTGTCATCCAGCTGAACCAGCACCCGGGTGGCCGGTACGGCCATGGCAATCAGGATGACAAAGGGAATCACTGTCCACAGCACTTCGAAAAACACGTTTTCATGGAAAGTGGAAGGATTTGGGTTTTTGGATCGACGGTGGCGAATCATCGAGAACAGAATCAGGCCACAGACCATAAGACCGATAACGGTCACGATCCAGAGAACGGTGGTGTGAAGATCTTGAACGTCCTGGCTGGCCTGGGTTACCCCGGGTCGCAGGTCGAGATCGGAACGTTCGGTCCAGTCGCTAGCGAAGGTCATGCCACTGATCATCAGTGACGTAAGACCAACCGCTGCGCGGTGGAACAGAGTTGACTGCATGCGTTTGCTCCCTGTTTTCCCCAGCGCTACCCCATTACAGGCACGCTTGTTCTTTGCCGTTACCGGCGCCTGGAAAGCGAGTTTCAGGATTGATGCAGCGAAACGGTCACCAGACCTTCCCCATTGACATACTCGACCAAGGGGGCGGCCGTTTAGCGTGTCACATAGGAGGCAAAACCCAATAAAATCAAATAGCTATTTGCCGCCATAGTAACTTCATTGAACTGCCGGAGGTGTGGCAAATTGTCCCACTGCATTTATGGGCGCCAACTTTAGTCATTCGCATTGCCAAAGTCCAGCCGAAAGGTCGGGTTTATCAAGCCCTTCAAGCAGGTACGAAAGTCGCACTCTATGCTACACTTCGGCTCTATTTTCCTAGTCAGCGTCTCTTTCTACCATGCCCAAACGACGACCCATCTACCGCGTCATATTCCAGAGCCAAGCACAAACCTACGAAATTTATGCCTCAGAGATATACCAAAGCGACCTGCATGGCTTTATCGAGGTGGAGGAGTTTCTGTTCGATGAGCGCAGCGGTGTAGTGGTCGATCCATCGGAAGAAAAGCTTAAGAGCGAATTTTCAGGGGTTTTGCGGTCATACATCCCCATGCATACGGTGATCCGTATTGATGAAGTAGAAAAAGAAGGCGTAGGCAAAATCACCGAATCACGCGGTGAAGCGCGTAGCAACAACGTTTCCCCGTTCCCCATGCCTCCTAGCCCATCCAAAGACTGAGTCCAGCACCCACACCCGGAGAAAAACACAGTCCCCCTAAAAAAAGAAGGGCGCCGGCTTGACCGAGCGCCCCGAGGGTTGCCTGATATTACTTAAGAGGAGAAAACATATTTTGCCTACTGAATTAGTCCGCAGGCTGATTCAAAGGTTCCCGGAGAAGCAAAAAAAATCAACCGTTTAACCGACGCCCCCCCCCCTGCAAAGGTGGTTACGCGCCACGGGAGCGTACAAGAGAAAGCCCTGTAAGAATGCGTCGCGCAAACAACATGGCCTGTTCAGGCCGTGCGATCATGCGAACAAAACCAACGCAAACGGGGCCATCCAGTCCACTGCCGTCTCTTTACCTTGGCCACCACCATAGCCTGAATGGGGTGAGCGCAATCTGAATAAAAAGAGAAGTGCATCCGTGCTCCTTGGCCATCCTTACTGGCCCTTCTCCTCGTACTCACTCAAGGTGAGCCCACTGTATCCGAGCCCCCCCTGACTATCTTCGTTCCATGGGTTGCAGCCTTTTTACTGGCCTTTTACAAGGCAAGCAGCGCTTCACGGCACCATTTCGCTGCAGCCTTACTCTCCTGGGTTTTGCGAAGGCTGACCGCTGGGCTGAATCGGCTCACCGTAACGCAGAGTCGGGTTCACATCGTGAGGCCGCACCCAGCCCATATGCATGCTGAGCAAAATAAACAAAAATACCGTCACCGAAAAACCCACACGCCAAGCCAGGGCTCGCATGGTCTTACCTTCTTTTCCCTGCCCTTTCACCAAAGACATGAGCGCGCGGCCCAGAGAGATCACTGCCGCAAGCAACAAAATCACAACAATCAGCTTTACCCACCACATACTCGTTATCTCCTTAAACACATCAAAGCTTAAATAAGCACACAAAGGGGACTTTCTCGCAGGCAGATGAAAAGCCCGGCCAGCTATGTACAATGTGCCGCCATTGTCAGGCAGGCATTGTAATGGCCTAGCCTGACTGTGCACACACTATCGACAAAGCAAGGCGACAACATAAAACAGCAATCCCCGTTTCGCCGCGCTACTGCTGTCACGAGGGCAGACAACCATGCCTCATTCTTACCGCCGCGCACCTTGGGTCGCACTCATAGCGACCCTTATTGTGGCCGCAATCTGCTTGCGACTGGCCTTTTGGCAGCTGGAACGTGCTGAAGAAAAACGCCTGTGGCTAACAGAACAGAACGAACGGGCCACCCTACCACCCGCCGACCTGCCCACCCTGCTAGCTGATACTGACCCTATGCACCGCCGCATCACTATCACCGGTCACTTCGACAACGCCCACAACGTGCTCCTAGATAACCGTACCCTCAACGGCGTGGCCGGTTATCACCTGTTGACTCCTTTTGAAACCCGAGAGGGCCGCTGGGTATTAATTAACCGGGGTTGGCTAGCGAGAGGAAACGACCGCGCCACACTACCAACGATCGTCCCCATTGAGGGAAACCAAACCGTCCACGGAACGGCTTATCGCCCCTCCCGGGACGTTTTTGTGCTCAAGGACATGCCATTGCCCAACAATCAGTGGCCATTGCGCGTACAAAAAGTGGATTTTGACGCTATTGGAGAACGACTTGGGGTAGAATTACCGCCCTTTGAAATCCGGGTTACTCCGGAACTGGCGCTGGGCAACAATGTACCACTGCCCCGGCACTGGCAGGACGTGACCGTAATGGGCCCGGAACGACACAAGGCCTATGCGCTGCAATGGTTCGCACTGGCGCTGGCCGCTCTGCTGATATATGTTGCCGCCGCACTCCGAAACAGGCGTAAAGCACGCAAGACGCGAGAGGAATTGTAATGTCTCCACGGACCAAGAACATTGCCACCCTAGCGGCAATCATTGCTCCTTTTATCCTGTTTTTTTTGGCCGGACGCTTTCTGATAAACCCCGCGGAGCTGTCGAAGGTCAACAAAGGGCAACTATTGATCCCGCATATCGATATGGCGGCTCTACATGCCACCGATAGCGAACAGCAGCCCTATGACCGCGATGATATGAGCAACCAGTGGACACTGCTTTATGTGGCCGGTGAAGGTTGTGACACGCGCTGTAAAAACGGGCTCTATTATCAAGTAAAACAGGTACGACTCGCGCTAGGGGAAGATACTCAGCGTGTACGCAGGGTGATTCTCCATACCGCTCCCGCCAATACCGAATTACAAACCTTCCTTACCGATAAAGTCGATGGCATGGTTTCCATTCATGCCTCTGCTGCTGATGTTAAGCGGGCTCTGGCACCGGTATACGCCCCCGAGCCCAGCCACCCCATTGGCGATATTTTTTTGGTCAGCCCGGACGGCCAAATCTTCATGCGTTACCCCTCGCACGAAAACATGGATGCCACCCTCGAAGAGGCGGAGAACATCCGCGTCGATCTCAAACGGACCCTTAAAGGGTCACTGATCGGTTAAGCAGGCCCTTGATTATGCAAACTCCCACCGCATCACAGCGCTGGCTGCGCCGCTTTTGTATTCTGGCCGTCCTTCTGGCTGCTGGCGTGATCACCCTCGGCGCCTGGACTCGGCTATCCGATGCCGGCTTGGGCTGCCCGGACTGGCCAGGCTGTTATGGCCATCTGGACGTCCGCAAAGCCATTGAGCACGTGGCCAACACCAACGAAACCACGCCCGGGACCCTGCGCGAAGCGCACAAAACCGTACCAGAAATGGTGCATCGCTATTTTGCCTCGACCCTGGGCCTCGTCATTATCATCATCGCTGCACTGTCATTCGTTAATCGCAAACGGGAAAAGCAACCACTGAAACTACCGCTCTTTCTGGTGGCATTAGTTATCTTTCAGGGCATTCTCGGCATGTGGACGGTAACCATGGGGCTGCAGCCCACTATCGTCATGCTGCACCTGCTCGGCGGCTTTACCACCTTCACCCTGTTGGTGCTGCTTACTGCCCGAGTGTTTCGCTGGCCAAGCTTTCTGAACGACTGCGATGTGCTCACTCTCAAGCCGCTGGCATCAATAACACTAGCCGCGGTTATTTTACAGATCGCTCTGGGCGGCTGGACCGCCAGTAACTATGCAGCCGTGGCCTGCACCGATCTGCCCGTGTGTGAAGAAGGCTGGCAAGAACGGCTAAATTTCGAGAAAGCTTTTATCTTTTGGGGGCACGAACACGACAAGCCGGATTATGAGTACGGTGTTCTGGATAACGAAGCGCGCACAACCATCCACGTGATGCACCGTTTCGGCGCCCTGGTCGTCACTCTGTTGGCCCTCTTGCTGATAGGGAAAATTCTGTTGCGGGCCCGCAGCGTATTTTTCCGCAACTTTGCCCTGGTGATTGCCGGCCTTCTCACCCTGCAGATCGGGCTGGGGCTAAGTAATGTCATTTTTGCCGTGCCACTGGATGTGGCCGTCGCCCATAACTTTGTGGCAGTGCTACTGTTAGCAAGTCTGGTCTTATTTATCCGTGCCATAAACATAAAATGCGGCAAACGCGAACCCAAATCACAACAAAAAGGAGCCCCGTCATGAGTGAGAGAACCCACTGGCGCGACTATCTCGCCCTCACTAAACCCGGCGTGGTCATGCTGCTTATGGTCACCGCGGTGGCGGGCATGTTTCTAGCCACCGAACCGGCAGGCATGGTGCCATTAGCCACTTTCATCCCTGCCTTTGTGGGGCTGTCGCTGGCCATGATGGCCTCCGCCGCGATCAACCAAATTATGGATCAGAAAATTGACGCCATTATGAAGCGCACCGAAAAGCGCCCTCTGGTTGCCGGAAAGCTGACCCCCAAAGCCGCCATCACCTTTGCGGTGCTGCTAGCAACCGCCTCAATGATTATGCTGTACTTTCTGGTGAACCCGCTAACGGCGTGGTTGACCTTGTTCGGCTTTGTCGGCTATGCCTTTATTTACACCCTGTATCTCAAACGCGCTACACCGCAAAACATCGTGATTGGGGGTATCGCGGGCGCCATCCCGCCGCTACTGGGCTGGACCGCCGTCACCGGTGAAGCACACCCCTACGCTTGGCTGCTAGTGCTCATCATCTTCGTTTGGACCCCACCACACTTCTGGGCGCTGGCCATCCATCGCCGCGATGAATATGCCAAGGCCGATATACCCATGTTACCGGTGACCCATGGCATCCCGTTTACCCGTGAATCGGTGCTCTACTACACCATCTTGCTGTTTATCTGCACACTGCTGCCTTATCTCACCGGCATGAGCGACCTGATTTATTTGCTCAGCGCGTTGATCCTCGGCTTGGTATTTCTCTATCACGCAGTACGCCTGCGTTTTTCCGAAGACCCGAAACTTCCAATGAAAACCTTCGGTTATTCGATTACTTATTTGTTCGCCCTGTTTACCGCCCTGCTGGTAGACCACTACCTGCCCGTGACGCCCGCCAATGTCGCGGCTTGGCTTGGCGCATGAGGCACACATAAGCCAAGGTGCCGGAGCCCAGAGGAGGCACCGGCGCCCTGCCGCGCTATACTCTTCCCCATAGAATACCAACTAGGGGAAAACAACATGGCAACCCGCAGCATGAATGACTGGCTCAACGCCTATGGCGAAAGCCACCAAAACCCTACCAACAAGAAAGTACACTTCCTATGCGTGCCGGTGATCTTCTTTACCATCGTCGGCTTTCTCTGGGCTCTTCCCGCCCCCCTGTTCACAGGGTTCTGGGCATGCTTAGCACTGGTCTTCGTCACACTCTACTACGCCCGCCTATCCATACCCATTGCTGTGGGCATGCTGGCTTTTAGCTTGCTCTGTCTGGCCGGCCTCAGTCTCATCGCTGCCGCCGGCATTAGCGTCTGGCTGTTCTCACTAGTGGTCTTCATTCTCGCCTGGATTGGCCAATTCTGGGGCCATAAAGTTGAGGGCCAAAAACCCTCGTTTTTCGAAGACATCCAGTATCTGATGATCGGCCCAGCTTGGATCATGGGCTTCCTCTATCGAAAATGGGGAATCAAGTATTAATTTCTTCCTGTAAGAGCTTAACGGCAAACGTCTGCAGCAAATCAAAGCCAACGCCTTTCCACTCTACGACTTTTGCAGTAGGTTATAGGCTAACAACAACATCGCAGGGGAAGGAATACCCGCATGGGCACTCTGATTTTTTTCGGCATCATCATTGCCGTCATCATTTACATCATTGCCGTCTACAACCGACTTATCGCCCTGAAAAACCGTTTCAAGAACGGCTTTGCCCAAATTGACGTGCAACTGCAACGCCGCCACGATTTGATCCCCAACCTGGTGGAAACGGCCAAAGGCTACATGAGCCATGAAAAAGAAACGCTAACCCAGGTAATCGAAGCGCGAAACCAGGCGATTAGCGCCAAAAAAGCCGCCGCTGCACACCCGGACGATGCCAATGCCGTGGCTCAACTGGGCAAAGCAGAATCCTTCCTCTCCGGCTCACTGGCTAATTTCTTTGCTCTCAGCGAAAACTACCCGGATCTCAAGGCTAACGACACCATGGCCCAGCTGATGGAAGAACTGAGCAGCACCGAAAACCGTATTGGGTTTGCTCGCCAAGCATTCAACGATGCGGTAATGAACTACAACACCTACCGTGAGCAGTTCCCACAAAACTTCATCGGCGGATTATTCGGCAGCTTTAGCGAAGCCAAGCTGCTACAAATTGAGACCGAGCAGGCACGCAAGGCCGTGAACGTCAGTTTCTAACCCGGCCTC
The DNA here is from genome assembly GCF_000524665.1 of Alcanivorax sp. 97CO-5. Lineage (NCBI taxonomy): Bacteria > Pseudomonadati > Pseudomonadota > Gammaproteobacteria > Oceanospirillales > Alcanivoracaceae > Alcanivorax > Alcanivorax sp. 97CO-5. The sequence goes on from NZ_KI965906.1 coordinate 135,133, forward strand.
GCCATGGATTTCTTTCAACACCAAGAACGAGCCCGCCGCAAAACCGGGCTGCTTGTTCTGTATTTCATCCTCGCGGTCATCGCCATCGTGGTGTGTGTCAACCTGGCCTTGTTGCTGACGCTGTTCTGGGGAAACGTCCAGATCGTGCATGCTCACCAATGGCTTGCACACCCCATCGTCCACTGGGTTACCGGCCTCACCCTGGCGGTTATGATCTTCGGCTGTCTGATTAAACTTTGGCAGCTGCGCAACGGTGGTAAGGGCCTAGCGGACATGCTCGGTGCCCGCCACATTCCCATGGATAGCGTAGACATCAGCGAAAAAAAGCTGATCAATGTGGTCGAGGAAATGAGTATTGCCTCGGGTATCCCCGCTCCCCAGCTCTATGTGCTGGACAAGGAAAGCGGCATTAACGCTTTCGTAGCAGGCTTCCGCCCCTCGGAAACCGTGCTGGTGGTGACGCAGGGCACACTTAACGAGCTCAATCGCGATGAGCTGCAAGGCGTTATCGCCCATGAGTTCAGCCATATTTTCAATGCCGACATGCGCCTGAACTTGCGCCTGCTGGCCGTGCTTGCGGGCATTCTCGCACTAGGAAAAGTTGGCGAATACCTGATTCGCGGCCAACGCCGCTCTTCTTCTAACCGCAAAGGCGGTGGCGGGCTGGTGTTTGCCGGGCTGGCATTGATGGTTGTCGGTTATGTCGGGCTGTTCTTCGGACGCCTGATTAAAGCGGCCATCTCCCGGCAGCGGGAGCTGTTGGCAGATGCCTCTGCCGTGCAATTCACCCGCAACCCGGCAGGAATTGGCGGTGCACTGATTAAAATTCGCAACGGCAATGGCTCTCACTTAACCAGCCCCCACGCAGAAGACATGAGCCATATGTGTTTCGGCGAAACGTTACGTTTTCGCTGGCGCAACCTGCTAGGTACCCATCCACCACTGGACGAGCGACTCCGCGCCCTAGGCAGCGACTGGGTGGCCCGTGCCCGTAGCCGAGCCCGTAATACCCTTAGCGCCGCCACACACAGCAACCCCGAGATTCCTCAAGGAGCCTCAGCCTTCGCCGGCGGCAGCCTTAAGCCCACACGTAACGAAAACCCGCCAGCCGCCCCCTCACAACGTATTGGCACCGTAAGCGAACCCGATATGGGCTATGCCCGTAGCTTGTTGGAGACCATTCCTGACGATCTTCGACGCCAAACTCGCTCGCCCAAATCGGCAGAGAATGTGCTCTACGCCCTGATACTTAGCGCGTCAAATAGCAGCACTGAAGCGCTGTTGGCTGCATTAGATATCACAGGTCAACGACCCGCCTTAGTCACGCTAAGCAAGCAAATTCATGCCCAAGGTTCCCGTCTACGGCTACCGTTAATTGACTTAGCATTACCGGCGCTTAAACCGCTACCCGCCACTGACCGGGCACGGATCCTTACTCACCTGACCGCATTGATTGAGGTCGACGACCGTTACAGCTTTTTCGAATGGGCGCTAGTGGGATTAGCCCGCCAGCAACTCGGGGATCAATCCGGCAAGAATCGCCGCACCCGCTTCCGCCGCTATGGCGCACTGGCCGCAGAACTGCAATTGCTGTTCTCGGTACTGACTTGGGCCAGTGGCGCTGACGAGAAAGACGCACGTACTCTATTCCAGCTCAGCACCCACGGGCTTCTGCCCGCTGGCCGCACCTTGCTGCCCCTAACACATTGTGGCAGCCACAAGCTCAGTAACGCCATTGAGCGCCTGGCCGACTTGTCTCCGCTGCTCAAGGGGCCTGTTATTGATGCTGCGGCGGATCTGGTACTGGCCGATGGTAAAGTCCAGGTGCAGGAAGCAGAACTGCTGCGCGCGGTATCCGCCCTGCTTGAGTGTCCCCTTCCGCCCCTGTTTAATCGCTAAAGAGTTTCCGCAGCCCAACATTTGGGAAATAGGGAATACCAGCAAGGCAGGGCCCTAACAGCAGCAGTACCACAATACCTTTGAGTTTGATTCCCTATTGCGCAATCAACTGCGCCAATTCCACATGTACGCCTTGGCTTACAGATTTTTAAGATAACATCCTTATCACTTGATGGTATGAAGCGTGCAGAATACGGGCACATTCAAAAAACGACCGCTGATCGACAGCCCTGTGAGCTCTTTCACAATTTAACGCACGATCACACCCATGCGGCGAGGGCAACACGATGCCATTAAAGAAGGCGAGCACACGCAATACCTGGGAATCTGTTGCTCACGCTACCGAGCAGGTGCGTAATGGCAGCCTTAACCCAGCTTTCTCCGCCTGGATCAGCGCGCAAGGCTTTGCGTTGAACGAGACCGTCTTCTCCTGCGTATGCCAGTTTGACGAAGGGGTCTACACCGGCACCTTAGTGGATCATAGTGGCCGCGCTTGGGAGTTTTTTGCTGACCTGGATGACCCGCAGAACTGCGATTTGGAAGATGTAACCGATACACTGGGACCGAAATCCCCGGACCACCCCGAAGCGGATCTGTGTGACAAGGTCACCATGGCATTGCTGTACCAACGTCAACAATGTATCGCCTGACAACCTCATAGAAGTAACAATCTGCCCTTATCATGGCACCTAAGACACCCGCGAAAAACAAAACCATTCAATCTTCCCGCCGGAACGGTAACAGACTGCGAGCCTCCTGCTGGTAGCCATGCACGTGCAGCGCTTCCTCTTGGCAGAAATCCGCGATCGCCTGTTGAAACGCTGGCTCGCGTAAATGATGTAATGACCAGGTAATCACCGGTTCAAAGCCACGCAGAATTTTGTGCTCACCCTGCACTCCCGGATCAAACTCCTGTAGCTGCTGCTCAATGGCAAATTCGATTCCCTGGTAGTAACACAGCTCGAAATGCAGACAATCGCGCTCTTGCAGGCAGCCCCAATAACGGCCATAGAGCTGAGTGTCATCAAAGAAATACAACGCCGCCGCGATCGGGGCCCGGGTATTTCCGTCCCAGGCCAACACCAGCATCAACTGCTCACCTTGCTGCTGTGCTATCGCCAAGAAAAAATCCTCGTTCAGATACGGCATTTGCCCCCGCTTGAGGTAAGTGCTCGCATAACACCGGTAGAAGAAAGCCCAGTCATCCGCCTGAATCTGTGCGCCCCGGCGACGCTCAATATGAATCCCCTGCTCGGTAATTTGCCGCCGCTCCTTGCGCACGTTCTTGCGCTTGCGTGATTGAAAGCGCGCCAAGAAATCATCGAAATCAGCATAACCACCATTGAACCAGCGAAAATGGCAGGCCTGACGAGACACCAGTGGCAAACCTTCCAACGCTTCACGACTTGCCTGGTCCGCAAACAGCAGATGCCAACCGCTGGCCTGCTGCTCTTCCATTTTTTCGCTGACGGTTTGCCAAAGTGTCTCTGCGGTCCACTGTCCGCGCCAACGCGGCCCCACTACTGGGGTGAACGGTACCGAGGTCACCAGTTTAGGGTAATAGGCCAAACCATGACGCTGATAAGCCTCAGCCCAATTAAAATCAAATACATACTCGCCCTGGGAGTGAGAGCGTGCATACAGGGGCAACCAACCGTGCTCTTGCGCCACATGGCAGGGTGACCAGCCCGTTTGCGGCGAGGCAGCACCGCAATCCTGCAACGCTTGGAAAAATGTCAGTTCAAGGAACGGATAAGACGCCAAAATAGCTCCAACATGAGTTTCATCGCCAGCTTGGGTACAATGCCCGGATTGTGCAGCGCCTGATAGTCATTATCGACAAGCCCAGCCTACAAAAAGGGCAACGATAACGAGGGTTTTACCCGGCTGCACAATACCGCCTCGTCATATGGCGGTTTTTTTATCCTTACTTTTATCACTCATTGCTTAAACAAGGTAACGTCAACTCCATGAATCTCTCTAAACCGCTGACTATATTTTACGTCATCGTCACCCTGTTACTTGCCCTCCCCGGTGCTTGGCTTTTGTTTGCTCCGGAAATGGCCTTGGTGACCATCCATGAAAACCTGGCCCTGATTCAGGTTTCCAACATCCACAGCCAACAAACCGGTCTGGGTCTGCTATTAGCCGCTGCCGTTAACTTGGTCTGCCTAATGGGTGGTCGCCAACGTTTGCCTCTGCATGTGGCTGTGCTGTTCTATCTGGCCGGCCTGGTGGCCAGCCACGGTAATACCGTATTCACCCATCAAGCGTGGTTGTGGGTACCGGTGTTGGTCTACTTGCTGCCGTTGATCCCTTTCGGCAAGCTGGTGCCGGCTAACCTACCCAGGCCTTCCCTGCCCGGCAGCAATGGCCAGCAGCGCGGTGAAGTGAAGTGGTTCAACCCAAACAAGGGTTTTGGCTTCATTCTTACCGACAGCGGTGAAGAACTGTTTGTTCATTTCAAAGCGGTACAGAACGGCGGCCGCCGCAGCCTGCGAACCGGCACCAAGGTGCGCTTCGATACCCGCATGTCCGATCGCGGCGAACAGGCCGATAACGTCTATATCGAACAATAAAACAACCTAAGTCGCATCATGCGGCACGCGCAGCAGGCTGCACTCAGCGGCGTGTTGCGCGCCGCCTGTTGCCTGAAGCGGAATAACAATAATGACTCTGGCAATCGCTGACTGGATTGTCCTTGCTGGGTACCTTTGTATCGTGCTGGGCATCGGTATCTATTTCTCACGCCGCAACACCAATACCGAAGAATATTTTGTAGGCGGTCGCCGTTTTCGCGGCTGGGTAATAGGTCTGTCATTAGTAGGCACATCCATCAGCTCCATTACCTTCTTGGCCTATCCCGCCGACGCCTTCCTGACCGACTGGTTACGCTACCTACCTAACCTGGCCCTACTGCCTGCCATGCTGGTGGCAGCTTTCGTTTTTTTGCCTTTTTTTCGGCGCGAAAATATGACCAGCGCCTATGAATTCCTCGAGTTACGCTATGGTCCATCCATCCGAGTATATGGTGCCATTGCGTTTCTGGTGGCGCAGTTGGTGCGCCTAGCCATGATCCTGTGGCTGCTCTCTCTTTTGATACAACAAGTCACCGATCTAACACCCACCACCGCCATTATTCTAGGTGGGTTTTTTGTTGGCTTTTACACCGTCATCGGAGGTATTGATGCGGTAATCTGGACCGATGTGCTGCAAACCGTCATTTTGTTACTGGGCGGCCTCGTCTGCCTGTGGGTGATTCTCGAGGCGCTGCCCGGCGGGCTCAACCAAGTGTTCGAACAAGCAGGTCAGGCCGGCAAGTTTGCCCTGGCGCCCTGGGAAAACGGTGCTCCCGCAGAGACCTCTTGGTCGTTCTCGCTGAGCGAAAAGACCGCCACCATGATGCTGTTGATCGGCCTCACCAACTGGCTCACAGAATACTCCAGCAACCAGAACACCGTGCAACGGTATTGCGCCTCCCAATCCACTAAGGAAGCGCGTCGCGGGCTCTGGGTATACCTATTCACCGCCCTGCCTATCTGGGCGTTCTACATGCTATTGGGCACGGCCCTGTGGGTGTTCTTTCAGGTTTATCCGGACGCCCAGGCAAGCGCGATTCTGACCGGTGAAGCTCGGGCTGAAACTCTGATGCCCCATTTCATTACCGGCTACCTGCCCGCTGGCGTGGCCGGGCTGGTGATTGCAGCAGCTCTGGCCGCCGCCATGAGTTCACTGGATTCCAGCATCAACTCCATCACTACCGTTAGCGTGGTTGACCTGTATCGCCGTCATCTGCGTCCTGGCCGCGATGATCGCCACTACCTAAAAGTGGCCTGGGCCATCGCCGCCGCCGTCACGGGAGTCATGATTCTCGGAGCGCTGTGGCTAAATCAGGCTGATACCAAAACACTACAAGACACGTCAACCATCCTAGTGTCACTGCTTGGCGGGGGAATGCTAGGGTTATATTTGCTGGGCTTTTTCAGCAAGAAGGGCAATGCGCGGGCCGCTTGGGTGGGGATTGGTTGCACCCTGGTATTCACTAGCTGGACCATTCTTACCAACAACCAGCTTTTACCGGAGGCGCTAAGCGCCCCCTTTGACCTGTATTACACCGGACTGATTGGCAATGTGCTGATGTTTCTGGTCGGCTACGTGGTGGCTTTGCTCTGGCCTGCAGCCTCGGTGGCGCCGGTTTCACCCCAGCCCGCTGCCGAGGGCTGAGTCGATGACTGCTGCGCGAGTAGAGCCCTCGCGCTCAGCAGCCGATCGCGTAGCAACCAACCCACCGCCCAACACACCAGCCAAGGGTCCATCAGGTAATCCCAGAGATTATCGCTAGCTAGCCAACCGGCCCTAAAAACGCACTGAGCCACCACCAGAATCAAACACGATGCATAAGCGCGGGTCACCCATGCCAGGAGCCCGATCAACAACAGAGCGGTGCTGAAACCAAAACTCCCGAAACCCAACGAATAGGGATCCTCATAGCTGGACCCCATGCTCATTGGGTAAAACCACAATGCCATTAACACCAGCATTCGGCACGCTGTACGTAACTCACGAACCGGCAGCCAGTAGTGACCGACCATACGGTGCTGAATCGCCAACATCGCCAGCAAGCCAGAGGTAATGCTGAAACCTGCGAGGTAACTCAGCACCCAAGCTCCCAGCCCCCAAGGGTATGGCAATAAGGACCACACAAACACTACACAGGCCAAAACCACACGACCGCGCAAAGACAACAGAGTGGCACTAATGCGCAACTGAATCGCCACCAACACTAATGCGCAAATAACCAGATCAATCGACATAAGTGATCTCCTTGCGCTGACTATTGTTGTGCGGCGTACGGCCCACCGTATCGGCTTTTAACCAGGCATGGCGGATAGCCGTCTTGTTCCAGGTGTAAAGCATGTGCAGATCCCCGTTCCTTGTGCGCACCATATAAGGGTAGTCATACTGGAATGCACATCCGTGGTCGCCATGACATTTGTTGGCCTTTACTCGCTCCAAAAGCAGACGTCGATTTTCGGGAACCGTTTCCCCAGCAAACTCATCATCGACCAGATCTACAAAGGTTCCTGGCTCTAACGCATTACCTCTCCACTGCTCCCGATTATGGAAAAACCACCGATCTTCCCAGTGCTGCCCAGAATCACGAGTTTCGCGAATACACAGATCATCACGCTCTTCACGGTTACAGTTGGTCGCTACCAACCAGTGCCCAGGCCCCATAGCCACGCCACCAAGGGCGGAACTGGGATTATCTAAGGGAGAATATTCCAGCGGCGTCCATGTCCAACCTCCATCGTTACTGGAGGATTGGTATAAATAGCCATTATTGGGCTCGTTCTCATTGCGCAAGAAAGAAACTGCATGGTTATTATTATCCACCAGCACAAGTGGCTGAATCGCCTTGCGCCCATGCCCGATACGGGCTTTACCGAGAATACGATTATCCCTATCCAAACGCAGAATCTCGCCAAACTTGCCAATCATTTCGTGGTACACCGGTAAACCGATGGTGCCATCGCTGTAATGGATAGGCGGGGTTTTCACTAGGGTGCTTATATTCAGAAACGGCGTGGCCACCAATGAGGTGTCAAATTCCCAACTGGCGCCCATATCCGAGGATTCCAGCACCACCAATCGGCTGGCCGCCCAGCCGCCGAAGCTCACTGCGACCACAAACAAACGCATGCGGCCATCCTCATCCAACACCGGCAGCGCATTACCCAGCTTGCGAATGTGCCTGCCCCAGCCTTGGGAAATCTGTTCACGTGTGACAGATACGATCTCGTCAGACCAGGTTCCTAATTGAGGGTCAAAGATAGCGGAATTAATAGACACATCTGCCGCCCCTTCACGGGTCCCGGCGAACCAAAAAGCGCGCAACCGGCCATCCGGCAACTCCACCATAGAGGCTGCGTGTACCATGCGGGTGTCCGCATCCGACGCAAAGCGGATTTGCCACTGGGAATCAGAGGGCACCGGTGCAGGTTCCACGGCCAGCAACTGCGGTGGCGGTTGCCAAAGCCGCTCCGGTGTTGCAGCAAAATAACCTGCCACTAAGGCAGCACCGATCAAAAGATGAAACGCTCGCTTAAGCATAGGAAATTGTCGCAACTTAGGTATGCAAATGCTTGTTATTGGTTACTCGATCAACGCATGACGCGCGAGATCACAGTTTAGCAGCCGTCCGCAAAATTGCCTGCCGTTGATACATATTTGCTACACCGACTGTCCGATTACGCGCAGAAGATACACTAGAGAGTGATCAAAATGTATTCAGCGAGACAAGGATAATGTCATAATGAGCTCGTGTTATATGATCACCCCCATTCCAAAAATAACGGACAAGGATTCCTCGCTTCCTATGGACAGGCTTCGACCTTTTGGCCTTCTTTGGCTTTTGCTTGCATTCTCTACGCTTTGCTCACCGGCATTCAGTAATGAAGATCAGGATTGGACCCTGGTCAGTGACCGCAATGATATTCAGGTGTATATGAAGCACCGGGATGAGTCACGCCTGAAGACGTTTCGTGGCGTCACCCGCTTCCCCCTGAAAGACGAGTACTCCCTGGTCGCACTGCTCAACGATTACCCCTCGTATCCTAAATGGCTGCATTTTGTCGATAGTGCCGAGGAGTTCGGCCGCGCCAACCCCCTCGACCGTCAGTTACGCTTCACCACTCAACTGCCTTGGCCGCTGGCCGACCGAGAAGCCGTATTACGCGCAAAAGTGACCCAAGTGCTGGATCCTAATCCCAATTCGGTGAAAATCACCCTGATCAACCAACCGGATGCCCTGCCCCCCACCAAGAACTATATCCGCTTTCCTGAAATGACCGGGATACTAGCCTTTAGCCGCCTGAGCAACCACCAAATAGAAATGACCTATGAACTGATTCTGGACCCGGGCGGCTACATCCCCGCCTGGATTGCCAATATTCTGCTACGCGATGCGCCTTACTTCACGCTAGAACGACTTCGCCGTATCATCAACAAACCGGAATACCAGAATCATTATTACGATTACATTGACCTTAATGGCCCGGGCAGGCTTGTAGACGCGACGCCTCAGGCCGCACCAGCGCCCCACTGACCGACCAAAGCGGCATCATCCAAAGGTAACCAACGTAAATGCTGGCCTGTCATTTTCGGCCAGACCTCCGCTACCATAGCACTCAGTTTCTGTACGAATCGGAGAGCATCAGATGGTAATGCGATTGTTTTTCTTTCTGTATAGTTGGCTGATCTTTGTGCCGCTCATGCTGGCGACCACGCTGGTGGCAGGCTTGGTCTGTTTACTACTTATTCCTTTTCTACCCACTGACAAAGTCGCAAAACTCACCGCCGTACCTTGGGCCAGGCTCTGCCTGCTTTATAGTGGTGTGCGAGTAGAGGTTGATGGCCGCCATCACCTCCAACCCGGCCAAAGTTACGTCATCGTCGCCAACCACCTCAGTCAATTCGATATTTTTGTATTGTACGGTTATCTAGGCATAGATTTTCGTTGGGTAATGAAACACGAACTACGCAAGGTTCTGATTATCGGTATCTGCAGCGAAAAACTGGGCCATATTTTTATTAATCGGTCCGACACTGAAGCAGCCGTTGCCTCCTTGAATAACGCCCGCGCACGCTTGGCCAATGGGGCCAGCGTGTTATTCTTTCCTGAAGGCACCCGCAGCCGCGATGGACAATTGAAACCCTTCAAAAAAGGCGCCTTCAAGATGGCTCAGGCGCTGCAGCTACCCGTGCTGCCTATCACCCTGTCGGGAACATTCGACATTTTGCCCGCCGGAACCTTAAGACTGCATCCCGGCGCCACCGCCCGCCTGGTTATGCACCCCGCACTCACAGTAACCGGCAACACTGAGGCCGAACTGCAAGCTCTCGTCCAGCAAAGCCGCAGCGCCATTGCCGCCCCGTTAAGGGACAGCTCATCACAACTACCGTTCTAACCACAGCGACAGCCCATTGTGTCGCCAACGTCACAAGGCCAGCTCCTTGTCTGACAAGATTGGCCCATTCTGCAGTGGCAAAGTGTCTACACTCGGTCGCAAATCGAGTTGCACGTTGAAAGAAAAGCGCAGGCAAGCATAGTGCCAACCGAAACGATGCTGCCCACGCAGCACCGCAGGGTTGGCCTGTTACCAGGCCCTGATAAGCCTTTTGCGCTTTCCATCTTTGAACTTTGCGCTCATAAGCTAACAGCAAACGCCGCTTTTACTAGAGTGGCGACAGGAGTGATCATGAAGAATTTCAAAGATAAAGTTGCCGTCATAACTGGCGCCGGCTCCGGTATTGGTCGTGCTCTGGCCATGAATCTGGCCGCTTCTGGTGCAAAACTGGCTCTCTCGGACATTAATGAAGCCGGCCTAAAAGAGACCGCCAACAGCCTGAATCTCAGCGAAGATCGTCTAATGACCAAAATATTGGACGTAGCGGATCGCCAAGCGTTCTACGCCTTCGCCGACGATGTGGTCAATCATTTTGGGCATGCCAACATGATTTTCAATAACGCGGGGGTAGCATTGGGCGCCACCGTAGAAGAGATGGATTACGACGACTTCGAGTGGTTGATGAACATCAACTTCTGGGGTGTAGTTTACGGCACCAAAGCGTTCCTACCTTATCTGAAGCAAGCTGGTGAGGGACATATCATTAACATCTCTTCTATCTTTGGTCTCGTGGGCATTCCTACTCAGTCTGCTTACAACGCAGCCAAATTCGCGGTACGCGGCTTCACTGAATCCTTGCGCATTGAGCTGGAACTGGAAGGCAGCCCGGTATCCTGCACCTCCATTCATCCCGGTGGTATCAAGACCAATATCGCCAAAGCTGCGCGCATGAGCGATGGCGTTGAGCGCATCACTGGTGCCAGCAAGGAACAAGCCATTCAGGATTTCGAGAAAATGTTTCGCACCACGCCAGAAGAAGCGGCCAGTACCATCCTCAAGGGAGTTCGCGGCAATAAGCGTCGGGTCTTGATCGGTTCAGATGCTATCGCTGTCGACACCATGCAGCGTCTGTTGCCGACCAGCTACCAGAGGCTGATTGCCATGGGCCAGAAATACATGAACAAAAGTAAGGGGTGAGGAAATAACGCGTTTCCCTTGCCAAAAAAGGCCGTTGATGATGCCATGACCTCTCACTCACAGGAGCAGCCATGACATCATCAAAGGTTCCTTTTTCGCAAGCAGCGGAAAACAACAAAGGCCCGATTCTCCAAGTTTTGCAGCAACACTGTCAGGCCCCCGGGACGCTGCTGGAAATTGGGGCCGGCACCGGACAGCATGCCGCTTGGCTGTCTGCACAGCTACCCCATTTGCAATGGCAGCCCTCTGACGTGGCGCAGAACCTCCCAACCATTCGCCACTGGCTAGGCCAGACACACAGCCTGGCAAATGCCCCGTTAGCCCTGGATGTGAGCGACCAATGGCCGATTGGTCCTTTTGATTATCTGTTCACGGCGAATACGTTTCACATCATGCCGCAATCACTGGTCGCCCATTGCATCGCTGAAGGGTGCCGGCATCTCAACACAGAGGGATTGTTCATGGTCTACGGCCCCTTCAACTACGATGATCAGTTCACCAGTGATTCCAATCGACAGTTTGAACGTTGGCTGAAATCCACTGATACGCAGCGGGGGATCCGCGACAAGGAATGGGTAGAGCAGGAGTTTGCCCAGCACGGTCGGCAATGTCTTGCGGACCATGCCATGCCAGCGAATAACCGGGCGCTGGTGTTCGGGTAAAACGGCATGCTGAAAGTCAACGAAAGCGAATACCGCACATGCTCGGTTTCGAGTGAATAACCCCGAGCCTCATGGCCATCACGCCAATGATACATACCCTCAACACGCAATTATAAGGCACACCCCTGACAGGCCAACGCAAAGGGAATTGCCGCCATCGCGCCGACAATAATGAGTAAGCGATCAACTGGAACGGTTAAATCCATGAAAATGGCTAACAGTAACCCGACCCAAAACACTACAATAACGCAGTTAAGCAAGCCGGAAGCAAACATCCTCTGACAGCGCTGGCTATTTTTTCTACAATATGACATTTGGAGCCACCTCCGAAACCTTGCCAAACAGGGCCATAAAGGTGGCTACACTCGCAAACTCTCTCGCATTCAGACTGAGCGAATACATGCAAAAAGACAAAGCAAGCTCCTGGAGCCTGGAGCAATTTCAGGTTCCGGAAAAAGAAGGCGAACGCCGCTTTCACGACTTTGATCTGCATCTGGACCTGATGCACGGCATCGCCGATTCGGGCTTCCAGTACTGCACGCCTATTCAGGCTGAAGTCCTGGAACATACCCTCGCTGGCGCCGATGCCATCGGCCGGGCCCAAACGGGTACCGGCAAGACAGCCGCTTTCCTGATCACTGTAATAAACGATTTGCTCAAACATCCTATCGATGTCCAACGCTTTGCCGGTGAGCCTCGCGCCCTGATCGTGGCCCCCACCCGAGAACTGGCCATGCAGATTGAGAAGGACGCCAACATACTGACCAAGTACACCGACCTTCAAGTAATGAGTGTGGTGGGCGGCATGAACTTCAATCGGCAACAGGAACGGCTGCAAAACAAACTGATTGATATCTTAGTGGCCACCCCCGGTCGTCTTCTCGATTTCGCCAAACGCCGCGATCTGTGGCTGGACCGGGTCGAGTTTCTGGTGTTGGATGAAGCTGATCGCATGCTGGACATGGGCTTCATTCCCGACGTGAAACGCATTGTCGGCATGACGCCGAAAAGCCAGTATCGCCAAACTCAACTGTTCTCTGCCACATTCAATGACGATGTGATGAACCTCTCCCGCCGCTGGACGCAAGATGCTGAAATCGTGGAGATAGAGCCAACCCAAGTCACCACTGATACCGTAGAGCAAAAGGTCTACATCACTAATACAGACGACAAGTTCAAGCTGCTCTATAACCTCATTACCGGCATGAACATGGACAAGGTCATCGTATTTGCCAACCGTCGAGACATTACTCGCCGGGTGTGCGACCGGCTACAAAAGCGGGGGCTTAAAGTCTCCCTGATTTCCGGCGACGTCCCACAAACTCAACGAAGCAAAACACTGGAGCGCTTCCGAGCCGGCGACTTGCAAGTGCTTATTGCCACGGACGTGGCCGGCCGCGGCATCCACATTGATGGCGTCTCTCACGTAGTGAATTACAATCTGCCTGAAGATCCGGAAGACTATGTGCACCGCATTGGTCGTACCGGTCGCGCTGGTGCCAGCGGTATGTCGATCAGTTTCGCCTGTGAAGATGACGCCTTCCTGCTACCAGAGCTGGAAAACGCCATCGGCATGAAACTGGAATGCGAATACCCCCCCGCCGACCTGCTGGCGGAAAGGGAGAGGTCAGCCTCCGCGAAAGCGCCAGACGCAGAGAAAAAGGACTGACCATGGCAACGCGAATCAGCCCTACGCAGGGAAAAGCCCTATTTGATCAAGGTAACACTCTGTTCATCGACATCCGCGACCCGGCAAGTTTTGCTGCAGGGCACCTGCAAGGTGCCCTGCATTTAAGTCAGGCCAATGTGGATCAGTTTCTAGCCAACACCGCACAGGAACGGGCATTGGTGGTGTACTGCTACCATGGTAATAGTAGTCAAAGTACGTCGGACTGGTTGAGTGAGCAGGGTTTCAACAACGTGGTCAGCCTGGATGGGGGCTACGACGTATTCCGCCAGCAATTTCCGGAGTGCATAGAGGAAATAGCGTAGTTAAGCTCTTTAGAAACAATGCGTGGCATGCCCATAAAAAACTAAAAAGGAAGGCGGATATTATTCACTACACTCTCCGCCCTCCTTCACTACTTAATTTCCAGCGCGTGATTGCATCAATTAAACGTATTACATGCAACGCCAACCGCTTTTAGAAACGATAGCCCACACCGACCATATAAACCCAAGGGTCAATTTCCACATCGATTTTGTCCACGCGGACATCGTTCACGTACAGGCGTGCTTCGGTATCAATATCGATATTCCAGATGCTGACATTGAAGAGCCAGTTTTCATCAATGATGACATCCGCCCCGACTTCCCAAGCAAACCCGATTGAATTACTCAGCTTAACATCCACATCGGCGCCGCCCACCAATGGGCTCACCACCGCGTCATCAATGCTGTCATCGAAAAATAACGTGTAGTTCACGCCAGCCCCAAGATAGCCGCGCACAGGACCTAGCTGAGGAGCATAAAACTGTGCCAGTAACGTAGGCGGCAAATGGCTAGTCTCACCAATCGAAACACCTGAGCCCCCCGTGTCTAAAATGATGTCATGGGTAAATGGTGTCGCCCCGACCAGCTCAACACCGATGTTATCTGTAACCATATAAGAGAATGTCAGGCCCAGCTGAGTATCGTCATCCACATCCACACCCACCCCGCCAACCGCAGGCAATGCGGGGTTGAAGCTATCGCTACTCACATCCGGATCAACCTTAATGCCACCCATTCGCACAATGAAGTCACCTGACTGGTGTGCCATGGCTGGCGCTGTCACCAACATTGTTGACAGCAGCAATACGTTTTTTCCCGGTCCTCGCAGTTTCATATTCATCCCCTTTGTTAAAACCAAGCCCTTTGTGAAATCCACAGTAATGATGGTTTACGATGGAGAGCCCATTGAACGCCACCTCCGACCTCACGACATTGCGCTGCATCAATAAACGACCAGGCTACTGATCAGGCTTTAACCAACTATTTCACCATAAATTGCCGGCGCCACTACGCCGTAGTGGCAGACTAACCGCCCCGGTAAAGACGTCTTTCGACGGGCAGGGGATAGATGTTTAACATTCGACATTAGGGGCAACAGACAAACACTGCATATATCTTGATTAATAAGCCGCTGACACTCTCGGCGCGCCCCCAAAATGCACCCTCTTGACCCAGAATCAGGGATAGATTGCGAGCCAGCCTGAAAAACCAAGCATACAATACGTTTTCAGAGGCGACTTTACGGCATTTCAGCTCAGCTCCTTACCTTTATTAGGTTAGCACTAGCGCCTCGGATAGCAGTCTCACCGGTTACATACAGGCTAGAATGAATACCGCACAATATAGTTACTGCTTCACCTCTATTGATAGATAGCAGACCGTTTATCTCCTGAATCCAGACTCGCCGATAACACCATTCTCCAGCATTCGAAAAAACGAGGTTTATCACCATGTCCTCCAGCGAACTGATTAGCGCCCTACGCGATGCTCACAAGGCTCACCTGCTTCAACAATTGCAAGCAACAGAGCACTGGCATGCCTTGATGGTGCAGACCAGCAATCTCCTTACGGATATCCCGCTCGGCACCCTAGTGGATCAAGACAGCCTGGTTCTGGTGGTCGATCAATGGTTGCAGGAAGCTCTCAGTGCCCGTGGCTTACAGGATGTCATTAGCGATGTCAGCCACGCGCTCTGGGAAGCCGCCGAAGAGAATGACACCACCCTTGGCGAGCTACTTCGCGAAGAACATTTCGAAGCTATCCTTGAACAAATATTGAAACTGCAAAGCTTACGAGAGAGAGCCATCCATTCCGCCATGAACCACCCTTTAGTCAGCGAAATGGTTAGCGAAATGCTCTATACCGGCATCAAGAATTTTTTGCTGGAAGAAAATGCTCTAGCCAAACTGCCTGGCGTTAGCAGCGTAATGAAAATCGGGCGCAAGAGTATGGTCGGCAAAGCCATGGGAGGCATGGAAGAATCCATCCGCCTGTATTTGCAAAAGAATATTCGCGTCACCCTGAAAACCGGCGAACAATGGTTGAACAAGCAGCTCACCAACGAGCGTATTCAACAACTGGCCCGCGACGGCTACCTCCGTGTCTCACCACTTAAACCCGCTGATTACATGTCTATGGTTCCCAAAGGAACCGTAGACGAAGTAGTCGCCCAAAGCTGCGCCATTACGGATGAAAGCGCCCGCTTGGATTACACTCGCCGCCTCGTCAGTGTAGGCATCCGCGCCGCCGTAGCATCACTCATGGACAAGCCCCTGAAAAGTATTCTCGATGGCATGCAGATCAGCGAAGAGCGTATCCGTGAGTTCACCACCCCGGCCCTGGCACGTGGCGCCACAGTGCTGATTGAGCAAGGAACACTGGAACCGTTTATCGAGTGGGTTCTGGACGACTTTTATCAATCAGAAGCGTGTAAAAAGATAATTGACGGTTGAACGCGGCGCAAAGCGGGATTGTTTTCATCTGCAGCACAAGAGGCCGCGCCTAAAGCTTAGGCGCGGCCTGTTTGTTTATGAAGGAGCACAACACAACCGCGGAGGTTTTTAGCTATTCACTATCCACCGCCAACGGTTACAAAAACGATTCTGCATATTCTGCCAACAGCGACCGCGGCACCCCGTTCAACTGCACCGACCCCCCATGCACGAAACGCTTAAAACGCTCAGTCATGTAAGTTAGCCCTGAGCTGGTGGGCGACAGGTAGGGCGTATCGATCTGCGCCAGATTGCCCAAACACACCACCTTCGAGCCCTCCCCCGCCCGGGTAATGATCGCTTTCATCTGATGAGGAGTCAGGTTCTGGCTTTCATCGATCAAGATCAGCGATTTCTGGAAACTTCGCCCACGAATATAATTCATCGCCTTAAACTGAATATTGGCGCGTTCCTTCACATACTGAATGCTGCCGGAAGGATTTTCATCGTTAAGATGCAGTGCCTCAATATTGTCATTGATAGCGCCCAGCCAAGGGTCCATTTTTTCCTCTTCCGTACCAGGAAGAAAACCTTGATCTTCCGCTAGCGGTGGAGTGGAACGGGTGGCAATAATTTTGTTGAAGCTTTTTTGCTCCACGGTCATTTCAATGGCTGCCGCCAGTGCCAGAATAGTTTTACCGGAGCCTGCCGCCCCGGTGAGCGTGACAATATGCACATCCGGATCCAACAGCATTTGCAAGGCGATGGCCTGCTGAATGTTCATCGGCTTCAGGCCCCAGGCTTCTTGCTCCATCAGGCTATCCGCCTTGTAATGACAAAGCGTCACCACGCCATTTTCCACCGTCATCACCCGGCCGACAAAACCCTGTTCGTCGATGATGTACTGATTGGGGTACACCTCTTCGCCAAGAATTTCACTAACCAGTAAGCCATGCGACAAATGATGAAGGGTATCAATGCCCACCTGTTCGGTTTCCACCTCGGTAACCTGATCCCAAAATGAACCGGGCACTTCGAAATAGCCTCGCGTCAGTTGCTTAATGTCCGACACCAGTTGATCGTTGTGATAATCCTCTGACTCGATACCGCAGGCACGCGCTTTGAGGCGCATGTTGATGTCCTTGGTCACCAGAATATAGCGTCGGTCTGGAAACTGGCTCTTCATGGCCACCACGTCATTGATGATGCGGTTGTCATTCAGATCATTGGTGAGCGGCGCGGTGGCTTTGTTCCGCTCGGCCATCAAAACCGTCAATGTGCCTTGAGGCTCATTCTCGCCACCACGGGGTATGGGAATCCCTTCTTCCACTTGCTCGGGGCTAGCGCTGCCCAGCACCTTGTCGATCTGCCGAATGGCGGCACGACAATCCGCTGCCGTATGTGATTTTCCACTCTTTAGCTTATCCAGTTCCTCCAGCACCGTCATAGGAATCACCACCCGATGTTCCTCGAAATTGAGTAACGAGTTAGGGTCGTGAATCAATACATTGGTATCAATGACGTAGGTTTTTTTCTGGTCTTCTTCGAAGGTAGAACTGTCGTTCTGGCTAGCGCTTGCGTGGTTAACGGAAAGGGTGTGGAGTCTGGCCGCGCGCTCTTCCATGCGTATCCCCTGTGCTTCGATGGGGCGACATTTAGCGTGGACGTCAATTTCAAGAAGCGAGAGTGACGCCTGCGCCTGCCGCCGTGGTTTAAGCCAATTGGCGGTTCAGTTGCATTAAGCTGTTTCAGCTTTTGATCGCGATCACTCCCACAAAGGCGGGAATAGAATTACCATAACTCAGCTTTTCACAAACGATCAAGGGTCCTTTGCTCAATCTTTTTCACCTCCTTGCCTTCGTAGCGAATAACAGCCCTTGGGCATTTGTCATCAGCCCCATACCCAGCCAAGTATTTTTCCGTGATTTAAACGCACCGGGCCGGATACAATCCAAGCTTGCACAACCAACGACATGACGGGAGATTTCATGCCACTTAAACACCCCAAAATAATGATGCCCCCCCCGGCGCTGTTTCTCGGTGGCCTGCTAATGGGATACGGGCTGGACCGTGCCCTGAACCTCCCTGCCGTGCATTTTCTTGGCCAGCAGTGGGTCATCCTGGTACTGGCACTGATTGGTATCAGTCTTGTTCTCGCTGCC
This sequence comes from Alcanivorax sp. 97CO-5, assembly GCF_000524665.1. Lineage (NCBI taxonomy): Bacteria > Pseudomonadati > Pseudomonadota > Gammaproteobacteria > Oceanospirillales > Alcanivoracaceae > Alcanivorax > Alcanivorax sp. 97CO-5. The sequence continues at coordinate 153,387 of NZ_KI965906.1, forward strand.
GTAATACAACTGCGGCGCGCTCATACCACCCTGATGCCACACCGAGCCGCTAAGACGCTGCTGACCCAAGGCGTGTTCGCACTCAGTCGTAATCCGATTTATCTGGGCTTTGCCTGTCTTCACCTGGCCATGGCGCTGGCTCAACACAGCACCGGCATGCTGATAATGTGGGCGCCTGTCATCTGGGTTATCCAGCAGCATGTGATTGCGGCGGAAGAAGCGTTCCATGCCCAACAGTTTGGTGAGCAGTGGCAGGCATATCGCCATAAAGTGCGGCGCTGGCTGTAAATGCCGCATCTCCCCCATCGAGCATGGCGGCTCCTGGAGTCTCAGATTTAATCCATTCCACCGGCCCCAACTTGCCATGCTGTAAACGCATGTGACGGGACCCGAAATGGCCGGGTACCAAAGTGCTGGGCCGGGTGTCCAGAGGCAACCAACCAAGGCGACGGTAAAGCTCTGCCACCAGCTCGGAACAAAACCAACCCCGCTGATCTGAACGCCGGGTATAGCCGGTGAGCACATCCAGCGCATTGCAAAACACATAGTTTTTGTAAGGGCGATGTAGAAGTCGGCGAGCCATACGGACCACCATTCGTTGCTGACGTTCCGTCAGGTCTGGGCCATGCCGGCGGCGCACTGCCACCGCTCCCGAATAATCCTGGATTTTCCTGTGCAATGGCACCAGAGCCACCCCGGCGACTGGGTAGCCAAGGGTAACGTCTGGGGATTCACTGAGCGTAGTGGACTCCAATACCAACGGCTCTGGCTGGCCCGGCAGATGAAGCACCATGCCAATATGGCTCCAGGGACTGCGCGTAAAAACCCGAATCACATCACTGGTAAAGCCCCGGCCGGAAAAAAGCAGCAAATCCCCCGTACGGAGGGCAAAAGAAAAATCCAGAGATGGTGTCATTACAGACGCTCCCGGTTTTCTGGCTACCGTGAACGAGAAATTAAACAGATCAAATGACAGCCTTCTGACAGTGGCATCACGGTTTGGTGAAAGGGAGAAAAGAACCTCAAGCTTCCAGCTACAACACGGCTCACTTCTGTGTGGAGGCAGATAACGGAATTCCCCCGCGATTTATCGGGTCAGCGCCAAGCACACACGGGTGGGGCTTGCATCGTCACATTTCTGTTATCTCCAACCTCTATCCTCAGCAACACCTTGTGCCTCTCTCTTACCCCTCCTATGGAAGACAAGCTCTACTTATTGCAACGCCACCTACCAGAGCTGCTGGAACTCAATGCATTAATACGCCACGGAGAGCGGCACCTTCGCGTCACCACAGTACACCACGTACCCATAGGCGAATTGTCCTTGCCGATACAGGTAATTGAACTAGGCAGCCGTTCGCCCAATGCGCCGGTAGTAGGATTCTTTGGTGGCGTCCATGGGGTAGAAAGAATTGGCAGCCAGGTACTGCTGTCCTGGCTGCACAGCCTGATTCATCGCCTGCAATGGGATGACCAGCTACATCGCCGCCTAGAAAAAGTACGTTTGGTATTCATGCCGATGATTAATCCCGGCGGTATCTGGCGACGCACCCGCAGCAACCCCAACGGGGTAGATCTGATGCGCAACGCTCCAGTAGACGCCATGGGAAGGGTCCCTTTTTTAGTGGGCGGCCATCGCATCAGCCGCCATTTACCTTGGTATAGGGGAAAAGCCGGCGCTCCCATGGAGCTTGAGGCCCAGGCAGTCATCCGCACGGTACGCGAGAAACTGTTTTCCTCGCCGTTCTCCATGAGCCTGGATTGTCACAGCGGCTTTGGCCGCCGAGATCGAGTCTGGTGCTGTTACGCACGAAGCCACCGACCGATTCCACACATTGCTGAGGTCTACAAACTAAAGCAGGTCTTTGAACAAACTTACCCGAACCATCACCCCTACCTCATCGAGCCCCAGTCAATTAACTACACCACCCACGGAGACCTGTGGGATTACCTTTACGACGACGCTCAGGAACAGCAGCCGGACCGCACCTTCCTGCCATTCACACTAGAAATGGGCTCGTGGCTCTGGGTGCGTAAAAACCCACGCCAAATGCTGGATTTTTTCGGTTACTTCAATCCAATGATCAGCCATCGCCACCACCGGGTTCTACGCCAACACCTACCATTGTTCGAGTTCCTCACCGCTATGGCCAGTAATGCCGGCAATTGGCTGCCCTCTGCCAGTGAACGTAACCTCCTCACCCAAAAAGCCATTCAACACTGGTTTTTGGAAAACCACTGATTCCACCCGGAACTGGCCCTGCAATTGCATCGCCTTGTGCACAAGGTTGGGTCACGACGCGCTCTGCCTTACACTTGCCCTAACTCGACTTTCAGGAAACCAGGTATGAAACCTCTGCTTGTTCCGGCTATTGCTCTGCTTTTCACTGGGTGCCAGCACTTCAGTAGCTACCAACAACCCTACGGTGATAACACCGCCGAGATCACCTTTACCAGCAACGATACAGCAGCGCAGCCTGTTATCTGTGTCCCTGGCGAGGGATTCCAATCCACCGAGTTTTCCATTTCTCAACGGCCCATTGGCGGCGACAGCCTGAATGAGCTAATGGAGGCCATGAAAAAGAGCCCAGAAGTAACGACTAGCTTGGAAGCCTCTAAGCAAGCTCGGATTGGCATTCTCTACAACAAAAAAAGCACCAACAGCACCACGCGGGACCGCTGTCGAGTCGCTCTGCAATTCGAAGCGCTGGCGGGCGAACACTATCAGGCAAAATTTAGTTTCAGTCAGGGGCAATGCGGCCTATCACTAACCGATAGTCGTGGTCGCTCCGCGGACGCCGTACACGTCGACTGGGAATGCCCGTCATAAACACCCTAATTTGGTGCGCCGCACCATTGCGGTGCACCCTCTTCCTTGTTACTGCTACCCCACACCGCTCACCTCGCCCTAATTATACTCAAACCACTGTTATATAAAGAAAAAATAAAACTGGCACGCTCTCTGCATTCTCTCTTTCGAGCCTGATAGGCGGTGCGCCACCCGCGCACATTTGAACAAATTAGACTTGTTAAGAGGGTTGCACATGAAAAACGTACTTGGTCTGAAGAAAACGCTCATTGCTTCCACTATTGCGGCAGCAAGCGTGGTGGCTCCGTCTATGGCAGCTGCAGAAATCAGTGGTAGTTTGGGGATTGCCAGCATGTACCTGTGGCGTGGTCAGGATGTGTCTGCCGGTACGGCTAACGTTTCCGGCAGCCTAGACTTCACCACCGACGCAGGCTTTTATGCAGGCACTTGGATTTCTTCTGCTGGTACACCCGTAGCAGGGGGCACCACTTCTACTGAAACCGATTTCTACGTAGGTTTCGGTGGTGAAGCAGGCGGCCTTAGCTATGACCTGTCCTACATCACCTACGTTTACCCGGAATTCGATGTGGGCGCCGGGGAGCTGGGCGAAATTATTCTCGGCCTGGGTATGGGGGGCTTCAGTGCGACCCTATACAGCTATGCTGGCTGGGAGAAGAATATTTCTGATGGGGGTGATGGCTCTACCGATATGAGCTTTGGTGATGACAACTACGTTACCTTGGGCTACGACTACGAAGATTTTGGTATCTTGGTGGGCACCTGGATGTATGAAGCTGACGACAGTGACTACACCCACGTGGACTTGAGCTACTCTCCCATCGAAAACTTGACCTTTACCGTCTCCAAGGTTGTAGATAGCGATAAATTCTCCCCCGTTTCCGATGATCAAGACCCTCTGTTCGTCGTCGGCTACAGCTTCCCGCTATAAACGACAACGCTATTTGAGCGACTCCGGTCGCTCACGATTTTACGCCGCGGGGCTCCTCCCTAGGTCCTCGCAAACACGCAAGCAACCCTGCGGCGTTTTTTTAATTTACGTTTGATGATCAATGCCTGACGCGTAAAAGCAAAAAGCGGCCCCCACTGACTCAAACAATGCCCCATATTATTTCTTCTAGCGCCTAGCCTCCCGCTACAGGGTTTGTGAAATACACCACCAGTGCATCGTGATCTGATACAGGGCTCACTCCCTTCGAGCGGTACAGACTATCGTAGCGACCCGCATGACCGCGACTCACCGCCACCTGATTAACGAACGCTTTTAAAATAGGAGACACCCAAATATGATCCAGAGCCTGTGGCTGGCATCGATAACGAAAACTGTAGCGTGATTTTTTAGGCAATTCAGCCCAGGTATTCAGCAGCCCCGCCTGCTCAAAACGCCGGTAGCTGGCCGAAAATCGCCCCTGCCCCCAAGTGGTATTAAAATCACCAGCAACAATTAACGGGCTTCTCTGCGCAGCGACCCAATTAGCCAATAATGCCGCCTGAGTTTGCCGTTTTTCATACACCTGTGCTTTCTTTAAATTCTTCGCACTGCGCCAATGCACCACCACCAGCCGGGCCGCTAACGGTGCCTCAATATCGACCACCAAAGGCGGACGCGAATAAAGCGCATGGCCACGCAAGCGTTGGTCTGAAAAAAGGGTGCCAACCGAGCCAATATTTACCGGCGAACGATACATCACCGCCACATCCATACCGGAAGGATCATTACCTTCGCGTAACACTGAACGATACCGATAACCCAGTAATGCCAGCCGTTCTGCAAGCCGGTTCAATACAATCTGGTTCTCCACTTCCTGGAACGCAAGAACGTGCGGCGCGTTCAAGTCCACCACAATAAAGTCCGCTAGCGCATTCAATCTCGCTTCCAGCAACATGGCCGATACAGGGTCATCCAGCTTGCTATGCCTGTGCTCATCACGCAAACGCCACAGATTGAGGGTGGCCAGAGCCCATTCCTGATCTGGCGCAGCAGGCACACCTCGGGCAGCAGCAAGCCGTGGACACTCTGCCGTAGCCACCAGCGGAATAACGATGAGTATAATCAGGATTAACAGACGCATATTTATAGTGTATGCGCGCTATCCATTGCGCAGAAGAGGCGCAAACGCAAGTTTGTGTAGGCTCGTTTAAACCTCGGGAGCCTCACGCAACACCGGCAGGTTGGCGCAGATCTCATCCCCTTCCTCCGGCATCAGACAAACCGTGACCGATTCCCCAGGCTGGGGCACTCGCCGAAGTTTCATTAGCATCAAATGGTCGCCGCCCGGTGATAACGAGAAAGATTCCCCCGGTTCCAACATGATGTGGTGCAAATGCCCCATTTTACGAGTGCCATCCTTCAGGGTTTTCATGCTATGCAGCATGGTGTGACCCGCGACTTCACTGCTGGCACCAATGATTTTTACGCTGAACGCGCCGTTATTCGTCACGGTTAGGTAGCCGGCCATGGTCGGCGATACCGGTGGCACAGCCCTCAGCCACCCCTCTGAAATACTCACATCGGCATGGACGATGCCAGAGCACAGAAATGCTGCTAGGACAGCCCCCTGGCACGTTTTTTTATAAAAGTGATTCAACATCCGTTACCACCTCGTCAATCTTGAAATCCGTCGGGTACAGTTTGCGCACACGCGCCTGTTCATCCAGCAGGTATATGTAGTCGCTGTGGGTAAACAGGTAGCCCCGCTCCCCGGCTTCTTGGTCCTTGATGAAGACCACCCCATACTGCTTGGCAACCTCGCGAATCTGTTCCAGGCTACCGGTCAGGCCAATCATATCTGCCTTGAACCAGGGTAGATATTCCTTCAGATGAGCCACTGTATCGCGCTCAGGATCAAAAGTAATAAACACCGGCTGAACCTGATCAGCTACCCCGTCCTCTTCCAGATGGCGATAAACTTGGGCCACTTGAGCAAGCACCGCCGGGCAAATATCCGGGCAATGGGTATAACCAAAAAAGAGAATCGACACTTTACCCTTCAACTTTTCTGCCTGAAAAGGCGCACCATTCTGGTCTGTCAGGGTGAAATCACCGCCCAAACGAGTATTCACCGGTAGATCGCTTTCCTGCTTGCCACAGCCAGCCGACATCAACGCTACCAATAATGGCAGCACATACAGCAGTTTTCCCATGATTCCTCCGGTTCGCAGTTTGCCGCAGTCAGCGCTATAATCCGCGCCCATTTTCACTCTATTTGACGGTTAGGCAACCCATGGCACGTAAGCTGTTTATCCAGACCCACGGCTGCCAGATGAACGAGTATGACTCCACTCGTATGGTGGACCTGCTCGAATCCAGCCACGGCCTGGAGCCCACCGACAATCCCGAAGAGGCGGATGTGCTGCTTCTCAACACCTGCTCTATCCGGGAAAAAGCCCAGGAAAAGGTCTTCCACCAACTCGGTCGCTGGAAAAAACTGAAAGACGCCAAGCCCGAAATGATTATCGGCGTGGGCGGCTGTGTGGCCAGCCAAGAGGGCGACGCTATCCGCGACCGCGCCCCCTATGTGGACGTAGTCTTTGGCCCGCAAACACTGCATCGCCTGCCCGGCCTCATTACTCAGGCCGCCAGCACCCGTGAGCTGGCCATCGATGTAACCTTCCCGGAAATTGAAAAGTTCGACAACCTTCCAGAACCCAGTGTAGACGGCCCCTCCGCCTTTGTATCCATAATGGAGGGCTGCTCCAAATATTGCACCTTCTGCGTAGTGCCCTATACCCGCGGTGAAGAAGTCAGCCGTCCGGTGCAACCCGTCCTCAAAGAAATCCAGCACCTGGCCGACATGGGCGTTCGCGAGGTTAACTTGTTAGGCCAAAACGTGAACGCCTACCAAGGCGTGGGGGCCGACGGCGATACACTGGATCTGGCAGACCTGATCCGACTAATCCGGGATATCGACGGTATCGACCGCATTCGCTACACCACCAGCCACCCAGTGGAATTCTCTGAAGCGCTGATTCAAGTGTACGAAGACGTGCCCGAGCTGGTCAGCCACCTGCATCTGCCGGTGCAATCTGGCTCCGACCGTATCCTGGCGATGATGAAACGCAACCACATGGTGCTGGAATACAAGAGCAAGCTGCGCAAGCTCAAACGCATCCGTCCGGATATTTCCTTTAGCTCGGATTTCATCATCGGCTTTCCCGGCGAAACAGACCGGGATTTCGAAGACACTATGAACCTGATCCATGACATCGGCTTCGACATGTCATTCAGCTTTATCTACAGCGCCCGCCCAGGCACGCCCGCAGCGGACCTGCCCGACGATGTGGATATGGAAGTAAAGAAGCAGCGCTTGGCCATTCTCCAGCAACGCATCAACCAGAATGTCCAGGATATCTCCCGCAAAATGGTGGGCAGTACCCAGCGCATTCTTGTAGACGGCTTCTCCAAGAAGGACCCCGGCCAGCTAAAAGGGCGCACCGAGAACAACCGAGTAGTTAACTTCCAGTGTGATGACACCGACCTAATTGGTAAATTCGTAGATGTGACCATTGCAAAGGCTTACAGCAATTCATTGCTAGGGACTGATCCGCGCAACCCGAGTTAACCCCCGGCCTTGCGCACTCATCCCATTATTTCTCTTCATTCCAACAAAGCAGTTTTTAATGGATGCTCATATAGACTAGAGCCTTGTTCGTGCAACCCTGCGTCGATTACAAATTGTGGAGCAAACCATTCATATAAGGGCTTCCATCCTGCTGGTGGCTGATTAGTGCCCAAAACCCTGCGGAGCAGCTCCGACCATATCGCCTGTGAGCTGCTGCTTACTACCGTGAATGCGAAACGCTATCTAGGCTCTACTAACATTCTAGACAGGGTTGATCAGCCGCCTGCTCACGCTGAACGCACTCATCTGGGCAACAGGCGTGATAGAAGTAGGATTGGCTCGGAGCCTATAGCAGCCTCTGGTTACACAACCGACGGATATGGTGTTTATCCCATTCGCACCAGCATAGGCCGTCACTTTCAGCGGCAACCTAGGATCGCGGGTCACACCAGCCTGATACGGTAGACTGTCAGACACGGCTCCAATCCTCCTTGCAGCCAACGATAGCGACGGCTACGCTGCCCTTTCAAATTCGCTTTCCCGAAACAACGCTTCCGGGTATTCTGAAACTCTCCCATAACAGCCCCGAAGGCCATCTTTTCCATCTTGGACACACCACTCGTTTCACAACATATCAGCCTCGAACCTAACGACGCCCATCGCTTGGCCAGTCTCTGTGGCCGTCTGGATGAGCACATTAAGCAGATTACCCAGCGCTTGCAGGTAGAGATCCATAACCGCGGCAACCAGTTTTATCTGTCCGGGGAGTCCGCCTCCGTGGAAGCCGCAAAGAGCATTCTTAACGAACTCTACGATCAGACCCGCGACGGCACCGAGCTGACCCCAGAAATCGTGCACCTGCATCTTCAGCAATCCAACGTGGCGGATCATGCCGGCAATAACATTGCCGATAACCCCGAGCCTTCACCCGGCGACGACATGCTGATCCGTACCAAGCGGGTACGCATCAAGCCCCGAGGCGCGCACCAGCGAGAGTACGTGCAACAGATACACAAGCACGACATCAACTTTGGTGTGGGTCCTGCGGGCACGGGTAAAACCTGGCTGGCCGTGGCGTGCGCAGTGGATGCCCTTGAAAAAGCCGAGGTGCAACGTATTCTGCTGGTTCGGCCAGCGGTGGAGGCCGGGGAAAAGCTCGGGTTCTTGCCCGGCGACCTAGCGGAAAAAATCGACCCTTATTTGAGACCGCTATACGATGCACTCTACGAAATGATCGGCTTCGAAAAGGTGGCTAAACTGATGGACAGAATGGTCATCGAAGTAGCGCCACTTGCCTATATGCGCGGGCGCACACTGAACAACAGTTTTGTGATTCTAGATGAAGCTCAGAACACCACTCCAGAACAGATGAAAATGTTCCTCACCCGAATCGGCTTTGGTACTCGCGCGGTGATCACCGGCGACGTCACCCAAGTGGATTTGCCCCGCCATCAACGTTCTGGTCTGGTCAACACACTAGAAGTGTTGGAAGGGGTAAAAGGTATCGGGGTAACCCGCTTCGATAGCCGCGACGTGGTTCGCCACCCGCTGGTTCAACGCATTGTAGAGGCCTACGACCGTCATGAACGGGATACCGACACCCACCGTTGATATCCAGTGGGCCAGCGACGCCCCGGACGCCCCCGATGAAACCCACTTATGTGAATGGGTACGCCATGCGGCCATTGCTGCCGGTGGTGTGGTGGGCGACATCACCCTGCGCATCGTGGATGAAGATGAGATTCGTACTCTGAACCGCGATTACCGTGACAAGGATGCTCCCACCAATGTGTTGTCGTTCCCTTTTGAAATGCCCGAAGGGCTGCCGGAAGGCGCCATGGACCCACTGGTGGGCGACATTATTATCTGCGCCGCCGTAGTGCGCCGCGAAGCCAACGAACAGCACAAACCCCTGGTCGCCCACTGGGCGCACATGGTCACCCACGGTGTTCTACACCTGCTGGGTTATGACCATATAGACGATGACGACGCAATCGTCATGGAGACTCTGGAAATCCGTGCCCTTGGCGAGTTGGGTTTTCCTGATCCTTACAGCCCTGCGCAACAAGAAAGCCAGGCACAACCTGAAAATACGGAGCTTAACCCCTGATGTCGGACGATTTTTCGGATAACGGTACCAGCCGAAGTTGGTTGGAGCGTGTCGGCCAGTTTTTCTCACCCACCCCGGGTGACCGCAACGAACTACTGGAACTGATGCGCTCCATGCGCGACACCCACATCATCGACGGCGACACCCTAGGGATCATCGAAGGCGCCATCTGCGTGGCAGACATGCAGGTTCGCGAAATCATGATCCCCCGTTCGCAAATGGTCAGCATCAAGGCCAGCTCCGACCCACGGGGTTTTCTGCCCACCATTATTGACTGCGCACACTCTCGCTTCCCGGTGCTCGGTGACGACCCGGACGAAGTGATCGGCATCCTCCTTGCCAAGGATCTTTTACCGTTGATCCTTGATCCCGCCCGTATGGAACGTTTTGCGATCAAGGATCACATTCGTTCGGCTATGGTGGTGCCTGAGTCAAAGCGTCTGGATTCTCTGCTGCGCGAATTCCGTATCAGCCGCAATCACATGGCCATCGTCGTTAACGAATACGGTGGCGTCGCCGGGCTGGTTACCATTGAAGATGTATTGGAACAGATCGTCGGCGAAATCGAAGACGAACACGATATCGAAGAAGATGACTACCTGATCAAGGATCTGGATAAAAACGAATATACCGTCAAGGCCCTGACTCCCATCGACGACTTCAACGAACACTTTCATTGCCAGTTCAGCAATGAAGAGTTCGACACCATCGGGGGATTGGTAATGCAGAAGTTCGGCCGCCTACCAGGCCGCGATGAAAGTATCACTCTGGATGGCTTCCGCGTCACCGTGCTCAGTGCCGACGGCCGCACAATAAGACTGCTACGGGTAACGCCGCCGGGGGATAACGATAATGACGACACCAACCACGGCGCAGACAACGGCTGACCCAACCGCGCCTGCCTGGCGCAACGGCCCCAGGGGAATGGCCTTAGTGGCCATTGCCCTGATCGCCGGCCAACTCTTCAACAACGCTAACACCCCCCAACCGGTTTTAAACTGGTACTCAAGCAGCGGCCTGAAAAACCTGGAATGGAACAACTACCTTTCCTGGCTCCGCTTCAATAATCAAAGCGCTCTGTCGCAACAATTGGAAGCGCGCGCGGCCATGGACCCACACGCCTACAGCGCCGCCCTGTTCGCCGATGATTTTGTCGCAGACAGCCAGCGCCGCGCCCATGATTTCTGGTCGCCCGCTGAAACGGAGCAATGGAAGCGCCTGCGCGAGCAAATTCCCGCACAGGTTGCCACCAGCAACCTGTACCGCTGGGGTTTGCCCAACTCTTCGCCACGCCCCGCCCGTTTCTTTACCGCCCCTTTCACCGGAGGCTCACTCTGGCTAACCCTGGCCGCGGTGCTTCTGCTGGCGCCACTGGCCTCCACTCTGGAGCGTCGGCTCGGCCACGGCCGGGTGCTCGTGTAATCCCCCCATTTTTAACCGCCCG